>NZ_BNEM01000001.1:4200000-4500000 GCF_018327705.1 Catellatospora sp. TT07R-123 | reverse complement strand
GATGCGGGTCTTCTCGCGGGTCCTCAAGCCGCTGATCGTGGCGCTGAACGGCTCGGCGAACTGGCTGGTCCGGCGGATGGGCATCGAGCCGCAGGAGGAGCTGGCCAGCGCCCGGTCGCCGGAGGAGCTGGGCCTGCTCGCCGCGATCTCGGCGCAGGCGGGCGCGCTGCCGGGGGACACCGCGCTGCTGCTCCAGCGTACGGTCCGGTTCGGCGACAAGCACGCGGCCGAGGCGATGACGCCGCGCATCGACGTGGTCGGGCTGTCGGCGTCGGCCAGCGTCGCCGAGCTGTTCGACGTGGTGCGCGAGACCGGCCACAGCCGCTTCCCCGTGTACGAGCAGACCCTGGACACCCTCACCGGTGTCGTGTCCGTCAACGACGCGCTGGCGGTGCCGCTGCACCGCCGGGACGCGACCACGGTCGCCTCGGTGGCCCGCGAGCCCGTGCTGGTGCCCGGCTCGCTGGACCTGGACAAGGTGCTGGCCGCCCTGCGCGCGGGCCGGGCCGACATGGCCATCGTCGTCGACGAGTACGGCGGCACCGACGGCGTGGTCACCATCGAGGACCTGGTCGAGGAGCTGGTCGGGGAGATCGCCGACGAGCATGACACCGCCGAGGAGGAGGAGTCGGGCTCGGTGGAGGTGACCGTGCCCGGCGGCGTACGGACCTGGCTGGTGGACGGCATGCTGCGCGAGGACGAGCTCGACGAGCAGACCGGCTTCCGCCTGCCCGAGGGGCCGTACGAGACGCTCGGCGGCTTCCTGATGGCCAAGCTGGGCCGCATCCCCTCGGTCGGCGACTTCGTCGAGGCGCACGGCTGGGAGTTCACCGTGGTGGAGATGGACCGGCACCGGGTCGAGCTGGTGCGCCTGGTGCAGGTGGCGGGGGACGACGAGTGAACAACGTCCTGATCACGATCGCGCTGCTGCTGGGCAACGCGTTCTTCGTCGGCGCGGAGTTCGCGCTGATCGCCTCCCGCCGTACCGTCATCGAGCCGAAGGCGCAGACCTCGCGCCCGGCGGCGTGGGCGCTGTCGGCGATGAACCAGATCCCGCTGATGATCGCGGGCGCCCAGCTCGGCATCACCATCTGCTCGCTGGCGCTGGGCGCGATCGCCGAGCCCGCCCTGGCACATGTGCTCTCGACGCCGCTGGAAGCGCTGAACGTGCCGCCGAACCTGCTGCACCCGGTCGCGTTCGTGACCGGCCTGCTGATCGTGGTCTTCCTGCACACCGTGATCGGCGAGATGGTCCCGAAGAACATCACGCTGGCCGGGCCGGAGGCGAGCGTGCTGTGGCTCGGCCCGCCGATGCTGGTGTTCTGCCTGGCCACCAAGCCGCTGCTGCTGGCGATGAAGTGGGCGGCGCGGCAGGTGCTGCGGCTGTGGCGGATCCCGGCGGCGGACGCGGTCAAGACGGTGTTCACCGCCGAGGAACTGGCCGGGCTGGTGGCCCAGGCGCGCACCGAGGGGCTGCTCGATCCGGAGCAGCACGCGCGGATCGCGGGCGCGCTGGCGCTGCACCAGCGCACCGCCGCCGACGCGCTGCGGCCGTGGTCGTCGGTGACCATCGTGACCGACGACACGTCCCCGGCGACGCTGGAGGTGCTGGCCACCCGGACCGGGCGGTCGCGGTTCCCGGTGGTCGCCCGGGGAACCCGCCGGGTGCTGGGGTTCGTGCACGTCAAGGACATCATCGGACTGGACGGCGCGGCCCGGCGGGCCGCGATCCCGGCCGGGCTGGTGCGCCCGCTGGCAGTGGTGCCGCCGGAGCGCTCACTGGCCGAGCTGCTGCTCGCGATGCGCCGCGAGCGGCGGCACATCGTGCTGGTCAGCGACGGTCCGGTGCCGGTCGGCGTGGTGACGCTGGACGACGTCCTGACCGCGATCATGGCGCCATCGGCAGTGTGATCAGGACTGACGCTGCGTGACATCGGTGCAGCTCAGCGAAGTTGTCTCGCCAGCGGCTTGAAACCGGCTCACCTTGTTTCCTAGGGTTGGTGACCGACTGCCGCGTACGCCTGGTTGTTACCCCCTGCAACCCCGCGGCGGTCACTGCGGCCGGGTCTTCCCTAACCTCCGGCCGCGGTCGGCGGCAAAGGAGATCAGGTGTCCCCCCTCCGTACCGCGCGCAGACGTCCGCGACGGCTGCTCCTGCTCGCGACGGCGCTGGCCGCCAGCCTGCTGGCCGGACTGTTCGCGCCCGCGGCAGCGCACGCCGAGCCCTCGCTCGCCGAGATCGAGGCTGAGATCGCCAAGCAGTGGAACCAGCTCGAACCGGTCATCGAGGACTACAACAAGGCGCACGGCGACCTGCTCAAGTCCAAGAAGAAGGCCGCCGCGATCGACGCGAAGCTGCAGCCGCTGCGACTCACCGTCGAGGTGACCCGGACCCGGGTCGGCGCGATCGCCGCCGAGTACTACAAGGGCGGCCGCAACCAGGAGATCAACTCGCTGCTGTCCAGCGGTTCGCCCAAGCAGTTCGCCGAGCAGCTGGCGATCCTGGAGTACCTGGCGCACTCGAAGCAGGAGCAGATCGCCGCGACGACCGAGGCGAAGGCGCTGTACGACAAGCAGAAGTCCGAGCTTGACGCGATCATCGCGGATCAGGTGAAGAAGGACGCCGAGGTCGGGGCCAAGAAGAAGGCCATCGAGGCCGAGGTGGACCGCCTCCAGGCGCTCCGGGTCAAGGCGTACGGCAGCGGCGCCCCCGGCGGCAGCTACAAGATCGGCTCGCTCTGCCCGGCCACCGCGATCGGCGGCAACGGCCAGAAGGTGGCCGTGGCCGCCTGCAAGCAGATCAGCAAGAGCTACGTCTTCGGCTCCCCGGAGGAGCTGTCGAAGTCGCCGCAGCCGCACTACGACTGCTCCGGCCTGACCCAGTGGGCCTGGTACCAGGTGGGCATCAGGCTCAGCCACTACACCAAGGACCAGTGGACCGAGGGCAAGCGGGTCAGCACCCCGCAGACCGGCGACCTCGTCTTCTTCTTCCCGAACGACGGCCTGCACCACGTCGGGCTGTACGTCGGGAAGGTCAACGGGCGCGGAGTGATGGTGCACGCGCCGCACACCGGTGACGTGGTGCGCATGGCGTACATCGACACGATGCCCATCGCGGGCTACATCAGGCCGGGCGGCTGACCTCTATCCGACACCGCATCGCCGATCGCCGGGCCCTGAGGGCCCGGCGATCGGCGTTTTCGCCCGTGCGGACGCCCGGACACCACCGTCGGCGGGTGCCTCGGTCCGGCCGCGCTGTGGTAGACCTGTCCGAATGCGGCGGATCAAGTGGTGGCAGGTAGTACTCGTACTGGTGCTGGCCGGTGCCGGCGGTGCGCTCGCCGTGCTGGCGACCCGGTCGGCGGACGAGCCGGAGGCGACCGCCCCGACACCGTCGGCGGGCGCGCCCCGCCCGTCCGGTTCGGCCGCACCGTCGACCCCGCCGCGCACCGGCACCGGCATCCGCCTCGACTTCGACGGCGGCCTGGAGCGCGGCGGCGACGGTCTCGCGCTCACGCAGAAGGCGCAGCTCGGCGGCGAGCTGACCTTCGTCGCGCACGACAGCGGCCTCGCGGTGCGCTTCCCGGACTCGTGCCACGCCGCGTCCGAGGACACCTGCCCCCGGGCCATCCTGGAGGTGGCCGACAGCGCCGGGCTCAACCCGGGCCTGCGGCCGCTGCACTGGGGCGCGGCGGTGTTCCTGACGGCGGGGGAGACGAGCAAGGGCTCCAACGTGGTCCAGAAGGGCTACTCGATGACCGGCACCCAGTTCAAGCTCCAGGTCGACGGGTATGAGGGCAAGCCCAGCTGCGTCGTGTCCGGCCCGGTCGACGGCAAGAACCACATCTTCGTGGCGCTGGCGGACCGGGGTGTCGCCGACGGCGGCTGGCACCGCGTCGAGTGCTCCCGCAACGGCGCCAAGCTGCTCGTCCTGGTGGACGGCAAGCCCTCGGGCGAGACCGACCTCCCGGCCGACCTGGCCATCGACAACGAGGCCCCGGTGCGGATCGGCGGCAAGGGCGCCGCCACCAACAACGATCAATTCCACGGCATGATCGACGACGTCTTCGTCGACATCGAGTAGGCCGCCGCACACGCAGTGCCATTGATCAAGGCCGAAGTTGCGAAACGGTAACGGTGGTGCCTAACGTGGATCCTCGTGTGTAGCCATAACAGGCCCCAGGAGTTGGGGCTCAGCAGTGGACCACGTACCCCCCGCCTCCTCGCGGCGCTGGCCGTGGCCGCCGCCGCCCTGATGCTCAGCCCCGCCGCGGCGCACGCCGCGCCCTCGCCGGCGGAGATCGAGAAGCAGATCGACGCGCAGTGGAACAGGCTCGAACCGATAGTCGAGGAGCACAACGCCACCAAGATCAAGCTGGCCCGGCAGCAGGGCAGGGCGCGGGAACTGAGCTCGCAGCTCGCCCCGCTGGAGATGCAGGTGCAGCTGACCCGCACCCGGATCGGCACCTTCGCCGACCACCTCTACCGGGGCGGCGAGCTGGCCCAGGTGAACCTGTTCCTGTCCCGCGGCGACAGCCGGGAGACGGCCCGGCGGCTCATCATGGTCGGGCAGCTCGCGCGGGAGAAGCAGTCCCGCATCGCCGACGTGCTCGCCGCCACGGCGGAGCTGCACAAGGTGAAGGACCCGCTCGACGCGCTGGTCGCGCAACTGGGCAAGCTCGAAGCCGAGCAGGCGGCCCGCGCGAAGACCATCGAGACCGAGATCGACAAGCTGAACCGGCTGCGGTTGCAGGCGTACTCCAGCGGCAGCGGGCTGGGCGAGCTGCGGCCCGCGCCGTGCCCGGCGGCGTACCCGGGCGGCGCTGCGGCGAAGGCCGCGCAGTTCGCCTGCCGCCAGATCGGCAAGAGCTACGTCTGGGGCTCGGCCGGGCCGAACACCTTCGACTGCTCGGGTCTGACGATGGCGGCCTGGGACAGCGTCGGGGTGTCGCTGCCGCACAACGCCAAGTCGCAGCGCGCGAAGATCAAGTCAGTCAGCCGGGCGGACCTGCGCCCCGGTGACCTGGTCTTCTACTACAGCGACCTGCACCATGTCGGCATGTACGTCGGCGGCGGCTGGATCGTCCACGCCTCCCGCCCCGGCAAGCCGATCGCCATGCGCAGGATGGACGACGGCAACATCCACAGCTTCGGCCGCCCGGCCTGACCGGACCCGGAGCACCCGCAGGGTCGCCACCCTTCTCCGCACCTGCGCCGCGGGCCTCCTTCCAGGGCTCGCGGCGCCACAAGATCCGTGCACTTTCGGGGAAACTGCACGAATCTTGGCCGCGATTCCAGCAGTTTCCCCGAAACTGCACGCACCAGGGCGCGTCTCACGCGTGCGGCCCGGCCCGGCCCGGTCAGGTGGTGGGGCGGAGCATCGGCGGGTGGAGGAGTTGCGCCGCGCCGCGGCGGAAGAGCTGGGCCGGGCGGCCCCGTTCGGCGGTGACCGAGCGGCCGACGGGTTCCACGAAGCCGGGGGTGCTGGTCACCTTGCGGTGGAAGTTGCGCGGGTCGAGCCTGGCTCCCCAGACGGCTTCGTACACCTCGCGCAGGTCGGAGATGGTGAACTCGGGCGGGCAGAACGCGGCGGCCAGCGGGGTGTACTCCAGCTTCGCCCGAGCCCGCTCCACCCCGTCGGCCAGGATCCGGGCGTGGTCGAACGCCAGCTCGCCCACGGGCAGCGCGGCCCAGTCGGCGCCCGCCGCGTCGCCGCCCGCGACCGGGGCGGGCAGGTCGGGCACCAGCGCCAGGTACGCCACCGTCACCACCCGGCCGCGCGGATCGCGGCCGGGCGCGCCGTAGCTGGCCAGCTGCTCCAGGTGCCCGGTCGGCGCGGTCAGCCCGGTCTCCTCGACCAGCTCGCGCCGGGCGGCGGTGTCGAGGTCCTCGCCGTCCCGCATGAAGCCGCCGGGCAGCGCCCACGCCCCGAGGTGCGGTTCCACCCCGCGCCGGATCAGCAGCACCTTCAGCGCGTTGTCGCGCACCGTCAGCACGACCAGGTCAGCCGTGACGTAGAACACCGGATAGTCGGCCATTTGATTTATCACCACCTTGACGAGAATCTAGCACGGCGCTTATCGTCATGGTGACGAAAAAGGGACCTGGGTTCACCCGAGAGGAACTCACCATGGCCGACGTGTCGAAGCGGTTCTTCCTGCGCCACCTGCGCAGCAATCCGACCAGCTGGGTGCGGCACAGCGTGCGCGGCCGGGCCAAGCGGGAGGGCGTCGGGCTGGCATTCTGGTACCGGCCGCTCACCGCGGTGCTCAGCGAGGTGCCGGTCGACGACCGCGAGCTGCCGCTGCTGTTCCACGCCCGCACCAGCGACTTCACCGACGTCACCGTGCAGGCCACGGTGACCTACCGGGTGGCGGAGCCGGCCGTCGCCGTCGCCCGGCTCGACTTCTCGATCGACCCGCAGCAGGGCACCAGCCGCGGCCGCCCGCTGGAGCAGATCGCGACCCTGCTCGCCGAGCTGGCCCAGCAGCCCGCCCTGGACCTGCTCACCCGGCTGCCGCTGGCCGAGGCGCTGACCGAGGTCGCCTCGGTCCGCGAGGCGGTGTCGGCGGCGCTGAGCACCGAGCCGCGCCTGGCCGACCTGGGCGTCCAGGTGGTCAGCGCCCGGGTGGTCGCCATCCGCCCCGAGCCGGAGCTGGAGCGGGCCCTGCAGACGCCGACCCGGGAGGCGGTGCAGGTCGAGGCGGACCGGGCCACCTTCGCCCGCCGGGCGCAGGCCGTCGAGCAAGAGCGCGGAATCGCGGAAAACGAGCTCAAGAACAAGATCGAGCTGGCCCGGCGCGAGCAGCAGCTGGTCGAGCAGCACGGCGCCAACGCCCGCCGCCGGGCCGAACTGGACGCCGCGGCGCAGCTCGCCGACGCACAGGGCCGCGCCGAGCGCGACCGGCTGCTGAGCGCGGCCGAGGCGGAGAAGGAGCAGGCCCTCGCCGAGGCCAGGGCGGCGGGCGTACGGGCCCTCGGCATCGCCCAGGGCGAGGCGGAGGCGGCCAAGCTCGCGGCATACCGGGACCTGCCGGCCGAGGTGCTCCGGGGCCTGGCCCTGCGCGAGCTCGCCGGGCAGCTGCCGGAGATCGGGCAGCTCACCGTCACGCCCGACGTCATCACCGGCCTGCTGGCCCGCTTCGGTGCGGGCGGCGGCGACCGATGAGCGCGACGCTCGCCACCCGGGCGGTCGTGGTGTCCCGCCGCAGCGAGCTGTCCGAGCTGCTGGGACGCCACGGCACCCGGGCCGCCGCGGAGTACTTCCTCAGGCAACGGGGGAGGGAGATCTCCGAGGTGGAGGAGCGTCATACGGCGCAGCAGGCGGCGCTGGCAGTGGTCAGCGCCGCCCTGCCCGCCGACTGGCGCCGCGGCCAGGTCGACCGCGACGACCTGGCCAGGTTCCTGTTCGCGCCGGAGGACGTCGTGATCACGGTCGGCCAGGACGGGTTGGTCGCCAACGTGGCCAAGTACCTGGACGGGCAGCCGGTGGTCGGGGTCAACCCCGAACCTCGGCGCTTCCCGGGGGTGCTGGCCCGGTTCTCGGCGCAGCAGGCGGCGGTGCTGCTGCGCGACGTGCCCGCCGGGCGGTGCGAGACGCACCGGCGGGCCATGGTGGTGGCCACCCTCGACGACGGCCAGCAGCTGGCCGGGCTGAACGAGGTGTACGTCGGTCACCAGTCGCACCAGTCGTCGCGATACCTGCTGACCGCGCCGGACGGGCGGCGCGAGCGGCACTCGTCATCGGGTGTCCTGGTCGGCACGGGCACCGGGGCCACCGGGTGGTGCGCCTCGGTCGCCCTGGAACGCGGCATGAGCCAGGAACTGCCCGGACCGGACGCCCACGACCTGTGCTGGTTCGTCCGCGAGGCCTGGCCGTCCCAGGCGACCGGCGTGCAGTGCACGGCGGGCCGGATCGCCCCGGGCCAGCAGCTATCGCTGACCAGCGAGAGCGAGCGCCTGGTCGTCTTCGCCGACGGTGTCGAGCTGGACCACCTGGTGCTCGCCTGGGGGCAGCGGGTCGACATCGGGCCCTCGCCCCGCCAGCTGCACCTGGTCACCGGGCATCCCGCGATTTCCGGGAAAGCGCCGGCCGGCGGCCGCCGGAAGGCGTGAGTTCCCTCACGAGTCAACGAACGACCGATCGGTCGTTTTGTATGGTGGCCGCATGACCGAGACGGACGGGCGGCTGGCCCGCGGCGAGCGCACCCGCACCGCGGTGCTCGACGCCGCCGTGGCACTGGCCAGCGAGGCCGGGCTGAACGGGCTGTCGCTCGGCCAGCTCGCCGAGCGGCTGCACGTCAGCAAGTCCGGCCTGTTCGCGCACTGGGCCTCCAAGGAGGAGCTCCAGCTCGCCGCGATCGAGCACGCCCGGGAGCAGTGGCGCCGCCTGATCGTGCTGCCCGCCCTGGCCCAGCCCCGGGGCATCCGCCGCCTGTTCGCCCTGCACGAGGCCCGGCTCGCCTTCTACGCCGCGCGCACCCTGCCCGGCGGCTGCTTCTTCGCCAACGCCGAGTTCGAGTGCACCGGACGCACCGGCGCCGTCCCCGACCGCCTCGCCACCGTGCTCAGCGAGTGGATCGAGCTGGTGGAGCGCCTGGTCGCCGAGGCCGTCGAGCTGGGCGAACTGCCGCCGGCCGTGGACGTGCGGCGGCTGGCGTTCGAGGTCGACGCCGCCGGGGTCGCCGCCCTGCTGCACTCCCGGCTGCTCGCCCGCAGCACCGACGACGCCCGCCTGGCCGTGCTCGGCCGCCTGCGCGAACTGACCACCGACCCCGACCTGCTGCCGCCGATCTGAGAGGCCCTGAATGACCACCGCACTGCTCGACCTGTCCGCGGGCACCGTCCGTACCGCGATGATCCACATTGACGACCTGGACATCGTCGGCATCATGCACAACGCGCGGTACGCCCTGGTGCTGGAGCGGGCCATGTCGGAGTTCTGGGCCGAGCACGGCTACGGCTTCCACGACGGCCGGCCCAGCAGCCCCGACATGATCGCTGCGGTGCGCGAGTTCACCATCACGTACCACGCGCCGATCCGGGGCACCGGCCCCGTGGCGGTGCAGTTCTGGCTGGACAGCATGGGCGAGACCAGCGCCGTGTACGGCTTCCGCTTCCGGTCCGCCGACGGCGCCACCGTGTACGCCGACGGCCGCCGCGTCATGGTCAAGATGGACGCCAAGGGCCGCCCGTCGGCCTGGACCCCCGAGGCCCGCACCATCGCCGCCGCCCTCATGCGCTGATCCCTCGCGCAGCCACCTGCCGCGTCGGGTGACGGCAGTTTCGGGGAAACTGTCCCTTCGGGCGGACGGATTCCCGCACTTTCCCGGAAAGTGCAGCCTCGCCAGGCCGCGCAGGCGGCGGCGGGGCCGCGGTCCTGGGAGGATGGAGCCGTGGGCAGGCCCGTCGGAAGGCTGGTGGCGGCCGTCGCGGTGGCGGCGCTGACCGCGTGCCAGTTCGAGCCGGGCCCGCAGGCGACCGGATGGTCCGCCGCCGCCGCGGCGACCGCCACAGCCACAGCCACCGCCGCCGCGACCGCCACCGCCGCGACGGCCACCGCCGCCACCGCCGCGACGGCCACCGCCGCCGCCACCGCCGCTCCGAGCCGGGCCGCCGCCGCAGATGTGGCACCCGTCGCGATCCGCTCGTCGTCGCCGAGCCGCACCGCCACCCCCGCGCCCGCCCCGGGCTCGACGCCGAAGGCGCTGCCGGGGCAGACCCGGGCCGGGCTGGTGCCGCCGGTCGTCGACCGGGGCAGCCCCCGGCGGGCGCGGGTCGCGCTCACGTTCGACGCCGACATGTCCGACCTCATGCTGCGGCAGCTCGCCGAGGGCGAGGCGCACTCGTACGCCAATCTGAAGATCATTGAGCTGCTGGAACGCCGGCACGTGCCCGCGACCTTCTTCCTCACCGGCATGTGGGTGCAGCACTACCCCCAGGTGACGGCGCGGCTGGCCGCCAACCCGCGGTTCGAGCTGGCCAACCACACCTTCAGGCACGACGCGTTCACCGCCGACTGCTACGGCCTGCCGCGGATCGCGCCCGGCGCGATGACCGCCGACGTGGCGAAGACCTTCGAGATCATCTCCGGGTACGGCGGCCGCCAGACCCGCTACTTCCGCTTCCCGGGGCTGTGCCACGATCGGGCCGCTCTTCGCGCGATGGCGCCGCTCGGCCTGACCGTGATCGACGGCGACGTGGTCAGCGGCGACCCGTTCGCCACCGACTGGCGCCCGATCGTCGCCGCGGTGAAGAAGAAGGTCCGGCCCGGTTCGATCGTGATCATGCATGTCACCGAGGACAACGCCCGCTTCACCGATGAGGCCCTGCCGTACATCCTGGACCTGCTGCGCGAGCGCCACCTCGAACCCGTCACCCTCTCTGAGCTGCTCGGTCGCTGAATTTGCCGCCGCTCGCTAGGGTGGGCGCCACGATCAAGCAGCCGGTGGAACTGGGGAGGTCCGCGTGGCAGAGGCGACGCCGTACCCGAGGGCGTGGACGCGGCGCGCGACCGGCATCGGGCTGGCGGCGGCGCTGGTGTTCGGGCTCGCCGCGCTGGTCACGTACCTGTGCGGGCGGGCCGACGTCGAGCGCCTGGTCACCCACGGGGCCCCGGCCGACGCCGCCGTCGTCGCGGTGCGCCACCACAACCGGATCGACACCACCGTGGTCCGGTACGACTACGGCGGCCGGACCTACACGGCCGAGCTCACCGGCGCCTTCGGCACCGGGCTGGCGGTCGGCGACCACCCGACGGTCTACCTCGACCCGGCGCATCCGGGCACCGTGGCGACGGCCGACGGGCTGGCCAGCCGGGCCGGGCACTGGCTGCCGCCGGTGCTCGCGACGATCGCCGGGATCACCGCGTTCCTGGCCATCGGCGGCCGGATCGTCACGGTGCGCCGCCGCCGCTGGAACGAGGCGCGCCTGGACGACATGCCCGAGCCGGAGGTCCAGGGGCGGCGCAGCCGCGGCGTGGTGCGGCGGCGGGACGGGTTCGCCTCGGTGATGGTCGCCGTCATCGCGGTGGCGGTCCCGATCGCGGCCGTGGTCGACCCGCCGGAGACCGTCGCGGTGGTGGCGGGGCTGCTCATCCCCGTGGCCATCGCGTTCTACCTGCTCGGACTCGCTGTGAAGATCGTCATCACGCCGCGGCGGCTCAGCCTGCACACCGCGTTCCGGGTCTACCACGTGCCCCGGCACCTGATCGGCGGCGTCGACCTCGCCGACGACGACCACGTGCGGGTCCGGGTCGCCGGGTACCGGCATCTGGCCGTGCCGATGGGGGTCAGCGCCGTCTGGGACGTGCCGATCGACCGGCTCAACCGGCGCCCGGCCCAGCTGCGCGCGGCCGCGAAGATCCTCGGGCTGCTCGCCGCCGTCCCCGCCGAGCGCACCCTCGGCGACGTACGCACCCGGCCCCGGTTCTTCACCATCGTGCTCGGGCTGCTCGCGGGCGGCACCTTCGCCGTCGTGGTCGCGTCCGTCCTCGGCGCCGGCCGCGTCTGAGCTCAGCCGCCGAGGAAGTAGCCGCACAGGCCCGGCACCAGCAGCACCGTCTCGCCCGCACCGCCGAAGTCGTGCAGCGCCAGGCGGGTCCCATCCGGGGCGATCAGGTCGAACACGCGCGCATCGGTCAGGGACCGGCACGCTAGCATCCGGTACGGGTCAGCGGGGGTTGCTCTGACCTCGTACGATGCCACGCTGTGTCCCTCACCCGCCTGCGCTGGCTGTATGCGCTGCTCCTGCTCACGACGTCCGCCTTCGCGCTGCTGTCCTGGCTGACCGGCGGAGACCTGCTGGTCGAGTTCGCCACCCGCGCGCTGACGCTGGTGCTGAGCCTGGTGCTGATCGGGGCCGCACTTATCAGACCCAACGGCCGGGCCAGGCGCTTCGCCGTGACCGGCACCGCCTTCCGGACCTACGGCCGTTCGGTGTACCTCACGCTGCTCGGGGTCCTCGCGATGCAGTACAACACGGCCGTCGTTCGGGTCGGCGACACCTCGGTGTTCGCCACGACGAGCCTGGGGGTGGCCGTGCTGGTGGCGGTCGTGCTCGGCCTGGCGCTGTGGCGGCCGTACCGGCTGGATCTCGGTCCGGAAGGGATCCGCGTCGGCGGCGCCGTGGGGCACGGCAGGGTGATCCCGTGGGCGTTGCTGCAACCCGGCCTGCCGGCGCGGCCGGGGGAGCGCGGCTGGACCCTGCCGCTGGCGTACACCCACCCGGACGCGCTGCCGCCGAACCTGCGCCGCCTGCGTGCGCTGCCGCTGGGCTGGGCCGTACACCCGCACCTGCTCGCCGACGCGATCCGCTGGTACACCGAGCACCCCGAGCACCGGGCCGCCATCGGCACCCAGGCCGAACACGACCGGCTCGTCGCCGCGCTGGCCGCCAGGGCCTGAGCCGCACCGCCCGCCCCATCTGTCCCGCTGGTATATGTGCAGGTCAGTGGCGGTATCGAGGTGCCGCGGATCGCTTACACTCGGCATCCGCACCGAAAGATCTACACATTCTCAAAGGCACCTTCGTGAACCTTCCCCACCGGCGGCCGCTGGCCGCCGCCGCGATGGCGGCCGCCCTCCTCGGCACCGTCTTCGCCGCCCCCGCCGACGCGAGCCACCCGAGCGCGTCCGGCACCTCCAGCACCCTGACCGCGGTCGACGGCGGCCGCATCCTGCTGGCCGACGGCACCAGCCTCGCGGCGCCGCAGTGGTGCTTCGACGGCTACTGCTACGAGGACGAGCCGCTGACCGTCAGCGACCTCCAGTGGTCGGCCGACGGCAGCCGGGCCGCCTTCGCCGACCAGCGCGGCCGCATCGTGACCGTGCGCTACGACGACCCCCAGGGTGCGACGCCCGTGGTGGACTCGGTGAGCGGCCACTACACCGACCCGACGTTCGTCGGCGACGGCGGCACGCTCGTGTACTCGGACGGGACCGTCCTCTACCGCCGGGGATACGACGTGATCCTCGGCTCCCGGCGAGAGACGATCTCGCCGGCGGAGGACTGGCAGACCGGCGGGACCTACTTCACCGACCCCGACGGCGGCCCCGACGGGCGCGTCGCGGTGCAGCGGCAGCCGGCCAAGGGCGGCGCCGGCCCGCAGGTGTGGCTCTGGGACGGCTCAGGCAGCACCGAGGCCGACTACCGCAAGCTCGCCGACGGCGCCAACCCGGCGTTCTCACCCGACGGCACCCGGGTGGCCTACGTGTCCGGCGGCCACATCTGGACCGTCAAGACCGACGGCACCGGCGCGGTCCGGATCGACACCGACGCGACCGCCGCCTACGACGACCCGACCTGGTCCGGCGACGGCGCCACGATCGCGTTCCGGGACACCGCGAGCGGCAGGGTGCGCACGGTCGCGGCGGCCGGTGGCGCGTCCGCGCCGACCGCGCTGACCGGAATCCCGGCGTACCGGTCGCAGCAGCGGGGCACGGTCGCCCGGCTCACCGGCCGGAACCGGTTCGAGACGGCCACCGCCGTCGCCCAGTCGTACTGGGCGACCGCCGGGGCCGCCGGAGACCGCCGCCGCCCGGCCAAGGCGGTCGTGTTGGGACGCTCCGACGACTTCGCCGACTCCCTCGGCGGCTCGGCGCTCGCCGCCGCCAAGCAGGGCCCGCTGCTGCTGACCCCGCCCACCTCGCTCAACCCGGCGACCGCGACGGAGATCAAGCGGGTGCTGGGCGCGAACACCACCGCGACCGTGTACCTGCTGGGCAGCACCGGCGCCCTGTCGGCGCAGGTCGAGGCCGCGATCCGCGCGTTCGGCTACCGCATCGTCCGGCTCGCCGGCACCGACCGGTACGACACCGCCGTGAAGATCGCCGACGCGATCGACCCGACGCCGGACATCATCATGGCCGCGACCGGCCGGAACTTCCCGGACGGCCTGGCGGCCGGAGCGGCGGCCGGTTCGCTCGACGTGCCGGGCGGCACCCTGTCCGCGGTCGTCGTGCTGACCAACGACACCGCCCTGCCCGCCGCGACCAAGAAGTACCTCGACACGCACCCGGCCGAACGCCTCGGCATCGGCGTGCAGGCGGTCCGGGCGCTCAGCGCCGGGGCATACCAGCCGTGGCCGTTCCAGGGCACCGACCGGTACCACACCGCCAGCATGGTGGCCTCGGCCTTCTTCGGCCACGGCCCGCGGTACGTCGGCCTCGCGACCGGCACCAACTGGCCGGACGCGCTGGCCGGCGGAGCGCTGATGGGAGCTGTCGGCGGTCCGCTGCTGCTCACGCCGGGCACCGCGAGCGCCGTCAACCGGATGCCGGCCGCGTTCCTGTCGGGACACAGCCCGGCGATCACGACCGGGCTCGTCTTCGGCGGCGTGGTCGCCGAGGCGCAGCTGAAGCAGTTCGGCACGCTGATCAGCGGCCCGGCCGGGTCGACGGCGGTCGGCTCGATCCAGGTGACCGCCGCGCCCGCGCCGCCGGCCAACAAGCAGGAACTGCTCGCGGCGCTGTCCGCCCGCTGAGGCGTACGCACCGAACGCCGACGGGCCTGGCCGGAGCACCCGGTCGGGCCCGTCCCGGCATCCGCGCGCTGATCAGTAGCGCGCCAGCGCGCGGATGCCAGGCAACGACTCGGCTATATGCACGTCCGGTCGGCGCTGCGGGGGTCTTCGACGCGGCGGCTGCGGTAGATGTCGCCCTGGGCGGCCGCGGCGCGCCAGGGACGGGCGAGATCGAGTGCCATGTGGAACTCGGGAGCGCCTCGGTCCAGGGTCACGACCGCGAGCTCTGTCGCGGCGTCGGCGGAGGCCAGGTGGCTGCCGTCCGGGCCGATGACCGCCGAGGACATCAGGTCGGCGCTCTGCGCCGGGACTGAGAGGCTGAGCCAGTAGCTGTTGATCGCGGCGTGCGCCTGGGCCTTGAGGAAGAAGACCCTGTCGACGGGCCAGGCCGACAGCAGCAGGCAGTCCACGCCGAGGTGCTCGTACTCGGCGAACAGCTGCGGGAAGTTGACCTCGACGCAGATGGCGCAGCCGAACCGGTAGCCGTCGACGTCGAACACCACCGGTGCGAAACCGGGGCTGTAGAAGCCGGTGATCTCGGTGTTCGAGCAGAAGCGCTTGTCGTAGCGGTCGACGAGCCGGCCCTGGTCGGAGATCACATAGAGGCTGTTGTGCGGGCGG
Organism: Catellatospora sp. TT07R-123; assembly: GCF_018327705.1. NCBI lineage: Bacteria > Bacillati > Actinomycetota > Actinomycetes > Micromonosporales > Micromonosporaceae > Catellatospora > Catellatospora sp. TT07R-123. Next base: position 4,484,858 of record NZ_BNEM01000001.1, on the reverse strand, counting down.
TGCGGCGGTGTCAGCGGGTGCGCCGAGCCCAGCACGACCCACATCCCGAGTTCGGCGGCCAGCTCGGCTACCCCGCGGAGTTCGTCACGGACAGCGGTCCAGTCGACGTCGCTCCAGTCGGCGATCTGCTCCTTGGCATACCCCGACAGGAATCCCTCGGGGAACTGGATGAGCCGGACGTCCGCCGCGGCGGCGTGCCGCATCAGCTCCCGGGCCTTGCGACCGTTCTCGCGTGCGTCGGCGCTCCCGGCCGGCTGGGTGGTGGCGATCCGCAGCGTCATCGCCGCATTCTTCCACCGGCTCGGTCGGCGCGGGGTCCTCCGCGTCCGCGCGATCGACCATCCCGCTCGACATAGGACCGTCTGTTAGCGTGCGCGGATGGAAGCCCTGGAAATCGCGGCCTGGCCGCCTGAGCCGATCAGGACCGAGCGGCTTGTGCTCCGTGAGTCCGAGGCGCGGGACCGTGCGGCGTTCATCGAGCTGCTCGCCTCGCCGGAGGTGAACGCCTATCTCGGCGGCCCCCGTCCGCGTGACGTGCTTGAGCGCGAGCTGCCCGAGGTGCCTGAGCGCTGGCCCGGGAGCTTCGTCGTCGACCTCGACGGGGCGATGATCGGCCAGATCCTGCTCAGGAGGGCGACGAAGCACCGCCCGGCCGCCGTGGGGAAGGCCGATCTCGGCTATCTGTTCCTGCCGCGGGCGTGGGGATCCGGGTACGCCACCGAGGCGTGCTCGGCGGCGCTGGGCTGGTTCGACGGCGTGCTTCCCGGCGAGCCGGTGGTGCTCGCCACCCAGACCGCCAACACCGGTTCGATGCGCCTCGCGGCGAAGCTGGGATTCATCGAGGTGGAACGGTTCGAGGCCTGGGGCGCCGACCAGTGGCTCGGTATGCGCCCGCCGGCACGCCGTCCCGTTGAGTCTGCGCCGCAAAACCAAAGGCCCCGGTCGGGATCAACGTCCTGACCAGGGCCTTCGTTGTGGAGCGGGTGAAGGGAATCGAACCCTCACTGTCAGCTTGGGAAGCTGATGTTCTGCCATTGAACTACACCCGCAAGCGGCCCCTACTGTACCTGACGTCACGGCCGTAACGCACGCAGGTAAGCGCCGCGGGTCGATGTCGGCGTTCAGGCCGCCAGTAATTGCAGGTAGGGCCGGTGTCCCCGGCGGTCGGCGGCGGGCACGGGCTCGGGTGGCGCCGCGCGGCGGTCGCGCCACAGCACCGGCAGGGTGTCCTCCTCGTGGCGGTGCAGCAGGGCGGTCTCGATGGCGAACTCGTACAGCCGCCAGTCGGCCAGAGGTGCGGCCCGGTGCGTGCGCGCGAGGTGGTCCACGGTGACGGGGCTCGTCACGGGGTGGGCGCGGCCGGTGAGGCAGGCCTCGACCTCGCTGTCCTCGGCCGGGAACGCGTGCAGCGCGTAGCGGCCGTCGCGGTCGAGGTCGCGGCGCTTGGGCGTGTCGAGGATGAAGCAGTAGAGCCCCTCGTCGGTGACGATCGGGGACACCGGGTGCAGGCGCGGACCGCCGTCCGCACGCACGGTCGCCAGGTAGCCCATGCCGGGCCCGTACTGGTGCAGCAGGGCGCGGATCGACTCGGCCAGCCACGGTGTGGCGGCGGCGAACTCGGACCAGGTAGCCATGTCGGGGACTTTATCGAACAAATGTTCGAGAGCGCTATCGAGACACGCCCGCCGTCCCCGATCGGGTGGTTTGCGGGGATACGGTGATCGCGACTTCGGGACGCAAGGCTCACTCCAGCATGGGGGTATGACCGAAAACGGTGATCTTGCTGCCCGCAGCGCAGGCCCCGGACCCCACGTTCGGGAGCCCGGGGCCGTGTGCCCAGGGGTTGGACAGATAGGTGATACCCAGGGCGGCGAGGTCTAAACCACCCAGATGACCTGCGGGTCGCGACAAGATGCGCTGGCACTAGGCTGGCGGTCGTGCTGCTTTCGGACCGCGACCTGGTAGCGGAGATCAAGTCGGGCCAGCTCCAGCTCGATCCGTTCGAGCCGAGCCTCGTCCAGCCGTCGAGCATCGACGTCCGGCTGGACGGACTGTTCCGGGTCTTCAACAACCACCTGTACACGCACATCGACCCGGCCGAGCGCCAGGACGACCTGACCGCCATGGTCGAGGTGCGCGACGGGGAGCCGTTCGTGCTGCACCCGGGCGAGTTCGTGCTCGCCTCGACGCTGGAGGTCGTGACCCTGGGCAACCAGCTCGCGGCCCGGCTGGAGGGCAAGTCGAGCCTGGGCCGGCTCGGCCTGCTGACGCACTCGACCGCGGGCTTCATCGACCCGGGCTTCTCCGGTCACGTGACCCTGGAGCTGTCCAACGTGGCCACGCTGCCGATCCGGCTGTGGCCGGGTATGAAGATCGGCCAGTTGTGCGTGCTGCGCCTGTCGTCGGAGGCTGAGCACCCGTACGGTTCGAGCGTCAACGGCTCGCGCTATCAGGGCCAGCGCGGCCCGACCGCGTCGCGCTCGTACCTGAACTGGCGGACCTGGCCGACCGCCGCCGAGTAGGCGTTCCGGCAAAACGTCATTAATCCGGGCGTATCTTCGCCCGCGCTGAACGCTGCGCTGCTCGTGACGCGTCGCCTTACTCGACTATGTCCCTTTGAAAAGCTGTCCGTCCGGACAGAATGTGATCCACCGAGGGGACAATCTGAGCGTTGGCGTCAAGTTGATCAGGCATGCTGGTTGCCGTACGCATACCAGTTGCCCTGTCGGGCGGACGCCCGCTCAGTCCCGGTTTCCGCGCCGGTCTCGGCGCGGCCTTCGTGCTGCTCGTGTTGATCAGCGCCGTGGAGCTCGCCGACGGCAGGCCCGCCCGGTACGTCGGCCTGATGGCGACGGTCCCCTTCCTGGCCGCGGTGTTCGCGCCCTGGCAGGCGGTGCTGTTCGCGGGCGGGGTGGCCACCGCGGCCGGCACGGTGTTCGCGTTCTTCAGCGGCCTGGGCGACGTCTCGTCGTTCATCAACGTGATCGGGGTCGGCCTGGCCAGCGGCATCGCCGCGGTGGTGGCGATGGTGCGCCAGCGGCAGGCCGAGCGCATCGCCGAGCTGGCCAAACTCGCGACCATCGCCCAGCAGGCGGTGCTGCGCACGCTCGGCCCGAAGGTCGGCACGCTGTCGGTGGCGGGCCGCTATATCTCCGCGACCGCCGCCGCCGACATCGGCGGCGACCTCTACGAAGCCCTGGACACGCCGTACGGCGTCCGCATGATCATCGGGGACGTGCGCGGGAAGGGCCTGGACGCGGTACGCACGGCGAGCATCGTGCTCGGCTCGTACCGTCATGTGGCCTATGAGCGCGCGGACCTGCGCGCGATCGTCGCGGACCTGGACCGGGCGGTCGCCCGCAGCGTCGGCGACGAGGACTTCGTGACGGCGTGCCTGGTCGAGGAGCGGGGCGGCACGCTGACCATCGTCAACTGCGGCCACCCGGCGCCGATCCTCATCCGCCGGGGCGAGGTCATCACCCTGGACCCGCCCGCACCGGCGCCGCCGCTGGGCTTCATGCCGGTGGTGCGCAGCCGGGTGGAGCGCCTGGAGCCGGGCGACCGGCTCCTGATGCTCACCGACGGGCTGGCCGAGGCGCGCCGTGACGGGGAGTTCTTCCCGATCACCGACCGCGCCTGGAAACTGCTGGGCCACGGCACCGTCTCCGACGGGCTCGCGTCGGTCGAGTCGGCGCTGATGGAGTGGGTGCAGGACCGGCTCGACGACGACATCGCCCTGATCCTGATGGAGTACACGGGGCCGATGCAGGCCCCGGCGCCCGTGCCCAGCTGGGAGCTGGGCGCCGCCAACTGAGGTCAGGCCGCGGTGGTCGAGCGCGACCGCCGGAACGAGACCGAGATCTGGGGCAGCGGGAACGGCTGTCCGACGGCGCGGTGGCGTCCGACGTAGCGAACGGGGTAACGCGGCTCGAACAGCATCTGGTGCAGCTTCTCGATCATGGTGACTCCCCTGGTCCGGCAGGCGGGGGCGCCCGCGTCACCCGGATGAACGACCCCGGAGGGGAACCGGTGACGAGCCACGGCGTGGCGGCTTGCATATGTCCGTTTTGGCACTCTATGTACATCGCTCTCCCGGGCGACCCCGCCGAGATTTCACGCAGATGTGACGTGACAAGCGCACGATTCGGCTTGCCGGTTGTTACCGACGAGTAATAGAGTCGGCTTACTGGTCGGTAACGAATGCGGTGAGGGCGGACGGATGAGCCACTACCAGAGCAACCTGCGGGATCTCGAGTTCAACCTGTTCGAGGTGTTCGCCACCCCCTTCGGTGAGGGGCCGTTCGCGGACGTGGACGCGGACACGGCCCGCAGCGTGCTGAGCGAGATCGACCGCATGGCGCGCGTCGACCTGGCCGCCAGCTACGCCGATGCCGACCGCAACCCGCCGGTGTACGACCCGGCCACGTTCACGGTCAAGATGCCCGAGAGCTTCAAGCGCTCCTTCAAGACCTGGATGGACGCGGAGTTCTGGCGCCTGGACATGCCGGGCGACCTCGGCGGCAGCAACGCCCCGCGTACGCTGACCTGGGCCTTCGCGGAGCTGGTGCTCGGCTCGAACGCGCCCGTCTGGATGTTCGGCTCCGGCCCGTCCTTCGCGCACGTGCTGTTCGTTGAGGGCACCGAGGAGCAGAAGGAGTGGGCCAAGCTCTTCGTCGACAAGAAGTGGGGCTCCACGATGGTGCTGACCGAGCCCGACGCGGGCTCGGACGTCGGCGCCGGCCGCACCAAGGCGGTCAGGCAGGAGGACGGCTCCTGGCACATCGAGGGCGTGAAGCGCTTCATCACCTCGGGCGAGCACGACATGTCCGAGAACATCATCCACTACGTGCTGGCGCGGCCCGAGGGCCACGCGCTCGGCACGAAGGGCCTCTCGCTGTTCGTGGTGCCGAAGTTCCACTTCGACGCGCAGACCGGTGAGCTGGGCGAGCGCAACGGCGTCTTCGTCACCAACGTCGAGCACAAGATGGGCATCAAGGTCTCCACCACCTGCGAGACCACCTTCGGCGGGCACGGCGTCCCGGCCAAGGGCTGGCTCGTCGGCGAGGTGCACGAGGGCATCCGGCAGATGTTCCTCATCATCGAGAACGCCCGCATGATGGTCGGCACCAAGGCGATCGCCACCCTGTCGACCGGCTACCTGAACGCGCTTTCGTACGCCAAGGAGCGGGTGCAGGGCGCCGACCTGCTGCAGATGACCGACAAGAGCGCGCCGCGGGTCACCATCTCGCACCACCCGGACGTGCGCCGCTCGCTGCTGCTGCAGAAGTCGTACGCCGAGGGCCTGCGCGCGCTGGTCGCCTACACCGCGTACTGGCAGGACCGGGTCAAGCTGGCCGAGTTCGCCGGGGACGAGAAGGCCGCCGGGCGCGCCGCGAAGATCAACGACCTGCTGCTGCCGCTGGTCAAGGGCTGCGGTTCGGAGCGGGCGTTCGAGATCCTGGGCAGCGAGGCGCTGCAGACCTTCGGCGGCTCCGGCTTCCTGCAGGACTACCCGCTGGAGCAGTACGTCCGCGACTCGAAGATCGACTCCCTGTACGAGGGCACCACCGCGATCCAGAGCCTCGACCTGGTCTTCCGTAAGATCGTGCGGGACAACGGCCGCTCGCTGATGGCCGTCGCCGGGGAGATCCAGGAGTTCCTCACCAACGAGGCCGGCAACGGCCAGCTCAAGGAGGAGCGCGCCGCCCTGGCCGCCGCCCTCGGCGACGTGCAGGCCATGCTCGGCACCTTCACCGGCTGGCTGGCCGAGTCGCAGACCGAGGACCCCCGCTCGCTGTACAAGGTCGGCCTGCACTCCCGCCGCCTGCTGCTGGCCCTGGGCGACCTGGTCGTCGGCTGGCTGCTGCTGCGCCGCGCCGACGTGGCGCTGGCGGCCCTGTCCGCCGAGCCGAACGCCGCCGACACCGCGTTCTACAGCGGCGTCGTGGCCACCGCGCGGTTCTTCTCCCGCGAGGTGCTGCCGCGGCTGGGCTCCGACCGTCGCATCGTCGAGCTGGCCACGCTCGACGCGATGGACCTGGACGAGGCCGCTTTCTGACCTGCGACCCATCCCGCAAAGCGCGGGCGGTGCCCTGAGCGCCGCCCGCGCTTCCCCCGTTCAGAGGGTGGTCGCCGGTGCGCCGACCTGGGATCGCCCGGGTTGGGATGCGCGACGGCGCCGTGTACGGCAAGCTGGGCACATGGCTCCGCTGTCCGGCGCCGATGAGCGCCCGCGCACCCTGCTGCTGCTGCGCCATGCCAAGGCCGACCGGCCGGTCGGGTTGCCCGACCCGGACCGGCCGCTGACCGACCGGGGGCACGCCGACGCGGCCGCCGCAGGCGCCTGGCTGGTGCACCAGGGCTACGTGCCCGATCTGGTCGTCTGCTCCCCGGCCCGCCGCACCCGCCAGACCTGGCACGGCGTCGCCGTCGCCCTGTCCGGGGCGGGCTCGCCGACGGTCCACTACGAGCGGCCGATCTACGAGGGCTCGGCCGACGACCTGCTCGACGTCCTGCGGGCGGTGCCGCCCGAGCACCGGACCGTCCTGCTGATCGGCCACAATCCGTCGATCTCGCAGCTGTCGGCCCTGCTCGACGCGGGCGGGGGCGAGGTCGATTCCGACGGCCTGCGCACCTGCGGCATCGCCGTACACGCCGTCGAGAACGACTGGGCCGCCCTCGACACGGCCAAGCTCACCGCCGCCCACACTCCCCGCGCCGACGCCTCCTGACCCCGCGCCGCGCGGGGCGGGTGGTCAGGCGAAGAGGGCGAAGTAGATGGCGATGTGGTGGCAGATGGCGGCCACCAGCGTGCAGGCGTGGAAGAACTCGTGGTGGCCGAAGACCTCGGGCCACGGGTTCGGCCGCCGCAGCGCGTAGAAGACCGCGCCGACGCTGTACGCCGCCCCGCCGACCAGCAGCAGCACCAGGGCCGTGACGCCGCCCCGGTGCAGGATGTCGGGCAGGACCGCGACCGCCACCCAGCCCAGCGCCAGGTAGAGCGGTGCGGAGACCCAGCGCGGGGCGTGCGGCCAGATCAGCGACACCACCGCGCCGCCGATCGCGCCGCCCCAGACCAGCGCGAGCAGCAGCAGGGCCTTGCCGTGGTCGAGCAGCAGCACGCAGAACGGCGTGTACGTGCCGGCGATGAATATGAAGATCATCGCGTGGTCGAGGCGGCGCATGGTCTGGTAGCCGCGCTCGCTCCAGACCCGGCGGTGGTAGAGGCCGCTGATCCCGAACAGCCCGCACACGGTCAGGCTGTAGACCGCGACGCTGGCGACCGGCGCGGCCCCGGGCCGGAAGGCGGCGATGCTGACGAGGACGATGCCGCAGACCAGGGCGACGAAGAAGGCGTACGCGTGCAGCCAGCCGCGCATGCGGGGCTTGCCGATGTCGACGGGGCGCAGGCGGGTGGCGCGTTCGGCGGTGCCGGTCATACCCCCCAGGCTACGACACCGTAGGTTACTTCTCAGTAGGTTAAGGCGTGAAGTCGGCTACACCTAGACTTGACGCGCTGCTGAACAGGGAGGGATCCGGATGGAGCGGACGAGGCTGCGCGCCGACTGTACGAACTGCTTCGGCCTGTGCTGCGTGGCGCTGCCGTTCACCGCCTCGTCCGACTTCGCCGTCACCAAGGACGCCGGGCAGCCCTGCACGAACCTCGGTGCCGACTTCCGCTGCGGCATCCACGCCCGCCTGCGCGACCGCGGCTACACCGGCTGCACCGTGTACGACTGCTTCGGCGCGGGGCAGCAGACCTCGCAGGTGACCTTCGGCGGCCGCAGCTGGCGCGACGACCCCGCCACCGCCGCACCCATGTACGCCGCCTTCCCGGTCCAGCGCCAGCTGCACGAGCTGCTCTGGTACCTCGCCGACGCGCAGGACCTGGCCGCCGCCGCCCCGCTGCGCGCCGAGCTCGCGCGGGCGTACGCCGAGACCGAGCAGCTGACCCTGGGCAGCCCCGGGGAACTGGCCGCGCTCGATGTCGCCGAGCACCGGGCGAGGGTCAACACGCTGCTGGTCCGGGCCGGGGAGCTGGCCCGCGCCGCCGTACGCCCGAAGCCGAAGGACCGCCGCGGCGCCGACCTGATCGGCGCCCGCCTGCGCAACGCGGACCTGCGCGGGGCCAACCTGCGCGGTGCGTACCTCATCGGCGCGGACCTGCGCGGCGCGGACCTGCGGCTGGCCGAGCTGATCGGCGCGGACCTGCGCGGGGCGGACCTGCGGGGCGCCGATCTCAGCGAGGCGATCTACCTGACCCAGTTCCAGATCAACGCCGCCCGGGGCGACCGGACCACCCGGCTGCCCGCCGTGCTCGCCCGCCCGGGGCACTGGGCGGGCTGAAACAATGGCGCGGTGCGCGTCAGACAGTACGGATGGGACGGTCTGCTGCTGGAGGTCGACGACCCGGCGGGCTGGTTCCGGCTGCTGAGCGACGCCCGCGAGCGCGGCGAGCTCGTCTGCGAGGAGCTGGTGCCCGGCGCCGCCACGGTGCTGCTGCGCGGCGTCACCCGGCGCCCGGACTGGAGCGGCTGGACGGTCCGGACCCGCGCCGCCGCCCCCGCCGGGCAGGTCGAGATCCCGGTGCACTGGGACGGCCCCGACCTCGACGACGTGGCCCGGCGCTGGGACGGCGACCCCGCGCGGGTGCTGCGCGGCGTCGAGTTCACCGTGGCGTTCTGCGGGTTCGCCCCGGGGTTCGGCTACCTCACCGGGCTGCCCGAGCCGCTGCGGCTGCCCCGGCTCGACTCGCCCCGCACCCGGGTCCCCGCCGGGTCGGTGGCGCTCGCGGGGCCGTACGCGGGGGTGTATCCGCGCAGCTCCCCGGGCGGATGGCGGCTGGTCGGGCATACCCGGCTGACCCTGTTCGACCCGGACCGGCAGCCGCCCGCGCTGCTGGCGCCCGGCATGACGGTCAGATTCGTCGATGCTTGAGGTCCTGTCGCCCGGCCCGCTGGCCACCGTCCAGGACCTGGGCCGCACCGGGTACGCCGAGCTGGGCGTGCCGCGCGCCGGAGCTCTCGACGGCGACGCGCTGCGGCTGGGCAACCGGCTCGTCGGCAACCCGGCCGGGGCGGCCGGGATCGAGTTCACCTACGGCACGGCCCGGCTGCGGGCGCGCACGACGCTGTGGTGCGCGCTCACCGGCGCGCCCGGCCCCGCCACCGCCGGCGGGCGGCCCGCGCCGTACGGGATCGGCTTCGCGCTGCCCGCCGGGGCCGAACTGGTGCTCGGCGCACCCGTCGCGGGCATCCGCGGCTACCTCGCCGTCGCCGGCGGGGTCGCGGTCACGCCGGTGCTCGGCTCGCGCAGCACCGACACCCTGGCCGGGCTCGGGCCGCCGCCGCTGCGCGCCGGAGACGTGCTGCCGGTCGGCGCCCCGGCCGGGCCGCCCGGGGCGGTCGACTTCACCCCGGTGTCGGCGCCAGGGGCGCACCTGCGGCTGCGGGTGCGGTTCGGGCCGCGCGACGACTGGTTCACCGCGCCCAGGGAACTGCTCGGGCGGGCGTACACGGTGGGGGAGGGCGACCGGATCGGCGTACGGCTGCGCGGCCCGGCCCTGGCCCGCGCCCGCACCGGCGAGCTGCCCAGCGAAGGACTGCTCGCGGGCGCGGTGCAGGTGCCCGGCGACGGGCAGCCGCTGGTCTTCCTCGCCGACCACCCCACCACCGGCGGGTACCCCGTCGTCGCGGTCGTCCACCCCGCCGACCTGGGCAGCCTCGCCCAGGCGCGTCCGGGCACTACTGTGACTTTCCATGGATCTCAACGCTGATCTCGGGGAAGGCTTCGGGCGCTGGACCCTCGGCGACGACGAAGCCCTGCTCGACGTCGTGACCAGCGCCAACGTCGCCTGCGGCTTCCACGCCGGGGACGCCGGCACGATGCGGCGCAGCTGCGCGCTCGCCGCCCGCCGCGGGGTCGCCGTCGGCGCCCAGGTCGGCTACCGCGACCTGGCCGGATTCGGTCGCCGCTTCATCGAGTACGACCTGGGCCAGCTCCGCGACGAGCTCGTCTACCAGATCGGGGCGCTGCGGGGGCTGGCCGACGCCGAGGGCGCCCAGGTCCGCTACCTCAAGCCGCACGGGGCGCTCTACCACGCGACCGCGCACGTCGACGCCATCGTCGAGGCCGCCCAGACCACCGGGCTGCCCGTGCTCTGCGCCCCCGGCTCGCCGCTGGCCACCGCCGCCGGGGACGCGCTCGTGCCCACGTACGCGGAGGGTTTCGCGGACCGGGCGTACCGGGCTGACGGGACGCTGCTGCCGCGGGACAAGCCCGGGGCGGTCATCCACGATCAGGAGGAGGTCGTGGCGCGGGCGCTGCTGATGACGGTCGACCAGCGGGTGATCGCGCTGGACGGGACGGTGCTGCCGCACGCGGTCGACTCGATCTGCCTGCACGGGGACACGCCGGGTGCGGTGGTGCTGGCGCGGGCGGTCCGGGCGGCGCTGGAGGACGCCGAGGTCCGACTGACCCCGTTCATCCGCTGACCCCGTCCCGCCCGTCCCGCCCCCGTCAGTCGGCGTCGAGGCCGCGCAGGACCAGCGGGAGCCGGTCGGCGCCCTCGGGGTCGATCACGATCGGCACCCCCCAGTCCTGCCTGGTCAGGTGGCATGCGGCGTGCTCGGCGTCGGCATCGCACGTCGCCGCCTGGGCCACCACCTGGAGCACCCCGCGCTCGACCGCCGGGTTCAGCACCAGCCGTCGGCTCAGCTGCGTGGTGACGCCGCCGCCGTCGAGCAGCAGCTCGGCCGGGGACGCCGACACCTCCAGCCGGGTCGGGTCGCCGAAGCTGTGGTCCAGCTTCTGGCCGGGCGCGGGCGTGAAGATGACGTCGAGGGTGACCTCGCCGGGGGCGAGCAGCGCCGGCGGGCGCTCGACCCGGTGCCGGCCGCCGTCGACGTACGCGGTGACGGTCGGGGCCAGGCGGACCAGCCGGTGGGCCGCGGACTCGACCACCAGCACGTCTCCGGCGGCGGTCACCACGATGTCGCTCGGCTCGGCCAGGTCCCGCTCGACGGTGGACACGGTGCCGTCGGCATACCGGCGCACGGCCCCGTTGTAGGTGTCGGCGATCAGGACCGAGCCGTCGGCCAGCGCGCACACCCCGAGCGGGTGCTGGAGCAGCGCCTCGTCGGCGGGGCCGTCCACGTGGCCGAAGTCGAACAGGCCCTGGCCGACGGCGGTGTGCAGCACGCCGTCCTCGATCCAGCGCAGCGAGCTGGTCTCCGAGTCGGCCAGCCACAGCCGGCGGCCGTCGGGCGACACGGACAGGCCCGAGGGCTGGGCCAGCCACACGTCGGGCAGCGGGCCGTCGCGCAGGGCCTCGACCGTGGTGCCCGCGTACACCCCGACGGTGCGCTTGACCGGATCGAACCACCACAGCGTATGGGTGCCCGCCATCGCGACGATCACCTTGCCGTCGTAGTACGCCACGTCCCAGGGCGAGGAGAGGTCCATCGAGCGGGCGTCGTGGGCGTGGTCGTCCACGCTGGAGCGCCACTGCCGTCCGGTGCCCGCGACGGTGGTGACGCTCCAGTCGGCGAGCTTCACCCCGCGCAGCAGGTGGTTGACGGTGTCGGCGACGACGAGGTCGTACCCGACGAGCTCGGCCACCGGGCCGGGCAGCGCGCAGACGCCCTGCGGCTCGGAGAACGCGGCCCGCTCGGCGGTGCCGTCGGCCCGGCCACGGCTGCCGGAGCCGATGTGCTGGACGACCCGGCCGAGGTCGGCGTCGAGCACGGCCAGGCGGTGCCGGGCCGAGTCGGAGACGAGCACGCGCCCGTCGGGCAGCGGCAGCGCCTTGCCGGGGAAGCGGAGCAGGGTGTCGGCCGGGGGCGGGGGCACGAACGGGCCGTCGCCGCGGTGCAGCGTGCCCTTGGCCTCGTGCTCGGCGATGAGCTGGTCGAGCAGCCGCACCAGGCCCTCGGCGTGGCCCTCGCCGGCCATCGAGGCCACGACGTATCCCTCGGGGTCGACCACGGACAGGGTCGGCCACGCCTTGGCGGCGTAGTGCTGCCAGGTGACCAGCTCGGGGTCGTCGAGCACCGGGTGGTCCACGCCGTAGCGCTCGACGGCGGCGGCCAGCGCCTGCGGGTCGCGCTCGTGCTCGAACTTGGGCGAGTGCACCCCGATGACGACGAGCACGTCGGCGTACTTCTGCTCCAGCGGGCGCAGCTCGTCGAGGACGTGCAGGCAATTTATGCAGCAGAAGGTCCAGAAATCGAGCAAAATGATCTTGCCACGCAGGTCCTTGAGCGTGAGCTCCTTGCCGCCGGTGTTCAGCCAGCCCCGTCCGCGCAGCTCAGGTGCGCGTACCCGCGAGATCGTCGCCATGACCGCAAGCCTAGCCAGCCGCCCTGCGTCGCCGATCTCCCTCCCACCATCTGCCGCAGGCTGCGCTTTCGGGGAAAGTGCTCGAATGCGCGCCCGAACAGGAGCACTTTCCCCGAAACTGCTGTGTCCGCGGTCAGGCGTGGGAGAGGACTGGGGCGGGGGCGGGCGCCGGGGCGGGCAGGCCGTCCTGCTCGGCGGTGATGAGGCCGCGCAGGGTGAACGCGACCGCCGACGCCGCCAGGCAGCCCACCGCGACCAGGACGATCCACACGCCGCCGAGCCCGGCCGCCAGCAGCGGCCCGGCGCTGACCGGCGCGATGACGGCCGAGATGCCCCAGACCATGGACGACAGTGCGTTGTACCGGCCGCGCAGCTCGTCGCTGGCCAGCTCGTTGACCAGCGCCGGGTTGATCGGTGACAGCAGTGTCTCGCCGAGCGCGAAGATGCCGCCGAAAGCGATCACGCCGACGGCGCTCACCACGCTGTCACGCCCGTCGACGTATCCGGCGACGCCGAGCACGAGCCAGGCGGCCGCGAACAGGGCGCCGACGGTCATCAGCGCGCGGGTGCGGCTGCGTCCCTGGAGCATCCGGATGACCAGCAGCTGGGCCAGCACGATCACGATGGTGTTGCAGGTGAAGGAGTATCCGACGATCCGCGTGCTCGCCCCGGCGACCTTGGTGGCGAACCCGGTGAAGCCCACCTCCAGCTGCGCGTACCCGGAGACGGTCAGCAGCACACTGAAGATCATCAGGCGGCGGAACGGGCGGTGGCGCAGCACCTGCGCGTACCCCCCGCTCGCCCTGCGGCCCGCCGCGGGCTCGTCCCTGACCAGCCGCCGCCCTACCTGGGGCATGGTCAGCAGGATCACGAACGGCCCGGCGTAGCAGAGCATGTCGGCCAGGTAGATGAACTGGAACGTGCCGGGCCGGGCGACGTCCACGACGGAGCCGGCCAGCGCCGAGCCGACGCCGATGCCGAGGTTGAGCAGCGCGAACTGGAGACCGAAGACGCGCTGGCGCTCCTGGTCGCTGGTCAGCGTCGTCATGATGGTGTTCTGCCCGGCCCAGATGGTCGCACCGCCGAGGCCGCACACCGTGAGCGCGGCGAACGCCTGCCAGACGGTGCCGACCAGGGCCAGCGAACCGGAACCGAGCGAGGAGAGCGCCAGCGCGGGCAGGACCACCCGGCGGGCGCCGTACCGGTCGATCAGGGCGCCGCCCAGCGGCGACAGCAGCAGGGTGAGCAGTCCGAACCAGCCGATGGCCAGGCCGACGCTGGACCCGGGCAGGTGCCGCACCTCGGTCAGGTAGATGAAGAGGAACGGCAGGGTGAGCCCCCGCCCGAGCGAGGAGAAGAGGGTGCCGACGAGCTGGCGCCGGGCCTCGCGGCGGGCTGGTAGGGCATCGCGCAACATGGCGCCAGTCTCGCCGCCGGGTGCGACGTGGCGCGACCGGAAATCGGGTCCGGTGGTCAGGATCACTGCCCTATTCCGCTACTTACATAAGTGGATGTCGCACCAGGGCCCCAGCAGGGAAAAGGGCCCGGTCTCCGAGAGACCGGGCCCTTTCGGGTCACTGCGCGCCGTCAGCCGTCCGGGTGGCGGACGGGCCGGTGGTCAGGGCGTGGGCTGCGCCGTCGGGCTGGCGGTCGCGTCCGCGGGGTTCGCCGCCCCGGAACCCGGCGCCAGGCACAGGAACTTGCTGCCGACGGTCACGTGCGGCTGCTGCTTGTCCGGGCACTGGTCGGCGCTGTCGGTCACCGACACCACCGTGAACGCCCCCGGGTCGCCGCAGTCGGCGGCCACCGCGGCGTTGCCGCTCTGCTTGAGGCAGTCGCCGACGCCGAACGTGCCCGGGTCGCCGTCCGACATCAGCTTCTGCACGCCGAACAGCAGGCCGAACGCGATGGTGAGCAGCAGCACGCAGCCGATGATCACGCCGGTGATCAGGCGGCCGCTGCGCACCGGCTTCGGCTCGATCGTGCCCGTGTCGTCCGTCGGCTTGAACTTGTCGAAGCGGGCCTGGTCGGTGCCGGGCGGCGGCGGCGAGTCCATCGGCGGGCGCTGCCCCGGCACCAGGCCGACCGGTGCGTGACCGGCGGGCGGACCCTGCTGGGTCCACTGCTGCGGCTTGGCCTGGGCGGGCGGTGCCGCCACCTGCGTCGGCGCCGGGCCGCGCGGGGGGAAGTCGGGGACCGGCGGCGGACCCTGCGGGGTGGGCGCCGACGGTTGCAGCAGGTCGCCGTAGGCGGGCTGGCGTCCCCCGCGGGCGGGCGCGACCGGGGCGGACGCGGCGGCCTGCGGCGGGGCGGGCGGAGCCTGGACCGGCGGCGGGGTCTGCGGCGCGGCCTGCATGGGCGGCGCCTGCTCGGCGGGCTGCGCCGGGCGGGCACCGTACACGGTGGACGAGCGCGCGATCGGCGGTGCCGCGTGCGGCTCGGCGGGCGCGGACACCGAGGCCCGGGCAGTGGCGCGGGCGCCCTGCGCGGGCACCGCAGCCTGCGGCGGGACCTGCGCCGCGGCGGTCACCGGAGGAGCCGTCGGGGCGGGCATGCCCGCGTCGGCCGGTGCGGGGGAGTCCACGGGCGGGGCCACGGAGGCCGAACCGTAGACCCGCGGCGCCGGCTTCGGCAGCGACACCGCGTCCTCGCCGGGAGCGATCCGGCTGGTGGCGGGCACCGAGGCGGTGGCCGACCCGACGCTGGCGGAACCGACGCTGGCGGAACCGACGCTGGCGGAACCGACGCTGGCCGAGCCGACGCTGGCCGAGCCGACGCTCGCGCGGGCCACCGGCGGCGGCGTGACCGGGATGGCGGGTGAGGGCGGAGTGCTGACCGGCGTTGAGTAGGCGGGCGGGGTGCTCGCGGGCCGGGCCTCGTACGCGGGCGGCGCGTCGTACGACGACGGCGCGTCGTACGCGGGCGGGGTGCTGGCCGGGCGGGCCTCGTACGCGGGCGGGGTGCTGACCGGCGTCGAGTAGGCGGGCGGGGTGCTCGCGGGCCGGGCCTCGTACCCGGACGGCGCGTCGTATGCCGACGGCGTGTCGTACGAGGACGGCGCGTCGTACGAGGACGGCGTGTCATACGCGGGCGGGGTGCTGGCGGGGCGGGCCTCGTATGCCGGCTCGGGGTCCATCAGCGCCGCGACCGCGGGCGGCGGAGTCCACGGCCCGGTCGGAGCGGACGGCTTCGGGCTGTCCCCGGCCGCGAACGCGGCCCACGAGGCGGTGCTGGTGGCCGGTTCCGGTGCGGCCTGAGCAGGCTGCGCGGGCTGCGAGAAGTCGGAGTAGTCCGGCCACTGCTGCTCGGCGCGGGCGGGCTCGGCCGGAGGCGCGCTCCACGGGCGCTCGGCGGGCGCGGCGTTCCACGCGGGCTCGGCGGGAGCCGCGGCGGCCTGCCACTGGTCGGCCGACGGCGTCTGCCACGACGGCTCGGCCGCCGCCGGGGCCTGCCACGCGGGCTCGGCCGGGGCTGCGTTCCAGGCGGGCTCGGCGGGCGCTGCGTTCCAGGCGGGCTCGGCCGCCGGGGCCTGCCACGCGGGCTCGGCCGGGGCTGCGTTCCACGAGGGCTCGGCGGGGGCGGCGTTCCAGGAGGACTCGGCCGGGGTGGCGTTCCACGCGGGCTCGGCGGGCTGCCACTGCTGGTCGGCGGCCGTGGTGTGCCACGACGGCTGCTCGGCCGGCGGGGTCTGCCACGACGAGTCGGCCGGCGCGGGCGTCCACTGCGGCTCGGCCGGGGTGGACCAGGCCGGTTCGGCGGGCTCGGCCGGGGGCGCGATGAAGGGTTCGTGCGCGGCGAAGGCGGGCGACATCTCGTGGCGCACGCCCGGGATCGGCACGACCGCGGGGGCGGGCACGTACGGCGGGGCGTCATCGACGGCGGGTGCGGGGGCGGACGAGTCGGACGGGAAGCCGCCGAACGCCGACGGGGTGCCCGAGTCCGGCGGGAAGTCCTGCTCCGCCTGGCTGCCGTACGGGGTGAAGACCGGGAACTCCTCGGGTGCCGGCGGCGCCTCGAACAGCCCGTACCCACCCTGGCGTTCGTTCGCGTCAGCCGGCGGCCAGCCGGACTGCTGCGATCCATCGGACGTCATATGCGCACGCCTCCCTCTCCGATGCCACCCCTCCGGGCGACAGCGCGGGAGTTGCGCAGCGTCACGCGGCCGAGGGGTGGCGGCCGTGCCCACCGTACCGGTACCGGCGCCCGACCGGAATACGGGTGGCCCCGCCACCGAGGTGACCGGCCCCGATGCCCGGCCGCCTCATCTGCTGGCCCGGAATACGCCGCAGCCCCGCCGCGGCTCGGGGCCGGACGGGGCTGCAACGGTTTGGAGGAGGAGAAAAGTCAGTTCACGCGCATGAAGACGGCGGCCATCGGGTCGTGCATCTCACCGGCGGCGCGGCTGCGCTGCGCACGCTCGCGGTGGGCGCGCTCGAGGTGGATCTGTTCGGCGCTGCGGTTCTTCCGCATCTTGTTCATGATGCTCATACCAACTATTACATCGTATGAGTCCCTGCTTCTCCACCAATTATTCGGTGTGCTCGGACACATCCCGAAGAATCTTAAGTCGGACGCCCGACAGTGTTCACCGTTTCGGGGTCACGGCGAGGAGCAGTTCCGGCTGCCGGCGGTCCAGCGCGTCACCGGCGGTGAGCGCCCCGAGCCAGGCCGCGCCGAGGCCGTACGCCAGTCCGGCGGGCAGCGCCAGCACCGAGCCGACCTGGCCGCCGAGCGCCGCCAGCAGATACACCGGTGACGCCAGCACCGGACCGCCGATCAGGGCGGCCATCGCGAGCAGGCTCTTGGCCACGCCGGTGCCGGTGTTGATGGCGAACGGGTTCTGCGTCTCCGGCAGCGAGTACGCGCCCCACACCGACAGGTGCAGGCAGCAGGCCAGGCCGGTGCCGTACGCGGCCAGCAGCACCCCGAGCACCGCGGGCAGCTCGGCCGGGTGCCCGCGCAGCACGATCGTCAGCGCGGCGACGCCGAGCAGGACCGGCATCACGAACCACGAGTACGCCACCGCCCGCGCGCGCAGCTCCAGCCGCCCCGGCACCCCCGAAACCACCTGCGCCGCGTACGCGCTGCCGTCGTAGCCGAACTGGTTGGCCAGGCCGACCGAGGCCAGCGTGCCGATGCCGACCATGGTCAGCAGCTGCATGGCCGCGGGCATCTGCCCCTGGGCGGCGGCCGGGCCGAGGTTGAACGTCACCGGCAGGAACACCCCGACCACGGCGAACGTGATCAGGCTGGCCCGGCGGCGCGCGTCGCGCAGCCAGTAGCGCATCTCCCGGACGAGCATCGCGCCGTACGCGGTGCGCGGTGCGCGGCTGCGGCGGAAGAACCGGGCCGTGGGGCTGCCTGCCCGCACCGCGGTGGCACTGCTGCCGCCCTCGCCGGCCGAACCGACCATGGCCGACTCCAGCGAGGTGCTCCACCACCACGCGAGCAGGGCGATCACGGCGACGGTCAGCGCCAGCCGGGCCGCGACCGCGC
This sequence comes from Catellatospora sp. TT07R-123, assembly GCF_018327705.1. Classification (NCBI taxonomy): domain Bacteria; kingdom Bacillati; phylum Actinomycetota; class Actinomycetes; order Micromonosporales; family Micromonosporaceae; genus Catellatospora; species Catellatospora sp. TT07R-123. The sequence continues at coordinate 4,467,023 of NZ_BNEM01000001.1, read as the reverse complement.
CCCAGTGGCCCGCCACCGCGTCCTGCCCGACCACGTACGGCGCCCCGAACGGCGTCCAGCCCAGCACGCGGGCGATGGATTCCAGCCGCTCCATGCCGACGGCCTGGGCGCCCGAGTTGACCGCGTACTGGATCGGGCCGACCGAGGCGGCCAGCACGGCCAGCACCACGGCGGCCAGGTCGCGGGTGCGCCGGGCGCGCAGCGCGCGGGCGAACCCGCTGGTCACCGCGCGGCTCATCAGGACGCAGAGCACGAGTCCCAGCAGCACGCCGACGCTGCCGGTCAGGCCCGCCGCGAGCCCGCCCTCGATGAACGCGCCGACCGCCAGGCCGGACGTGGCCAGCAGCGTCGCCGCGGCCGGGACGCCGATGAGCGCGCCGACGAGCAGCCCGCGCAGCAGCACCAGCTTCGGGATCGGCAGCAGTGCGAACCGGGCCGGGTCCAGCGTCTCGTCCACGCCGAACCACACCAGCGGCATCAGCAGCCAGGCCAGCGTCATCAGCGTCCCGCCGTACGCGGCGGCCAGCGCCAGGCCGTCGTGGCCCGAGATCATCGCGCCGAGGAACAGCACGAACGCCAGGCCGCCGTAGAACAGGGCGCCCAGCAGCCCGAGCGAGAACATGATGATCTTCGCGGGGCGCCCGCGGAAGCCGTTGCGCAGCGTACGCAGCTTGAGCTTGGCGAAGGTCAGAGCCACGACAGCTCCGACCCGGTCGCCGTGCGCCCGCCGACGATCTCGACGAACGCCTCCTCCAGCGTGCGCTCGCCGCGCACGTCGGCCAGCGTGCCCACGGTCCGGATCCGGCCCGCCGCCATGATCGCGACGTGGCTGCACAGCCGCTCCACCACCTCCAGCACGTGGCTGGAGAAGATGACCGTCCCGCCGCCCGCGACGTAGCGGGTCAGGATGTCGCGGATGGTGGCGCCGCTGACCGGGTCGACCGCCTCGAACGGCTCGTCGAGCACCAGCAGCCGGGGCGCGTGCAGCAGGGCGCAGGCCAGCGCGATCTTCTTCTTCATACCGGCCGAGTAGTCGATGACCAGCGTGCGGCCAGCGTCGGCCAGGGCCAGCACGTCCAGCAGCTCGGTGACGCGCTGGTCGATCACGTCCGGGGCCAGCCCGCGCAGCAGGCCGTGGTAGGTCAGCAGCTCGGTGCCGTCGAGCCGGTCGAACAGCCGCACCCCGTCGGGCATGACACCGACCAGCGCCTTGGCCCGCACCGGGTCGGCCCACACGTCGTGGCCCAGCACCAGCGCGCGCCCGGCGTCGGGGCGCAGCAGGCCCACCGCCATGGACAGGGTCGTGGTCTTGCCCGCGCCGTTCGGTCCGAGCAGGCCGAAGAAAGAGCCCGCCGGTACGGAGAGATCCACCCCGTCGACGGCGAGCTTGGTGTCGAACTTCTTCACGAGCCCCTGAAGGGCGAAGGCGGCATCGGCTGTCACGCGACCGACTGTAGACCCAGCGTCACAATGTCGGAATCGCTCGCCGATGCCGCCTCCTCCTGGCGGTCAGTCCGCTCCTGGCGGTCAGTCCCGCGAACTCCGGTACTGCTCCTCAGCGGCGGAACAGGTCTTGGTGGTCGGTCGCGGGAAGGTTCCAGCCAGCTGCTCGCGGGCCTGGGCCCGGCTGAGGTTCCACGAGTACCACTGCTCCGGGTTCTGCTTCAGCTCGCGGTCCATCCAGCTCAGCGCGCAGCTGCGCAGCGGCTCGTCCAGCTTGGCCAGGGCCGGGGCGGCGTCCGGGCCCAGCGCCCGCAGGTACCAGAAGTCGATCTTCTTGACCCGCTCGACGTTCTGCTCGGCGATGAAGTGCTCCGGGTTGGCCACGGCCAGCCCCAGCAGCAGCGCCGCGAACCCGGCCACCGCCGCGCGGGGGAACCAGGTCGCCCGCAGCTTCCAGCCCGCGAGCGCCACCAGCACGAACACCCCGCCGAGGTACAGCTCGACCGAGCCGAAGAACAGCCGCTCGCGGGTCCAGCCGTACGTGTTCTGGTACAGCCACATCCGCCACACCGCCGAGCCGACGATCACCATGCTCAGCACGACCAGCAGGCCGAGCAGCGTACGCAGCAGCGTCCGGTCCGCGCTGGTCTCCCTGGACGCCCAGCGCGACACCAGCCCGATGATGATCAGCGTCAGCAGGGTGACCACGAGCAGCTGGCCGAACCCGCGCACGGCGTACTGCGAGTAGGTCAGGCCGGTGGTCTTCTCGATGTACGCCTTGTCGCCGAAGAAGTTGCGCACCTGAAGCGCCACGAACGCGCCGAACATCAGGACCAGGCCGCCCAGCGGCAGCGCCAGCTCGATGCGGCCGATCCGGCGGGGCGACGGGCGCTCCATGCCGGACAGGTCCGGCGGCGCCAGCACGAGGAAGATCGCACCGGCCGTGAGCAGGCCGCCCACCGTGGTGTAGATCAGGCCGCGGGCGATGGTGCGCCCGTCGAGCTTGGGCAGGATGTCGCCGAGCAGCTTCGCGAACGCGGCGTCCGCCGAGGCGAACAGCGCGCCGAAGACCACCAGCAGGATCACGGTCACCAGCAGCGACAGCAGCACCCGGCCGAACGTGCCGCTCTTCTCCCGGCTCCGGTGCCAGCTGGCCAGCCCGCGGGCCAGCCACGGGATCGCCCGCAGCGCCGCGATCGGGGCGGCGATCGACGCGAACAGCACCGCGCGCACCGACCGGCCGCCCGCCACCGCGAGCGAGGCGCAGGCCAGCGCACCCAGGGTGCAGAACACGACCAGCCAGCCTGCGGCCCGGAACGTGCCGACCGACAGCAGCGCGAGCGCGACCACGCCCCAGCCGATCCGGACCAGGCGCTCGCCGCGGCTGTCCGGCTTCGGGCCGAACCGGGCCGCGTGCACGACCGCCCCGGCCATCACCAGGCCGACCAGCAGCCAGCCCAGGCCGGGCCGGCTCAGCGGCAGCATGATCGCGGTGGCCAGGCCGCCGATCAGCGCGGCGATCCAGGCTGCCGGGCCGCCCGCGTAGTCGGGCCCCTTCCAGCGGGCCTCCATGAAGCCGGGCGGGGGCGGCGGCAGCGGCCGGAACCGGGCCATGTCCGCGGGGTACTGCTGCGGCGGCACCGTCGCGGCGGCGGGTTCGGCCGCGGCAGCCTCAGGCGCGACGGCCTCAGCCTGGGCGGCTTCGGGCGCGGCGGTCTCGGCGGCCGATTCGGCCGCCTCGGCCGGCTCGGCAGCGGCCGCCGGGGTCTGCGGCGCCGTGCTGTCCGCCGCCGGGGTCTCTACCGAGGCGGGTTCTGCCGCCTCGGACGGCGGTGGTGCGCTTTCCGGGTGGGGGGTGGACATCATTGCCTCCAGGCTCGGCTGGCTTCTGCTGCGAAACGACGGTGCGGACTGCGGCTGGTTCCCGGCGGGCCGAGGCGGCTCGCCGGAGACTCACCGCGGCCCGTGGGGCAGGGTGATGCGGACGCGGCAGCCGACCCCCGCCGGGGGATCGACGATCGCGATGGTGCCGTGGTGCAGCTCGACCGCCCAGCGGGCGATGGCCAGGCCGAGGCCCGTGCCGCCGTCGCTGCGGGCGGTCTGGCCGGCGCGGGTGCCGCGCCGGTCGGCGTCCGGCGTCGAGGGCAGCGCCCCCGGCCGGGAGACCTTGGTGGTGAAACGCTCGAAGACCCGCTCCCGGTGGGCCGGGGCGATGCCGATCCCCTGATCGAGCACCTCGAACACGGTCGCGGTGCCCTCGGGCCGCGCGCTGACGGTGACCAGCCCCCAGGGCGGGCTGTGCCGGGCCGCGTTCTCCAGCAGGTTGGCGAAGACCTGGTGCAGCCGGGCCGGGTCGGCGCTGATGGTGTGGGCGACCACGCCGTCCAGCCGGAACCGGGTCTTCGGCGAGTTCAGCCCCGCCTCCTCCACGACCGTCGCCAGGAACTCGGCGACCGGCACCGGCACCCGCTGGAGCGTCACCGCGCCCGCGTCGACCTTCGACAGGTCCAGCAGCTCGGTGACCAGGCGGCTGAGGCGCTGCGTCTGCGCCAGCGCGGTGCGCAGCGTCGCGGGGTCGGCCGTGCTCACGCCGTCGACCATGTTCTCCAGCACGCCCTGCAGCGCCGTGATCGGCGTACGCAGCTCGTGGGACACGTTCGCGATGAGCTCCCGCCGCTGCTGGTCGCTGGCGGCGAGGTCGGCGGCCATCAGGTTGAACGCGCGGGCCAGGGTGCCGACCTCGTCGCGGCTGGTCGCGCGCACCCGGCGGCTGTAGTCCCCGCGCGCCATCGACCGGGCCGCGGCGGTCATCTCGCGCAGCGGCTTGGTCATCCCGTGCGCCAGCACCTGGAGCGTGATCACGCCGACCATCGCCGCCGAGATCGCGGTGCGCCACGGGATGCCGCCGAGCGAGAAGTAGAAGACGCTCAGGCCGGTCGCGCCGGAGATGCCCAGCAGGACGCCCAGCTTGAGCTTGATCGAACGGAACGGGTCCAGTGGCCGCGGCAGCCGGTCCAGCAGCCGGTTGGCGAACACGATCAGAGGGCCGAGCAGCCAGTACATGGGCTTGGTCAGCCAGTCGAGGATGCGCTCGATCATGTGTTCTCGGCTTCCAGCGCGTAGCCGACACCGTGCACGGTCCGGATCAGGTCCGCGCCGATCTTGCGGCGCAGGGCCTTGATGTGCGAGTCCACGGTACGGGTCCCGAAGCCCTCGGCCCAGCCCCAGATCTCGGCCAGCAGCCGCTCCCGGGGCAGCACCGCGCGGTGCCGCTCGGCCAGGTACACCAGCAGGTCGTACTCGGTCGGGGTCAGGTGGGCCTCGACGCCGTCGCGGCGCACCCGGCGCTCGGTCCGGTTGATCTCCAGCGGACCCAGCCTGATCGGCGCCTCCGGCGCGGTGGTGCGCTCGGTCCGGCGCAGCAGCGCGTGCACCCGCGCCGCCAGCACCCGCAGCGAGAACGGCTTGGTCAGGTAGTCGTCCGCCCCCACGGCCAGCCCGACCAGCAGGTCGTTCTCGTCGTCGCGGGCGGTCAGCATGAGCACCGGCACCGGCCGCTGCGCGTGGATGCGGCGGCACACCTCCAGCCCGTCGAACCCGGGCAGCATCAGGTCGAGCACGACCAGGTCCGGTCGCAGCCGCGCGGCTGCCTCGACCGCGGCGGGCCCCGTGCCCGCGTGGTCGACGGCGAACCCCTCCGCCCGCAGCCGCGCGATGACGGACCCGGCGATGGTGGGGTCGTCCTCGACAACCAGGACCCGACGCTCGTTCATGTCACGGGACTGTAGCCCTCACCTGTGCAGACCCTCAGCCCCCGATGTGAAGAACTTGTGCGCACGTAGGGAAGGGCACCTTCTTAACGGCCTGTGGATGGGGCACCCTGGAGATGTCAGACGGCTTCGATAGACCACTGGGGTGACAACGATGACCCATCCACTGCTCCGGCCCCAGCCGCTGCGCGCCTGGCAGTTCGAGGACCTCCTCGACACGCCCGACGACGGCTACCGGTACGAGATCTTCGACGGGAGCCTGATCGTGACCCCACCACCCCCGATGCCGCACTTCACCGTCTTGCACCGCATCCGCCGGGCGCTTGAGCGGCAGGCGCCTGACGATCTCGTGGTCGGGGAGAACCTCGGCGTGCTGCGCCGAGACGGAAGCTCCTACTTCATCCCCGACCTGGTCGTCTTCGACGCCGCGCTGCTCGGGACTGCGCTGCCCGCGCTGCCGCCACCAGCGGCGCAGCTGGTCATCGAGGTGGTATCGCCGAGCAACCCCGGCAATGACCTCGTGCTCAAGCGGTACGGCTACGCCGTGGCAGGCGTCCCCGAGTACTGGATCGTTGACGCGCGCACCCAGGACGTGCTGGTGCTGACACAGCCGGGGTCGATGGGCTACCTGACCGAGCAGAAGCACTCGGGCATCCTGCGCGGGGCTGACCCTTTCCCGTTCGAGCTGAATCTGGCCGAGGTCTTCGGCTGAGAGCCGCAGAAGCGGAACGGCCGGGCACCCGCTGGGGGTGACCGGCCGTTCGACGTCTTGCAGGATCAGTAGGCGCCCTTGCGCCGGAGCACGACCCCGACCGTCCGCCACAGGATGGACAGGTCGTAGGCCAGGGACCAGTTGTCGACGTAGTAGAGGTCCAGCCGGACCGCCTCGTCCCAGCTCAGGTCCGAGCGGCCGGAGACCTGCCACAGGCCGGTCATGCCGGGCCGCACCAGCAGCCGCCGCCGCACGTCGCCGAGGTAGTCGCCGTCGTCGGCGGGCAGCGGCCGCGGCCCGACCAGCGACATCTCGCCCTTGACCACGTTGATCAGCTGGGGCAGCTCGTCGATCGAGCTGGCCCGCAGGAACCGGCCGACCGGGGTGACCCGCGGGTCGTCGCGGATCTTGAAGAGCATGCCGTCGCCCTCGTTCTGGGCTTCCAGCTTGCTCTTGCGCTCCTCGGCGTCGGTGTACATGGTGCGGAACTTCCACACCTTGAACACCCGGCCCTCGTGCCCGACGCGCAGCTGGCGGAAGAACGCCGGGCCCCGGTCGGTGATCGAGATGGCCAGCGAGATCAGCAGCAGCAGCGGCGAGAGCACGATCAGGCCCAGCGCGGCGGCGACCCGGTCCAGCAGGTTCTTGGCCAGCCAGGCGACACCGGAGAGCTTCGGCTCCTCCACGTGCAGCAGCGGCAGGCCCTCGATGGGCCGGATGTGCACGCGCGGTCCGGCGATGTCGGTGAGCTGCGGCGCGACCACCAGGTCGATGCCGGTGCCCTCCAGCTGCCAGGCCAGGCGGCGCAGCTCGTCGGGCTCGGCCCCGGCCGAGCCGCACACCGCGATCGTGTCGGCGCGCAGCTCGTGCACCAGGTCGACCAGGTCGCGGCCGTAGTGCACCGGGATCGGCGCCTGCGCCCGCCGCGAGGCGGGCAGGTGCTCGGAGAGGTGGATCGCGACGGGCACCAGGCCGGCCCGGGGACTGCGGGAGACGACCTTGTACACGAACAGCGTCTCCGGCAGCGAGCCCACCAGCAGCATCCGGTACGTGGCCAGGCGCCCCCGGCGGCGGATCACGTACAGCACGCGCCGCAGCATCAGCCGCAGCACGAAGATGTACGCCATCGCGCCCAGCACGACGATGCCCACGGTGCCGCGCGACAGGTCCTTCTGGAACGCGAAGGCCAGGAACGACACGGTCGCGCCGACCGCGATGGTGGCCCGGAAGACGCGCTTGAACTCGTCGGTGCCCAGGCCGATGACGCGTCTGTCATAGGCGCCGTTGGCCCACAGCAGCAGCAGCCAGCCGATGGGCAGGCCGACATACGCCACGAGCTGGAAGAAGTTGGTGCGCCCGTCGAAGCCGGCGGTGACCCGCTGCGTCTCGAACTGGGAGATCGCCGTATAGCTGGCCAGGACCGCGCAGAGGAAGTCGGCGACGACCAGGCACAGGATGTATGGCCGGTGCCACTTGGCGCGCCGGGCCGTGGGCCGGGCGAACGCGCTCCGTGCCACGCCGTTGGTCTTGGGCGTCGGAGGGAGTTCGTAGCGGTCCGCCACGTAATCCGGGACGTTCGAACGGATGGGCGCCGTGCTCGGGTGCTTCAGGCTCGTCGTCACCTCACCTGGGTCCTCCCGTGCGTCACGTTCCTGCCCGGCGGAACCGGCCAGTGCTGCAGCCTGCGGCGCCGAACGTGCGGCAGGACGAGGTTCGCCCACAACGTTCAGTCTCGCATGGTTTGTCCGGGGTCACGGCGACACCGTGCGCAGATGCGTCCGAACACCCCAGGACCGGGACACTATACGAAGTCGGCTCCCGGTGACACTAGCGCAAGAGCTTGGAAAGTCTCCGGTCTGCGAGCGGCTTTCCGCCCGTCTGGCACGTGGGGCAGTATTGGAGACTGGAGTCCGCGAACGAGACTTCCCTGATCACGTCGCCGCAGACCGGGCATTTCTCACCCGCGCGCCCGTGCACCCGCAGCCCCGCCCGCTTCTCGGCTTTCAGCGTCGCCGCGCGCTGGCCGACCGACCGGGTGACCGCCTCGGTCAGCACCTGCTGCATGGCCGCGTGCAGCGCCTCCAGCTGCGCCGCGGTGAGCTTGTCGGCCCGCGCGAAGGGCGACAGCTTGGCCGTGTGCAGGATTTCGTCCGAGTACGCGTTGCCGACCCCGGCCAGCACCTGCTGGTCGCGCAGCACGCCCTTGAGCTGGGCGTTGCGGTCCTTGAGCACTCCGGCCAGACCGGCCAGGTCGAGGCTGAGCGCGTCCGGCCCGAGCCGGGCCACACCGGGCACCTGCGCCACGTCCGTCACGAGATAGGCGGCGAGCTTCTTCTGCGTACCGGCCTCGGTCAGGTCGAAGCCCGACCTGTCGCCCAGCCGCACCCGCAGCGCGATCGGCCCCTTGCCCGGCTTGAGCAGGGTGTCGGGCAGCTCGTCGCGGTAGTGCAGCCACCCGGCGCGGGCCAGGTGCACCACCAGGTGCAGCTCGTCGAGCTGGAGGTCGAGGAACTTGCCGTGGCGCCCGGCGCCGGTGACCGTCCGCCCGTGCAGGGCCGACAGGGGCGGGTCGAACGTCTTCAGGGCGCTGATCGCCGACACGTCGACCCGCTCGACGCGCTGACCCACGGCCCGCTCGCGCAGATACGCGGCGAGGGCCTCCACCTCAGGCAACTCCGGCACGACCGTAACGCTACCGTTCACCCATGGCGTTGAAAGTCGTCGTCGCACACAACCGGTACCGCTCCGAGCTGCCCTCGGGGGAGAACGTCATCGTCGACCAGGAGATGGCGCAGCTCACCGCGGCCGGGGTCACGGTGCTGCCCTTCCTGCGCAGCTCCGACGACATTCCGTCACTGTCGCCCGTCGGCAAGGCGCTGCTGCCGCTGTCGCCCATCTGGGCGCCGGGCGCGCAGCGGGACCTGGCCCGGCTGCTGAAGGCCGAGCGGCCGGACGTGCTGCACCTGCACAACCCGTACCCGCTGCTGTCGCCCTGGGTGGTGCGGACCGCGCACGCCCACGGGGTGCCGGTGGTGCAGACCGTGCACAACTTCCGGCAGGTCTGCGCGCCCGGCCTGTACTTCCGCGACGGCCAGGCCTGCTACGAGTGCCGGGGCAAGGCGTTCGCGCTGCCCGCGATCAAGCACCGGTGCTACCGGGACTCCGCCGCGCAGAGCGCGATCATGGCGACCACGCTGGCGGTGCACCGCCCGACCTGGCGCTCGGTCGACCGGTACATCGCGCTCACCGACAACATCGCCGACCACCTGCGCGACTACGGCATCCCGGACGGGCACATCGTGGTCAAGCCCAACGGCGTCGACGACCCGGGCCCCCCGACCCCGCCGGGGGAGGGCGTGCTGTTCGTGGGCCGGCTGACCCCGGAGAAGGGCCTGGGGCTGCTGCTGGACGCCTGGCGGCGGCACCCGGACGGCTCGCTGGGCACGCTGCGGATCGTCGGCGACGGCGAGCTGCGCACCCTGGCCGAGCAGGCCGCCGCGCAGCGGTCGGACGTGGTGTTCCTCGGCCCGCAGGACCGCGAGGGGGTACGGGCCGCGTTCCGCGCCTCGGCCCTGTTCGCCGCCCCGTCGACCTGGCACGACGTGCTGCCCACGGTGATCATCGAGGCGCTGGCCTCCGGCCGGGCCGTGATCGGCAGCGCGCTGGGCGGCATCCCGTACCTGATCGGGGACGCCGGGGTGGCGGTCGCGCCGACCGTCGACGACTGGGCCGCGGCCCTGCCCGACGCGGTCAAGCTCGCCCCGTCGCTCACCGAGGCCGCCCGCCGCCGCTACGAGCAGACCTTCCACCCGTCCGTGGTCATGGACCGCCTCATCGGCGTCTACGAGGACCTGCGCCGCTCCTGACTCGGGCGCGGGACGTGCTGTTCCCGCAGTTTCGGGGAAAGTGCTGGAATCACGGCCCGCTTTCGTGCAGTTCCCCGAAACTGCACGAAGCCTGCTACGCGCCGTAGAGGCGGGGCAGGTCGATCAGGAGGATGGTGGGGTCTGCCGCGGCGGCCCGGCGCAGCTCCTCGGTGAACCCGCGGCCGCTGAAGCAGGCCAGTCGCACCCGCTCGGTGCGGACCCGTTTCACGGCGAGCAGGTCCCGGGCCCGGCGCAGCCGGTCGAGATGGGGCAGCCCCATGGTCTGCTGCCACTTGGCCTCGCCCAGGCACAGCGCGGCGCCGTCGGTGCCGAGCACCACCACGTCGACCTGGATCTGGGTGCGCTCGGCCGGATCCGCGACGGTGCCGGCCGCCACCTCGGTCGGCGGCTCGCCGAACAACTCGACCGCGCTGCGCAGGGCGTACTCCCGGCAGAGCTGCTCGAAGTGGGGTCCGACCACCTGCGAGCGGAACGTGTCGCGACCAGCCTGCCAGGCCTGCTCGGCCATGCCGCGTTCCAGGAAGCTCCAGTTGCGGCGCATCACGGCCGAGTAGAACGTGATCAGCGGCTCCGCGATGCGGTAGACCGAGCGGCCGGTGCGGAACGCGTCCGCCTCCTTGGTGATCAGGCCGGAGTCCTCCAGCACCGTGAGCGGGTGGGAGATGTTGGTCGAGGGCCGCTCAAGATAGCCGGCGATGCCGCCTCGGGTGTTGTGTCCGAGCGCGATCGCGCCCAGCACGCCGTGGTAGAGCGCCGCGTCCCGGGCGCCGGTCTCTTCGGCGAGCAGGTATCGCGCCTCCCGGAACAGCGGCACCGCCGGGTTGAGCACGGTGCGCACCACCCACTCGTCGAAGTCGGCGGTCTTGGCCGGGGCGTCGGAGTGAACGAACTCGTGCCGGTACGCCGGGGTTCCGCCGACGATGCTGTGCAGCAGCACGGCCAGCTCCGGCTCTTCGGCGACCCCCCAGAATTCGGCGGCGGTCCGGTAGTCCATCGGCCGGACCACGAGTTCCAGGCTGGCCCGGCCGCGCAGGGGTGCGTTGCCGGACAGCAGGCCACCCATGATCGACATTGCGGAACCGCAGACGAGCAGTTTCGATGCGCGCTCGCGGGCCACGCCGCCCGGGTCGAGGGCCCGTTGCAGGTGTGAGGCCAGTGCGGGGCTCGCCGCCAGCAGGTACGGCAGCTCGTCGATGACGATCAGCCCGTCGGGCACCACGGCGTACAGCCGCTCGATCGCCTCTTCCCAGTTTCCGAGCTGGAATTCGCCACCGGTGCCCGCGCGTGCGCCCAGCGCCCGGCCGAAGCGGCGCAGCGACTCCAGCTCGGTGTCCTCACTGGCCGCGAAGTAGAAGCCGCCGGTGGCGCGGGCGATGGCGTCCAGCAGGAACGTCTTGCCCTGGCGGCGCCGACCGCTGACCACGCCGAACCGGACGCTGGGCGCGGTGGACGTCGCGAAGCCGACCAGCGACGTCCACTCGGCGTTCCGGTCGAACATCCCCTCAGGCTTCGTGAGCACCTTAGAACTGTACCTCTAAGAGGCGCGCCTCTTAGAGGTACAGTTCTAAGGCTGAGCGATGCAGGTGCGCCTCCGCTACGAGCGGTACGCCGAGCGGGCCGTGAAGGCGATGCTGGCCAGGAGGAAGCCGAAGTTGACCACGGTGAACGCGGCGATGAACCAGACGGTCAGCGCGGGCGCGAAGGCCAGCACCAGGCCGGCTGTGAAGATCACGGCGCCGTAGTCGCGGACCAGCTTCACCAGCCGCACCGGCAGCGAGGTCGAGGTGACCATCGACTGGGCCTTGTCGCTGGTGGCCAGCACGCTGGTCACCAGGTTGACCATCCACGAGCCCGCGAACAGCGCGGCCAGCCACACCGGCGGCTTGGCGACCGCCACCAGCGCGGTGACCAGCCCGATCTGGGCCGCGACGTCGCACAGGATGTCGATGCGCGCCCCGGCCAGGCTGCCCTGCTTGGTGACCCGGGCGAGCTGCCCGTCGGCGCAGTCCAGCGAGTACGCCACCTGCCAGCCGACCAGCGCCAGCAGCCCCAGCACCAGGCCGCCCTGCCCGCGCACCACCAGCAGCGTCGACACGGTCAGCCCGAGCACCAGGTTGGCCAGGGTCAGCGTGGTCGGCTTGAGGCCGGTGCGCTCGGCGATCAGCGCGAAGACCGCGCCGAGCCGCTGGCTGAGCGCCTCGGAGAACAGGCCGCCACCGCGGTTGACGGCGTAGAAGTCGGCGGCGGAGGGGCGCCGCACCGGCGCCGCGTGCAGCTCAGTCGATGACATCGGCGTAGTCTCCCACCCGCTCGCGGATCTGCTCGTAGCCCAGGTTCAGGTGCTCCAGGATGGTGTACCGGTCGGGCCGGGTACGCGGGGCGTACTCCACCGCGCGGGCGAAGTCGTCGTTGCTCAGGCCCAGGTCGGCCGGTGTGCGCGGCAGGTCGTGCCGCTTCAGGCAGGCGCTGATCTCGTCGAAGCGGGTCCGCTGCGCCGGGTCGATCGAGGCCCGCAGGTACGTGCAGAACAGGGCCCCGAGGCCGCACTGCTCGCCGTGCCCGGCCGTGCCGGGGAACAGGATGTCCAGCGCGTGCGAGATCTCGTGGCAGCCGCCGCTGGCGGGCCGGGACGTGCCGGCGATCGCCATGGCCAGGCCGCTGGTGATCAGCGACTCGGCCAGCACCGTCACGAAGCCGTCGTCGGTGACGTCGCCGGGGTGGCGCAGCACCGCCTCGGCGCCGGAGCGGGCCATCGCCACGGCCAGGCCGTCCACCGGCTCGCCGGTGACCTGGTTCGAGAGCTGCCAGTCGGCGATCGCGTTGATCTTGCTCAGCGTCTCGCCGACCCCGGCCCGGGTCTGCCGGTCCGGGCCCTGCTCGACGAAGTCGAGGTCGACCACGACCGCCAGCGGGATGTGCACGCCGTAGGAGCCCCGGCCGCCGTCGTGGTCCAGCGTGGCGACGGGGGAGGCGATGCCGTCGTTGGCCAGGCTGGTCGCGACGGCCACCATCGGGATGCCGTATCGCGAGGCCGCGTACTTCGTCGTGTCGATGGTCTTGCCGCCGCCGATGCCGACCACGGCGTCCAGGTTGCGCCCGCGTAGCTTCTCGCCCAGCGCCAGCGCCGACTCGACCGTCCCGCCCTCGACGTGCAGGACCAGCGCGTGGTCCAGGGTCGGGGCGATCAGTTCGGCGATGCGCTCGCCCTGGCCGGGGCCGACCACCACCGCGACGTCGCCGCCCGCGGAGATGCGCCGGTCGACCAGCAGCGGTCCCAGCGCGGCGATCGCCCCGCGGCGTACGTCGATGCTCAGCGGGGTCTGCACCGACCGGGTCAGTAGTGGCATGCGATCTCCCGGGCCCGGGCGAGGTCGTCGTGGTTGTCGACCTCGACCCAGTCCACCTTGCCGATCGCGGCGCCCCGGACGGTGCCGCCACGCTCGGCGAGCTCCTGGTAGCCGTCCTCGTAGTAGAGGTTGGGGTCGCGCTCCCAGGTGGCGCGCAGCGCGTCGGCGAGCGCGTCGGCGGCCTCGGGCCGGATCAGGGTGGCGCCGATGTACTCCCCGTGCGCGGTGGCCGGGTCCATCAGCTTGGTGATCTTCGCGAGGCGGCCGTCGGTGCCGAAGACGACCTTCATCTCCTCGTCGGCCAGCTTCTTCACGTCGTCGACCGCCAGCACGATGCCCGCGTCGGCGTACGCGGCGTCGGCGGCGGCGGCCTGGAGGGTGTGCTCGATCGACACCGGGTGCACGGTGTCGCCGTTGACCAGCAGCACGCCCCGGGCGAAGTGCTCGCGCGCCAGCCACAGCGAGTACGCGTTGTTCCACTCCTCGGCCTTGTCGTTGTGCACGAGGGTGATGGTCACGCCGTACTTCTCCTGCATGGCGGCGTGGCGGGCCTCGACGGCCTCGGCCCGGTAGCCGACCACGATCACGACCTCGGTGAACCCGGCCTCGGCCAGGTTGGCCAGCGCGATGTCGAGGATCGTGGTGTCCCCGTCCACCGGCACCAGGGCCTTGGGCAGCGTGTCGGTGTAGGGCCGCAGTCGCCGCCCGGCGCCGGCGGCCAGCACCATGCCGATCATGGTTTCTCCTTCGGGGAGGGGGTCTCGTCGCTGGTGAAGGCTACTGCACGGCAGACCCGCCCCCGGGTGCGGAGTTGGCACGGATACACACGCTCGCGGCCATGACAAGTCTTGTGAACTGCCCGAACCTGCCCCAAGATGTCCGTACGGTGCGTTTCAATGGGGTTGCGTTCCGAAGGGGTGATTGCAGATGACGCATGCCATGCAGGTGCGGGAGGCGATGAGCAAGCCGGTGCTGCTGGTTGGTCCGCAGCACACGCTGCGCCAGGCGGCTCAGCTCATGTCGATGCGCCGCGTCGGCTCGGCGATCGTGATCGATCCGGATGGCGAAGGACTCGGGATCATGACCGAGCGCGACATCCTCAATGCCATCGGTTCGGGCCTGGACCCGGACGTGGAGCAGTGTGCAGGCCACATCACCTGGGACGTGGTGTACGCGTCCCCCGACTGGAGTCTGGAGGAGGCCGCCATGGCGATGACCCGGGGCGGGTTCCGCCACCTCGCCGTCCTCGACGGCGACGAGATACTCGGCATCATCTCCGTACGCGACCTGATGCGGGTGTGGGCCCTGCGCCGTGCGGAGGCAACCGCCAACGTGTGATTTCCCGGTATCCGGACCCCACCCGCCCGGCTGAACGCAGGTGGGTGGGGGTGTCCCGCATTTCGGGCCGATTACGCTTGGTGGCCATGACCGCCGAGCAGCTCATCTCCTTCGCCCGGGGCGCCCCGAGCCTGGACATCGTCGATGTCGAGGGTCTCAGCGCCGCGGCCGTCCGCGCCTTCGCCGCCGACCCGGCCGGCCTCACCGCCTACGGCAACTCCTACGGCTACGCACCGCTGCGCAAGTGGGTGGCCGACAAGCACGGTGTCGCCGTCGACCAGGTCCTCATCACGAACGGCTCGCTGCAGGCCGACGCGTTCCTGTTCAACCAGCTCGTGAAGCCCGGCGACCACGTCGTGGTCGAGAGGCCGACCTACGACCGGACGCTGCTCAACCTGCGCTCGCTCGGCGCGCACGTGCACCAGGTCACGGTGCGGCCCGACGGCGTCGACACCGCCGAGCTGCGCGCGCTGCTGGAGTCCGGGGTGCGGCCGACGCTGGCGCACATCATCCCGAACTACCAGAACCCGGCGGGCGTCACGCTGTCGGTGGCGAAGCGGCGCGAGCTGATCGAGCTGGCCGTCGAGTACGGCTTCACGATCTTCGAGGACGACCCGTACGTCGACATCCGCTTCCGCGGCGACGCGCTGCCCTCGATGCTGTCGATGACGAAGCTCGGCGGCGGCGACGCGGCCGACGTGGTCGTGCACGCGAGCTCGTTCACCAAGACGGTCTGCCCCGGCGTGCGTGTGGGCTACCTGGTGGGTGCGAAGCAGGTCATCGACGACATCGCCCGCAACGCGACCAACCTCTACATCTCGGCCGGCCAGGTGGCGCAGGGCATCGTCTACGAGTTCTGCCGCTCCGGCGACATCGACCGCTCGGTGGCGACCGTCAGCGCGGCGCTGGCCGAGCGGGCGTCGGTGCTGGCCGAGTCGCTGCGCAAGCACATCCCGGGCGTCGAGTTCACCGAGCCCGACGGCGGCTACTTCCTCTGGATCGAGCTGCCCGCCGACGTGCACGTGGACAAGCTGCTGCCCGCGGCGGCCGAGCGAGGCGTGGCCGTGGTGAAGGGCTCCGACTTCCTGCTGGAGGGCGGCACCAGCGCGCTGCGGCTGGCGTTCAGCGCGGTCACCGCCGACCAGATCGACGAAGGTGTGCGCCGGCTCGCCGACGCCATCGAGGCCGTACGCGGCTGACGTCCCCGAACAGCCCGGCGCGCGGTCGAACCGCGCTGCCGGGCTGTTTCGCAGCCATTGGCCGATTCGGTTATCCGACCGATTTCTGTCGCATTTCTGACAATGGCTGGGTCGGCATGCAGGGTTCCCCCGCCCGCGTTCCGTGGATCACAATTCGTCCGGCGCGTCGACTACGTGCCGACAGCTTTGCCCCGCCCCCGATGAAAGAAGGAACGGTCACCCAACCCCCCACCCCGGGTGCCGTTCCGGCGCCGGGTGGACCTGCCGCATCTCCCCCCGACCGCGGCAGACACGTCCACCCGGCGCCATCGTCGTATCTGGACCCCGTCGCCCGGGACGCGCGGCCGGTGGTGCCCTCGGCCGCATGGCGCGGTGCCCGCGGCGCGTAGCCTGTCGAGCGGAGTCGCCGCCGCAGCGGCGGCCGCACGAAGGGGGCGAGCTGTGGTCGACGACATCCGGGACGAACCTGGCCGGCGCGCCTCCAACGGCGACCGCCTGACCCGCGCGTTCAGCGCCCCCGCGCGCGCCATGAGCAGGCTCGTCTCGGGAATCGGGCTCGGCGCCGACGAGGCGGCCGCCATCCCGCTCCAGCCGGGCGGGCGCCGTGACGCGATCGTCGACTGCGCCATCTACGAGCAGGGCCGGCGGCTGCCGTCCACGGGCGACTACCGCGAGGCGCTGGCGCAGGCCAAGCGCACGCCGGGGGCGTTCGTGTGGCTGGGGCTGCACGCGCCCGACGCCGAGCAGATGGCGGGTATCGCCGAGGCGTACGACCTGCACGAGCTCGCGGTCGAGGACGTGGTCAGCGCCGGGCAGCGGCCGAAGCTGGAGCAGTTCGGCGACGTGCACTTCCTGGTGCTGCGCACCGCCCGCTACGTCGAGCACAAGGAGCTGACCGACACCTCCGAGGTCGTCGAGACCGGGCAGATCATGCTGTTCATCGGCCCCGACTTCGTCATCTCGGTGCGCCACGGCAACGCCTGCCGGCTCCGGCCGGTCCGCGAGCTCCTGGAGAGCCGCCCCGAGCTGCTGCGCCAGGGCCCGTGGGCGGTGGCATACGGGGTGCTCGACCACGTGGTCGACCTGTACGTGCTGGCCGCCGACGGCATCGGCCAGGACGTGGACGTGCTGGAGGAGGCGGTGTTCTCCCGCGACTCCAGCGGCCGGATGCAGCGCATCTACCAGCTCAAGCGCGAGCTCGTGGAGTTCAAGCGCGCGGCGCTGCCGTTGCAGCGGCCGCTCCAGGCGATGCTCTCCGACACCCCGGAGATCACCAAGGAGCTGCGCAAGTACTTCCGGGACGTCCAGGACCACCTGGCCCGCGTGGTCGAGCAGGTCGGCGGGTACGACGACCTGCTGATCTCGATCATGCAGGCGCGCCTGGCCCAGGTCTCCGTCGACCAGAACAACGACATGCGCAAGATCGCCGCCTACGCCGGTATGGCCGCGGCGTGGACCGCGATCACCGGCGTCTACGGCATGAACTTCGAGTACATGCCGGAACTGCACATGCGCTACGGCTACCCGGTGACCATGGCCTTCGCCCTGGCCGTGTCGTACGGCATCTACCGCTCGTTCCGGCGCTCCGGCTGGCTGTGACGCCGGTGGGGCGCCGCTGGGGCGCCCCACCGGCGGTCCGCTACATGCGGCTGTTCTTCGAGCCCGAGGACGAGTACTTCGAGACGAAGCTGTCCGTCGCGTCGTTGGCCGCTTCGGCCATGTCGTCGACCTTGGACTTCGCGGCACCGCGGCTGTCCTTGAGCTGGGACGCCGCCGAGTGCAGCTTGTCGGCCGTCTTGTCCATCGCCTTGCTGGCGTGGTGGGTGGCCTTGTCGATGGCCGTGTCCGTCTTGCCGGACACCTTGTCGACCATGGCGCGGCTGTCCGAGCGCGCCGACTCCAGGGCCTGGCTCGGGTCGTACTCCGACCACTGCTGCTGCCTGCGGCGCCTGACGACCAGCGCACCCACGGCGCCGGCGGCGATCCCGGCCGCGAGCAGGCCGACGAGCATCTTGGTGTTCCTGTGCGACACCTGCGACTCCTTCTTCCGCGCCTTGGCCTTCGCCTTCTTCGCGGTAGAGGAGGCGCTCGCCGCGCCCTCCCGGTAGGCCGCGATCAGCGGCGCCAGGCTTGACATGGTCGAGTCGATCCCGCCGGACGTGGCGCGGCGCATCTTTCCGGTGGTCGGCCCGATCCGGTGGCCGACTCCGCCGGCGGCGTGCGTCGCCGCCTGGAGGAAATGGTCCCAGCTCTGGCCCATTTCATCCCGCATGAGCTCCCCGCGCGTCTTGTGCGGTTTGAAACCCAACATGTTCCCCCGCCTTCCTGCCGGCCGCCCCCGCGAACGGCAGATATCAGCCGCAGGGCGCCCCCGCGCCCTGTGGTGCACAAAGCGCGCGATCGAATCGATACGAAGGCGCGCCTTGCTCATGTCCCCGAGTGTCATCCTGCCTCGCCGGATGCCTCCGCACCACCGGAACGGGCACATGGGAGAATCTGTCGGTAACTGACCACCAAGAAATTCGGGAGAGAAGACGTGGCTGACGCCCGTTACGCCGTCCTGCACACCAGCGCCGGCCCGATCCGTCTTGAGCTGTTCGGCAACCACGCGCCCAAGACCGTCCGCAACTTCGTGGAGCTCGCCGAGGGCACCCGCGAGGGCGCGACCGACCCGCGCACCGGTGCTCCGATCAAGGGGCCGTACTACGACGGCACCCCGTTCCACCGCGTGATCGACGGCTTCATGATCCAGACTGGCGACCCGACCGGCACCGGTCGCGGCGGCCCCGGCTACACCTTCGCCGACGAGATCCACCCGGAGCTGGTCTTCGACAAGCCGTACCTGCTGGCGATGGCGAACGCCGGCCCGGGCACCAACGGGTCGCAGTTCTTCATCACCACCGCGCCGACGTCGTGGCTGAACCGCAAGCACACCATCTTCGGCGTGGTCGCCGACGCGGAGTCGCAGAAGATCGTCGACTCGATCTCCAGCACCGCGACGGACCCGATGGACCGCCCGCTGGAGCCGCTCGTCATCGAGCGAATCGAGATTGAGCGCTAGTCTCGTCCGCATGACGTCTCCCGCACCCCAGAGTGGTCAAGCCGCTGTGCCAGTCTGCTACCGCCACCGGGGGCGGGAGACGCATCTGACCTGCACCAGGTGCGGACGGCCGATCTGCCCCGACTGCATGATCCCGGCGTCGGTCGGGCACCAGTGCCCCGACTGCGTCGCCGAGGGCCGCCGCACCCAGCGCCCCGCGCTGACCCACTTCGGCGGGTCGCGCGCGGGCATGCACGGGTATGTCACCAAGGCGCTGATCGGCATCAACGTCGCCGTCTTCGCCGTGCTGGCCGTCCTGTACGGCATGGACACCCTGACCAGCGGTTCGACCCCGGTGCACGAGTGGGGCGCGGCGCTCGGCCGCACCGTCACCAAGATCGAGGGCGGCCTCTACCTCGGCGCGCTGCCGCAGTACGGCGAGGTCTTCACCGGCATCCACGACGGGGCCTACTACCGCCTCTTCACGGCGATGTTCCTGCACTACGGCGTGATCCACCTCGCGCTGAACATGTGGGCGCTGTGGGTGCTCGGCCGGTCCCTGGAGGCCGCGCTCGGCCCGATCCGGTTCGCGGCGCTCTACCTGCTGTGCGGGTTCGGCGGCAACGTGGCCTGCGCGCTGCTCAGCCCGTACGCGTTCTCCGCCGGTGCGTCGACGGCCATCTTCGGCCTGTTCGCGGCGTACTTCCTCGTGCTGCGGCGGCTGGGGCGCGACGCGATGTCGGTCGTGCCGGTCATCCTGGTCAACGTCGTGATCTCGTTCCTGCCGGGCATCTCGTGGCAGGGTCACCTGGGCGGGTTCGTCACCGGCGTCGCCTGCGGCCTGGGCCTGGCCTACGCGCCGCGGGAGAACCGCAACTTCGTGCAGGCGGCGGTGCTGGCCGGGGTGTTCGCGGTGCTGGTGGCGGTGGCGGTGTTCGTACCACCGCTGACGCAGGGGTAGCGCACAACGGGTGCGACGGGTGTCAATGGCCCCCGCGTGAGTGACTCGCGTGACGTCCGTCACGCGCGCTCGTTGGTCCTTACATGGACGTCTTCTCGCGTACGTTCCTCCCCGCCACCGGTGAGGCCGGCATTCCCATGGCCACGGTCAGCCGGCACATGCCGATCTTCCGGCGCTGCATCGAGGCGGGCGACGCCACCGTGCTGGTCGCCCGCGCGCTGCGCCCCGAACGGCCACTCGGGCGGGAGTACCTGCTGCTGCTGACGTACCGCCGCCTGGTCATCACCCAGGAGAGCCGGATCCTGCGGCGCCTGCGGCTGCACCTCAACACCGACCTGCGGCACCTGGCGAACGTCACCTGGCACCCGGACCCGCGCCTGTCGGCCATCGAGTTCGCGGCCACGGCCGTCGACGGCATCCGCGAGCGGTTCTGGATCCACGCGGGCCACCCCAAGCAGGTGTGGCACCTGGACGCCCTGTTCAGCCACGTCTTCAAGCCCAAGCTGATCGCCCAGCGCGCCGCCTCCCCCGACGCCACCCCGTACCGCTCCTTCGCGGAGCACCTAGTCGGCGCCTAGCTGTGCTGCTGGCGCCCGCCTCCGCGGGCGCGGGCTTCCGTCCCGAAAGCCGATGGCAGCCGCGCGTCGCTACATCGCTGCGCGATGTCACGCTCCTTCACGGCAACCATCGGCGGACGGAAGCCGGTCGGTGGTCGCGGCCCGGTGTGTAGGGAGCTTGACCCGAGCCTTACGTGATCCGTACACAGGTCGGACATGATGGCGGGCGTGACTGAGAAAGGTCTGGTCCTCGTCGTCGAGGACGAGCGGCCCATCGCCGACCTGATCCGGCTCTACCTACAGCGCGACGGCTACGGCGTGCAGGTCGAGCAGGACGGCAACGCGGGGCTCGCCGCGGCGCGGCGGCTGCGGCCGGTGGCGTGCGTGCTCGACATCGCGCTGCCCGGCCTGGACGGCACGGAGATCTGCCGCCGCCTGCGGGCCGACGACATCTGGGTCCCGATCATCTTCCTCACCGCCCGCGACGACGAGGTCGACCGCATCGTCGGCCTGGAACTGGGCGCCGACGACTACCTGACCAAGCCGTTCAGCCCCCGGGAGCTGGTCGCCCGGCTCAAGGCGGTGCTGCGCCGCTCCGGCGCCGCCCCCGAGCCCGACCGCAGCCGCACCGTCGGGACGGTGCGGCTCGACCCGTCCCGCCGCGAGGTGACCGCCGACGGCCGGTCGATCCACCTGACCAGCACCGAGTTCGACCTGCTGGCGCACCTGATGAGCCGCCCCGGCCGGGTCTACACCCGCGACGAGCTGCTCAGCACGGTGTGGGGCTACGCCGCCCACGGCGGCACCCGCACCGTCGACGTGCACGTCGCCCAGGTGCGGGCCAAGCTGGGCGAGGCCGCGGGCATCCTGCGTACGGTCCGGGGCGTGGGGTACACCGCCGATGCCTGACCGCCGCACCGACCTGACCGTGCCGATCCGGGTGCTCGCCGCCCCGCCGAGACCGGTCCGCAGCGCCACCACCCTGACCACCCGCGCGGTCGCCGCGGGCCTGCTCGTCGCGCTGATCTCGGTACTGGTGACGGCCCTGGTCGCGGTGCCGCTGGCCGCCCGCGCCGCCGAGCGCGCCGCCCGGGAGGGCCTGGCCGTCCAGACCGACGTGGTGGCCCTGATCCTGAAGAACCGCCGCACCGCGGCCTCCGACGAGAAGCTGATGCAGCAGCTGCGCAAGCTCGACGACGGCACCACGGGCTTCCTGATCACCGGCGGCGCGCCCGACCGCACCGGCCTGCCCGACCGGGTGGTCCGGCAGATCGCGGCCGGCCAGCCGGTGAGCGAGCGGCTGGCCCTGGTCGACGGCAGCCTGGCCGTGATCGAGGGACGTCCGCTGGGCGACGGCGACGGCGTCGTGCTGGCCCGGCCCGCCGGGACCGGGCTGGCCCGGCAGGTGCTGCGCAACCTGTGGCTGCCGCTGCTGGCCGGGCTGGGCGCGGGCGTGCTGGCGGGGGTGCTGCTGGGCCGGCGGCTGGCCCGCCCGATCCGCAACGCGGCCACCGCGGCGGCGCGGCTCAGCTCCGGCGACCGGGCCGTACGCCTGCACGCCGAGCCGCCGCTGGAGGTGGAGCGCCTGGCGCAGTCGATCAACGAGCTGGCCGAGGCGCTGGCCACCAGCGAGGGCCGCCAGCGCGAATTCCTGCTCTCGATCTCGCACGAGCTGCGCACCCCGCTGACCACCATCCGGGGGTACGCCGAGGCGCTGTCGGACGGGGTCGTCGACGCCGACGCCGCGCCGGGCGTCGGGCAGACCATGCTCGCCGAGGCGGAACGGCTGGACCGGCTGGTGGCCGACCTGCTGTCGCTGGCCCGCCTCGACGCCGCGGACTTCCCCATCGAGCCCGCCCAGGTGGAGCTCGTGTCGCTGGTGCGCTCGGCCGAGCGGGCGTTCGCGCCCCGGGTGGCGACCGCGGGCGTGCTGCTGCACGCCGACGTGCCGCCGCACGAGGTGTGGTCGTACACCGACCCGGTGCGGCTGCGGCAGATCATCGACGGCCTGGTCGAGAACGCGCTGCGGGTGGTGCCGCAGGGCCGCCCGATCGTGCTCGGGGTGCGCGAGCAGTCCGGCCGCGCCGTGGTCGAGGTCCGCGACGGCGGTCCGGGCCTCAGCGACGACGACCTGGCGGTCGCGTTCCAGCGCGGTGCGCTGTTCCAGCGCTACCAGGGGGTACGGCAGACCGGCACCGGCCTGGGCCTGGCGCTGGTGGCGGGGCTGGCCCGGCGTCTGGGCGGCACCATCGAGGCCGGGCACGCCGCCGAGGGCGGAGCCCGGTTCACGGTTTACCTTCCCCGTACGTCGGGCTGACCGGCGGTTGCCGCAGGCGGTGCAGGCTGTACGCCATGAAGAGACTCAGCCTCGCCGTCGCCCTGGGCCTGCTGCTCGGGCTGACCGCCTGCGGACCCGCGGCGCTGCCCGCGACCGCCACCGACCTGGTCGCCTCGGTCGAGGCGGAGTCGCTGGCCGCGCTGGGCGTGGACCCGGCCGATCTGGTCGCCGCCGAGCCGGAGTTCGCCGACAAGGCCTCCCCGGGCCCGGACAAGGCCGGTGACGGCACCGACCGGCGCCTGCGCAACTGGAAGCACCGCAAGGCGCTGCGGGTGCTGCTGCGCCGCGGCACCCTGCACGGCGAAGCCGTCGTGCAGACCAAGCAGGGGACCGTGACGGTGCTCGTCCAGCGGGGCGAGGTGACCGCGGTCGACGGCAGCACCGTCACCGTGAAGTCGGCCGACGGATTCACGGTCACCTGGACCTTCGGGGAGAAGCTGCGGGTGGTCGAAAAGCGCGCCACGGTCCAGCCGAGCGAGGTGAAGGTCGGTGCCCAGGTCGCGGTCGCCGGTGCGAAGAACGGCGACACGTCGACGGCCCGCCTGATCGTGATCCCGGTCGCGAAGTGACGGCACAGGGCGCCTTCCACCGGAGGTGCCCTGTCTCACACCCGGTTTCCTGAGCGCGCACATCGAACGGCGCTGACCTCGCCCGATGTGCGCGGGAGCAGCCGAAGGGCTAGACTCGGCGCGTTCCAGCCACAGTACGCAGCGGAGAGCCTCGTGAAGCTATCCATTCTCATGCCGGTCTACAACGAAGAGGCCCGGCTTGGCGAGGCGCTCAAGCAGGCGCTGGCGGTCGACTACCCCTGTGAGACCGAGCTGGTCGTGGTCAACGACGGCAGCAAGGACGCCACGGCCGAGATCCTCAACAACTGGGACGACTCCCGGTTGCGGGCGATCCACCACGCCAAGAACGCGGGCAAGGGTGCGGCGATCCGCACCGCGGTCGACTCCGCCACCGGTGACTACATGGTCATCCTGGACGCCGACCTCGAATACGACCCCAAGGACATCCCGAAGCTGCTCGGCCCGGTGCTGGAGGGCCGCAGCAAGGTCGTCTACGGCAATCGCACCTTCGGCGGCCACGCGGCCTTCTCGTTCTGGTACGTGATGGGCAACAAGGGCGTGACCCTGTTCGCCAACATCCTGTTCAACTCGTACATCGGCGACCTGGAGACCTGCTTCAAGCTGATGCCGCTGGAGCTGTACCGGTCGCTGAACATCAAGTCCAAGGGCTTCGGCATGGAGGCTGAGGCCACCGGGAAGCTGCTGCGCCGCAAGATCCGCCCGTACGAGGTGCCGATCAGCTACAACGCGCGCACCCGCGAAGAGGGCAAGAAGATCACCGCGATGGACGGCATCGAGGCGCTGCTCATCCTCATGCGCGAGCGCGTCCGCCCGATCCCGAAGCAGCGCTGACCCTCAGGGGCCGACCTTCAGCAGCACCTTGCCGACGTGATCGTTGGCCGCCACGAGCCGGTGCGCCGTGGCGGCCTCCGTGAGCGGCACCACCCGGTCGATCACCGGCCGGATCGCACCGGACTCCACCAGCGGCCACATGTCCCGGCGTACGCCCGCGACGATCTCGGCCTTCTCCGCCGCCGGGCGCGACCGCAGCGCCGTCGCCGCCACCGTGCCCCGCTTGGCCAGCAGCGCCCCCAGGTCCAGCTCCGCCCGGGTGCCGCCCTGCAACCCGATCACCACCAGCCGCCCGCCCCGGGCCAGCGCCTGCACGTTGCGCCCCAGGTATGACGCGCCCATGATGTCGAGCACCACGTCCGCGTTCACGCCGGTGAAGTCGTCGACCGTGTAGTCGATGCACTCGTCGGCGCCCAGCTCCCGCAGCCGGTCGTGCTTGACCGCGCGGGCCGTGGCCACCACGCGGGCGCCCAGCGCCTTCGCGTACTGGACCGCGAACGTGCCCACCCCGCTGCCGCCGCCGTGGATCAGGACCGTCTCGCCCGACCGCAGGCCCGCGACCTGGGTCAGGTTCGACCACACCGTGCAGGCCACCTCCGGCAACCCGGCCGCCGTCACCACGTCCACCCCGGACGGCACGGGCAGCAGCTGCGCCCCGGGCACGGCCGCCAGCTCCGCGTATCCGCCGCCGCTGAGCAGCGCGCACACCTCGTCGCCCGGCTGCCACTCCCCGGCGCCGCGCATGACGGTGCCCGAGCACTCCAGGCCGGGCCACGCGGGCGCGCCCTGCGGCGGCGGGTAGTAGCCGCCGACCTGGAGCAGATCGGCCCGGTTGACCGCCGTGGCGGCCACCCGCACCAGCACCTCGCCGTCACCCGGCACCGGGTCCGCCACCTCGCCCCACACGAGCTCGCCCTTGGCCGGGTTCGTCATCGCACGCACCCACCCATCTTCCCGCCCCAGGCGCCCCCACCCCCACCAACCCCGCCACATCCGCCCCCGCGCCGCGCGCCGCACGCGGCGGTTGGTGCAGTTTCGGGGAAAGTGCTGGAATCTTGGACCGGATACCCGCAGTTTCCCCGAAACTGCCGGACGCGACACCCGGCGGGTATCTGCGTGTACGCAGGGGGGTGCGCTCTGGCAGACTGGCTCCTGGCGATCTGCCAGGAGGGTTCGCCTAGTGGCCGATGGCGGCGGTCTTGAAAACCGCTAAGGGCAGCGATGTTCTTCGTGGGTTCGAATCCCACACCCTCCGCCGAAACAGGACGAAGGCCCCGCCCGTTCCCGGGCGGGGCCTTCGTGGTCGTGCCGGATGGTGCGTCGTGCCAGGTGGCGCGTCAGTGCTTGTCGTACAGGCCAGGCCCGCTGATCAGCTTGCCGAGCTGGTCGTCGTTCGTCGTGGCGACCGAACCGGCGCCGCCGAAGATGAGCACCTCCGAGACCGACCCGCTGGAGATGTTCAGCAGGTAGGCGGAGTACTTGTTCACGTCGCCGGTGCCCGGGGTGAGCAGCAGCGGCCCGCCGAGGACGCCCATCAGCGCGCCGCCCGCGAGGGCGTCGGGCCAGTTGGCGCCGGTGGCGAGGCTGGCCACCTTCATGTTCGGGAAGAACCTGTACGCCACCAGCGCCGCCGTCTGGTACCGGTCTGCGCCGGCCATCGCGATCGGAGCGTAGGGCGCCAGGGCGTTGGCCGCCTGGACGCCCACCGCGTACGGCTTCTGCCCCGTGGCCACAGTCCAGGCGTCCAGGTAGGTCTTGGTGGCCGCGGGCAGCACGTTGTCGCTGGTGAGCAGTACCACCGCGGACTTCGGGCCACCCGGGGTGTTGTACGCCCCGGCCGCCGCCCCCGCCGCCAGGGCGTCGGGGAAGTTGGCGCCGGTCGCGGTGATGACCACGTCCGGGTTGGGGTTGATCTTGTTCGCGATCGCGATCGAGGTGTCGAACCGGTTCGCACCCTGGAGCCGCTCGACCTCGTACCCCT
This sequence comes from Catellatospora sp. TT07R-123, assembly GCF_018327705.1. Taxonomy (NCBI): domain Bacteria; kingdom Bacillati; phylum Actinomycetota; class Actinomycetes; order Micromonosporales; family Micromonosporaceae; genus Catellatospora; species Catellatospora sp. TT07R-123. The sequence goes on along the minus strand of NZ_BNEM01000001.1, from coordinate 4,441,029 downwards.
TGGCGAGCAGGCCGGTCTCGATCGCCAGGGAGATCGCGCCGGTGCCGCCGAGCAGGTAGATCCGGCCGCCCGGGTCGAGCACGCGGTCGATCTCGGCCGCGGTGGTTCCGTCGAGGACGGTCGGCGAGGTCATCAGCAGCGGGCCCTGCTTGGCCCCGGCCAGGGCACCGCCGCCGAGCGCGTCGGCGAACGTGTCCGACCGCGACAGCACGACCGCGTCGGCCGTGGGCCGCGGGTCGGCCGGGTTGGTGGTGGTCGCCCAGCGGTAGGCGGAGACCGCCGCCGCCGTGGCGTACCGCGAGCTGCCCGAGATGCGGGTCACCGACTCCCGGGTCTGCGACCGGTAGAACGGCGTCCCGGTGATGCCGGGCAGCGCGGTGTGGGTGAGCTGCGCGCTGCCGTTGGCCGCGGCCGTCTCCACGCCGCCGGACTGATTGCGGAAGGCCAGGGTCTGACCGTTCGGCGACCAGCTCGGGAAGTCGTGGTTGTCCGGACCCGCCGCGGCGGCGGGGGTGTCGGTGACCTGCACGACGTTGCCGCCGGACAGATCCGAGGTGAAGACCTGCTGGTTGCTGCCCGTGCCCGCGGGGCGGACGAAGGCGACCTTGGTGCCGTCGGGCGACAGAGCCGGGTGGCTCGCGTTGCCGACGACCTTGCGCATGGTCGGGTTGGCCTTGGGGTTGTACACCCACACCTCGGGGGTGCTGCCCGCCAGCCGCGACTGGCGCTGGAACACCAGCACGCTGCCGTCGCCGCCGTCGGGGTAGGTGTAGTCGTAGCCGTCGCCCGCCGTGAGCGGCCCGGCAGTCGAGGACTGCAGGCTGATCGTGTCGGGCGCCGCCATGCAGCAGTACGGGTTGCCGCCGGCCGTCCACAGCTGCCACGGGTCGGTGGCCGAGGCACGCTCGGCCCAGACGACGCCGTTGCTGTCGAGGCCCAGCCAGCTGGGATGGGCACGTTCGGCGCCCGCCGCCGGGGCTCCGACGATCACCTGCGGATTGCCGGCGTCGGTGGCGTCCCAGCGGGAGGTGACGACCTGCCCGTTCCTGACGTAGAGCGCCCGGCTGCCGTCGGCGGTCCACGAGATCTCGTTCGTGGTGGCGCCGGAGGCCAACAGGGTGCCGTTGACGAAGATTCCGCCGTTGGCGGTGGTGAGGACGCCGTTGCCGTTGCCGCTGTGGCTGGCTTGGGCTGCCGGCGCGCCGCCGAAGGCGGCCAGTGCGCTGGTAGCGACGGCCGCGCCGAACGCGAGATACCGCCGTGACCGGTTTGAGGACAACGTGTCTCCTAGGGGAGGCGGCCGCCAGGTCCCTCGTGAGACGCCGGTAGGTTCCGGCCCCGGGCGGCACAGAACGCGAGTTTAAGCACGGTCCGTGAACGGATGGGCCGGTCGTACGGTCGAGGCTGTCCACTGATCGGGTCGGATATGCGAGACCGTACGGTCCGCGTCCCGCAGATGAACTGCGAGCGGCCGGTCAGCGCAGGCAGCAGCCGGAGCAGACCTTGGGCTGCGGCAGCGTGAAGGCCAGGCAGCAGGTGCGGCGCTGCACATCGGTCTCCCCGGCATGGCCGGGGACGAGGTCGACCAGATCCGCCAGGTCGAGCGCGCCGAGCACGGTGTGCGCGGAGTCGGTGACGTTGCCGGGCACGTCCGGACCGCCCCGGACCAGCGCATACGCGATGCCGGAGGCGATCGAGCCGAGCAGGGTGCGGCGGCCGACCTTGACGTGCTCGCGGATGCGCTCGGTCAGCGGGTCCAGGTGCTGGTCGAGCAGGCCGGTGCGCAGGGTCTTGAGCAGCAGCGCCTCGTCGCCGACGACGGTCACGCCCGGGTGGGGCGACTGGGCCAGCGGGTCGTCGGGCAGCACCGCGAGCTGCACGTCGCGCAGGCCGACCTGCACCAGCGCCTCGCCCGGCGCTCCGCTGAAGCGGACGAGCATGTTGTCGGCGGAGACCAGCGGCACGCGCCGGGCCACCGCCCAACTGAGGACGGCGGGCATGGCGACCCAGTAGCAGTAGGACTTCCACGAAAGAGTGGCAGCGGCGTGCGGTGCGGCGCCCCAGCGGCGGTGCGCGGTGGCGAACAGCGCGGGCATGCCCGCACCGCCCGTGAGCGCGGTCGCGGGCGTCCAGCCAGGCATCCCGCCGACGACGAGCGGTTCGGGCAGGCCGTGCACCGCTTCCTCACCGAGACGGCTGCGAATGGAGCGCAGTGTGACGGTCAGCGGCCTCAGGGCGTCGGCCAGGTCGAACGGCGTGAGCGTACGCACCCGTTCCTCACCTGCCCCTTCCTGCACCTAGTCATGGTCGCTGATGACTCGGCCACTCTACCTCGATAAGGCTAGGCTAACCAGACCCACGCCAGTTTACGTCATTTCACTTACCGTGTGTGACGTCTGGCATAGTTCGGTGTCTACGGTGATCCACTGGCCACTTGCAAAGCTGTCAAGGCTTTTGTCGCGTAATCACCACTTCTCGTTAGTTGATCCTCAGGCCGCGAAGAATGAGGATTCACGACATAAAGAGGAGGGGGCGAGGTGTGGCATGACCGAGCGCACCGAGGTCGGGTCATGAGCGTTTCGCCGGTGGAACGTGCCGTGGAGGCGTTCGCTACCGAGCTCAGCAGGTGGCGCATCGACCGGGGCATGACCAAGAAGCAGCTCGCCAGCCGGATGGGCTTCGATCCCTCCTACATCAGCCACATCGAGGGCCGAAGACATCGGCCCACCGAGGACTTCGCGCGCCGGGCCGAGGCGGTGCTCAACGCCGGCGGCGCGATCTGGCGCAGGTTCCAGGAATACGAGGAGGCCCGCCAGGCCCGCGGCCCGTCCACGCTGCTCACCCGTGAGCCGACCGTGCCCACCCAGTGGCTGCCCCCGGGCACCGGGCTGGTGGTGGAGCTAGAGGAGGCCCAGCTCACCTACGACGACGGGTCGTATCAGGTGGTGGTGCGCCGGGCCCTCTACAACGCGGGCAACGAGCCGGTCACGCGCTATCTGATCCGGGTCGCCGTCGACCGGTACCCGGGCCAGCCGCAGCGTTCCAACGCCCACCACCGCGCCCACCCGCTGAGCCTCGACGAGCTCGGTATGGTCGCGTTCTGCGGCGACCCCGGCTCCGCCGAGCCGATGGTGTGGCGCGCGAAGCAGGACCGGGACGCGTTCAAGGAGATCTGGCTGCTGTTCGAGAACGCCGACGGCCGGTTCCCGCTCTACCCGGGCGAGCGGACCACGGTGGAATACCGCTACCGCGTCGACGAGCTGAAGTGGGGCTCGTGGTTCGAGCGCGCGGTGCGGCTGCCCACGCGGCGGCTGGTGGTGCAGATGCGCTTCCCGGCCGGGCTCGACCCGCAGGTGTGGGGGGTGGAGACGTCGATGGCGGCCGAGGAGGCGCCGTTGCGCACCCCGATCGTGCGCGAGCAGGACGGCGACCGGGCGGTGTTCACCTGGCGCACCGAGGACCCGTCCCTGAACGCGCGGTTCCAGCTCCAGTGGCGGTTCCGGGCGGTGGCCTCGGCCCCGCCGGCCCTGGTGCACTGACGGCGGAGGCGCCGCGGCCGCAGCGGCCGCGGCGCTCAGACGTCGCTGAACGCGTCGTACCGGATCCGGGTCTGCGGCACCTGCAACTGCGCCAGCGACCGCAGCGTGCCGCGCACCATGCTCGGCGACCCGCACACGAAGAAGTCGTGCTCCAGCCACGGCCCGAACCGCGCCAGCGCGTCGGGGATCGTGCCCTCCTCGCCGCCCCACCCCGGATCGTCGCTGCACACCGGCACGATCGACAGCCACGGGTACGCCGCCGCGAGCTCCTGGAGCGAACCCAGGTCGTACAGGTCGTCGCGGTCGCGGGCGCCGAAGAACACGTGCACCCAGCGGGTGCGGTTGAACGTGGTCAGCTCCTCCAGCAGCGCCTTGATCGGCGACAGCCCGGTGCCGCCCGCCACGAACACGATGTCGCGGGTGGACCGGCGGTCCAGCACCATGGTGCCCATCGGCGAGGCCAGCCGCAGCATGTCGCCGACCCTGGTCCGGCGCACCAGCGCCCCCGACACCCAGCCCGCGCCCAGCGCCCGCACGTGGAAGTCCATCGTCCCGTCGCTGCGCGGCGCGTTGGCCACCGAGTACGTCCGCCACACCCGCGGGTGGTACCGCGGGCACTCCAGCGACAGGTACTGCCCGGCGCGGTACTCCAGCTGCTGGAGCGGCCGCACCGTGAACACGGCGATGTCGCGGCTGCGCCGCTCGTGCGCCACCACCTCGGCATGCCACCAGGCCGGGTTGCTGTCGGCGGCGGCCCCGGCGAGCATCTTGCGGGCGATCACGTCGTACGCGTCGCGCCACGCCTGCTCGTACTCGTGGGTCCACTCGTCGCGGGCGAAGGTGCGCAGGGACTCCAGCAGGGCGGCGCCGACCACCTCGTACTGGTCCGCCTGCACCTGGAACTTGCGGTGGTCGCGGCCCAGCGAGCGCAGGTACTCGTCGAACCGGTCCGGGTCGTCGACGGTCTGCACCGCGCTGACGATCGCGCCCAGCAGGCGAGCCCGCTGCACGTCCATCGTCACCGGGAACATCTCTCGTACGCTCGGATGGTTCAGGAAGATCCGGGCGTAGAAGTAACCGGCCAGCTTGTCCTGCTGCTCCTCGACGAGAGTCCAGCTCTCTTTCAACAGCCGCTGAAGGTCGCTCACGTTCGAACGATGTCAACTTCGAGCGTTCGGCCATCGCACAGAATGTGCGACCCTGTGGAGTCATGGCTGCTGAAGAGCTCGACTGGGGAAGCCCCCGCCCCACCCGGACCCTGCTGGGTCACGAGGTCCTGCTGCTGCTCGGCGTATCACTCGGCTACTCCGCCATACGATCCGTGCTCTCACTCATCGACAAACTCACGGTTCACGTTCCGTTGAACCAGCAGGCGGCCGAGCTGAACACGGCCGTCACCCCGGACCGGCCCTGGCTGGATCTGTCCATCCAGCTGACCCGGATCGCGTTCGGTGTGGTGCCCGCCCTGTTCGCGGTCCATCTGCTCAACCGGGGGCCCGGGCTGGGCGGCCGGCTCGGCGCGCCGGAGATCCTCGGGTACGCCCGGCGGCGGGTCGGTTTCGACCTCGGCGGCGGGGCACTGCTCGCGGCCGCCATCGGCATCCCCGGCCTCGGCCTGTACCTGGCCGCCAAGGCGCTGGGCGTCAACGCCACCGTGGTCGCCTCCGGGCTCGGCGACGTGTGGTGGGCGGTGCCGGTGCTGGTCCTGGCCGCGGTCGAGAACGCGGTGCTGGAGGAGGTCGTCGTGGTCGGCTACCTGCTGACCCGCCTGCGCCAGCTCGGCTGGAGCACCCCGGCGATGATCGCGGCCAGCGCGGTGCTGCGCGGGTCGTACCACCTCTACCAGGGCTTCGGCGCGTTCGTCGGGAACGCGGTCATGGGCGTGGTGTTCGCACTGGTGTTCCTGCGCTGGCGCCGGGTCGGACCGCTGATCGTGGCGCACACGCTGCTCGACATCGTGTCGTTCGTCGGATACGCCCTGCTGGCCGGTCACCTCAGCTGGCTGTGACGACCCGGCGGGGTGGTGGCGCGCCGCCCTGCCGTCCCGGCCGCCACCGTGCTGCCACCGTGCTGCCGTCGTGCCGCGCGGGAGTGGCCATGATCACAACGCCGGGGCTTTCCGCCCAGGATGAGGCACGGAACAGACACCCGGGCAGGAGCGGGGCGAGATCCCCCGACGCGCGACCCGATAGTCGCTTTGCTCAACCCGGTGCGGGCACGGTATCCTCGTGCGTCGGTGGTCGCACAGGGAAACCTGTATGCCCACCATGGAGGCTTCGCCTAGTTCGGTCTATGGCGCCGCACTGCTAATGCGGTTGGGGTCTTAAAGCCCCTCCCGGGTTCGAATCCCGGAGCCTCCGCGCGGGACCACGTTCGCGGTCGGAAATCCGGCCGTGTATGCTGATCCAGCAAGCAAGCGCCCGTAGCTCAACGGATAGAGCATCTGACTACGGATCAGAAGGTTAGGGGTTCGAGTCCCTTCGGGCGCACCAGCAGGCCAAGGGCCGGTTTCCAGTCAATGGAAACCGGCCCTTGATCGTTGTTACCCCCGACTTTGACCCCAGTAGGGCGCGGGCACGGCGATCTTTCGCTCGGAGCTGTCGGTCTTGACCGGCCCGAGGGTGATCTTGGGGTTCCACCCCAAACCCCGACCGACCTCGGGGATCAGCTCGCGGCCGAAGCCACGCCAGCACCCAAGGCGTTCCCGCGCTCTGGGCCGTCAGGCGGTGTGGGCGGCGAGGACGACGCGTACCCGCCGATGGATGGCGATGACGGCGACGAGGAGGAGGACGCCGATCGCGGCGCGTATCCACACGTAGAATTCCTGTCCGTGCTTCTCGTCGAGGATCGCGGTCCGCAACGCCGCGAGATCCTGCGTATCGATGCCGGGCGAGTTCAACCTGGAGAACGCGAGGAGCAGCAGTGCGATGGCGCCGGCCCGCCAGACGATGAAACCCCAATGGGTGAGGACGTCGCTCGCCGGAACGCGAACGGACTCCAGCGTCTTACGCACGGCGAAATGCCAACCGGCGAAGGCGAAGACGAAGACGAGACCCACAGCGACAACCATCTCTGACGACGACGTCGTAGTGTCAAAGGCGTCGAAGAACCGAGCACGGTCGAGGCCGGAGACAGTACCGTCCCATGACTCGTAGAACTCGATGCTGCGGGCGGTGACGAGCATCCAGTACGCGATGACGGCCAGGTGGGCAATACCAGCCGCCACCACGACCCAGGTCATGATGAGCCAGGTCCGAGGCGGACGTGGATAGCGGTACTCGGTACGCCACTCAAGCGGCTCATGACCGCACGCCCCACACCTGCCGGGCAGCGCCTTCGCCGCTCCGCACGCCACGCACGCCACGACATCCTCCCCGTATACCGCGCCCAAGCAGCGGACGGAACGATACCCATCCCAGAATCTTCGTGTCCAGCACTGTTCCCGTCCGGTTCTCTCGCCGTCGTACCGCCCACGAGAGACGCTCGCGGCCCGACTCCGGACCATAGGATTGGACCGGGCGGCCCGGAAGGGCGCGTTCGCTGTTGGAGAGGGAGGCTGCCCGTTCAGCCCGGGCCGGATCCGTAAAGTTCCAAGACGTGGTTGCACCTCAAGCACGGCGCTTCCACCTGGATCTCCGATACAGCAGCGACGTACAGCAACGCTGCTGCCCGCATCCAGCCGTGTCCGGCCGTCATTGGGCTGCGGACCTCGTCACGAACCGCCGTTGACCTTGCCGCCAGTAATCCGTAGGTCCAGGACCGGGCCGGGTCTGACCCTGCGCGACCCCAACGCCAGGCGACCATGCGCTCCATGGGGAACGAGCCGACCAGGCGGGGCAAGGCTCGTGCATCCGACGACGCGGTACGCGGCCGGGTCTACGGATCAGAAGGTTAGGGGTTCGAGTCCCTTCGGCCTCTACCTTTCCCCTCCCGCCCCGGTGGGATGGTGCAGTTTCGGGGAAAGTGCTGGAATCCGGCTCAAGATTCGTGCAGTTTCCCCGAAAGTGCATGTGGCGACGGCGAAAAGGCAGGAGCCCCGCACCGGTGACGGTGCGGGGCTCCTGTGGTCTGCGGCCGGGTCAGCCGACGAAGCTGAGCGAATACCCCTCGTGGATGTTCCCCGAGGTGTCCTGCACCCCGCCGACGACCAGCCGGTACGGCACGCCGTCGGTGAACATCGGCTTGCGCTGGACGCCGGTCGCCGGCCCCGTCGGGGCGATGGTGATGGTGCGGGTCGCCACGTTGTAGCCGACCTTGACCGGCACGACCTGGCCGGTGCGCCCGTCGTACAGCTTGACCGTCTTGGTGTTGACGGTGGCCGGGTTCAGCGCGCGCACGGTGGTGACCGTCATGCTGCCCACCGGGTCGAGGTTCGTGGCGAAGTCCGCCACGCTCGTCTGCCGGATCCAGGCGTACGGGGCGTTGCTGGGCACCGATCCGCGCACGTTGTACTTCACGTACAGGCCGAGCGCGTAGTTGCCCGCCGTGACCAGGTCCACCCAGCCGTCGCCGTTGACGTCGCCGACCGCCATCCCCCGGGGGTTCGGGTGCTGGGTGAGCGACACGGAGATGTTGACCGGGGCGGCGAACGAGCCGCCGGCCTGCTGGAGGTACATGAAGACCGGGCCGGTGTTGTTCGCGACGAACAGGTCCGTGCGGCCGTCCTTGTCGTAGTCCGCCACCGTGACCCCGCCAGGGAAGCCGGGTGAGGTCAGCTGCTGCGCGTCGGCGAGCGTGCCGTCGGGCAGCTGCTTGAGCAGGTTCACCGAGTTGCCGCCGGGCTTCGTGAACTGCGACTCGATCGTGTAGACCACGTCGGCCAGGCCGTCCCCGGTGACGTCGGCGATCTCGACGCCGTTGCTGGTGCTGCCGTGGGGGATCGGCCGGGCGGTGGTCGTCCAGCCGTCGGCCCCGTTGAGGCTGATGGTCAGGAACCCGTCCAGGTTGAGGCCGGAGTAGGTCACGACGTCGACCCGGCCGTCGCCGTTGACGTCCCCGGCGGCCACCTCGCCCATGTAGGGCCCGGTCGCGATGGTGGAGACCGTGAAGACCCCCGCCGGCTCCTGGGTGAGCAGGTAGAGCCCGCCCGCCGAGAACAGCAGGTCCTTGTCGCCGTCGCCGTCCACGTCGGCGGCGGTGAGGTAGGAGTAGAAGCTGGTGTTGGCGGTGCCGGGGATCAGCACGGGCGCGCCGAGCTTGCCGCTGCCGTTCTGGGCGTAGACCGCCACCCCGGCGGTCGTGGCTACGGCGACGTCGTTGCGGCCGTCGCCGGTGGCGTCGAGGACCGCCATCGCGAGCTGGCTGGCCGGCTGGATCTCGTCGTACTTGGTGCCGCTGTCGAGGGTGCCGTCGGGCTGCTGGGCGTAGACGTACATCCGGTAGCCGCTGGTGCCCTCGCCCTCCTCGTGGTCCGTCGCCATGAGGACGTCGTTGCGCCCGTCGCCGGTGACGTCGCCGATCGCCACGGTCTCGGCCCACGCCTGCCCCTGCGGCAGGTAGCGCTCGCCGGTGAACGGTCCGATCTCGGCCGCCGAGGTCGACATCCGCAGGTCGTAGGGGCGCGTGTCCGCGGCACCGTTGTAGTTGCGGACCTGCGCGTAGTACGCGCCGACGGCCAGGAGCCCGGTGAACTGCTCGACGGCGGCCGGGTCGGTGCTGTCCACGTGGGCGATGAGCCGCAGGTCCTTGTCGTACACGTCCAGGATCGGGTCGAGGTTCTGCGCCCAGAGCCCGTCATACCTGGGCGGGGTGACGGACAGCGTGACCGACCGGTCCGTGGCCAGGTCGAACCGGTACCAGTCGGTGTCGCCCTCCATCGCGACGATGGCGCTGACCGGGGTCGCGGTGAGCGCGGCGGCGCGGGCCGGGGTGTCGTTGGGCTCGCCGGTGCCGCCCGCACGCTGGGGGAAGGCGGTGGTGGCGGCGCCGCCGAGGGCCCGGTACGCGTCGAGCACGCCGAAGCCGTAGTACGGGTCGACGCCACGCGGACCGGCGTCGCGCGCCGTGGTCTTGATCCGCTCGATGACCTGCGTCGGCGTGAACGTCGGGTTCTTGGCCTTCACCAGCGCTGCGACGCCGGCGACCAGCGGCGCGGAGAACGACGTGCCGTCGCCGTACGCGTAGCAGTCGATGTCGCACGCGGGGTCGACGGGGTAGGTGGAGAGGATGCCGAACCCGGGCGCGGCGACGTCGACGTGGTCGCCCCACGAGCTGAAGTCCGTGAGGTTGCCCCCGCTGTCGGTGGCGCCGACGGCGAGGACCTCCGGGTAGTACGCCGGGTACTGCGGCTCGTCCGTGCCCTCGTTGCCCGCGGCGACCACCACGACGACGCCCTTGCCGACGGCGTACTTGATCGCCTCGTGCAGCATCGGGTTCTCGCCGGGGCCGCCCAGCGACATGTTGACGACCTTGGCGCCGTGGTCGACGGCCCAGGTCACGCCCTCGGCGATGTCGGAGTCGAATGCGTACTCGCCCGCGAACACCTTGATCGGCATGATCCGGCCGTTCCAGGTCACCCCGGCGATGCCCTCACCGTTGCCGGTGTTGGCGGCGATGATGCCGGAAACCATCGTGCCGTGCCCGGCGGTGTCCATCGTGTCGGTGTTGTTGCTGACGCTGTTGTATCCACCCACGACCCGGCCGACCAGGTCCCGGTTGCGCGAGTCGACGCCGGTGTCCACCACCGCGACGGTGACCGCGGTCGCGGACGACTGGAGGTCCCACGCCTGCGGCATCCGGATCGTGCTCAGGTAGCCCTGGTCGGTGGGGTAGAGCCAGTCGTTGGGCGCCTTGGTCGGGTAGCGGCGCTGGTCCAGCGCGGTGGTGACCACCGCGGGGTCGCCCTGGAGCACCTTGAGCGCATCACGGGCCGCGCTCTTGGTGGTGATTTTGAGGTACCCGGTCGAGCCGACGGTGCCGGCGACCTTGCCGCCGACCTTGCTCGCGATCCTGGCGCGGTCGGCCGCCGACGCGCCGGGCCGCAGGCGGACGAGCACGGTGTTCGGCTCGTACGCCGCCTTCTTCGTCTTGGACGCGGTGAGCCGCGCGGCCAGACGCTTGACCTTGCCGTTGCCGGCGGGTGCCCAGGTTGGTACGGTGCCCGCCTCGGCTGCGGCAGCCTGCCCGCTGACCCACTGGGGGCTGGCGCCGAAGGGCGCCGCGGCGGCGACGGAGACCAGCAGGACCGAACTGAAGACGGCCGCGACCGTGCGGCGGATGTACACGATTTCCTCCCCGTGGTGAAACCGCGCCCACAGGGCGCCGCCGCAGCCTTCCACCACATTCACCTGCGGCACAACCGACCGACAGGACACATCGAGATCCACTAGTCTGTCCGTCGAGGCTGCTCCGGCTATCCGTTCGGACGATTCACCACTGGTCAGCTGCCCGTTTTGCGGTCGTTGGCGGTATTGGATCCACCTGCCGCGTCTTGGCCCGGGGTGGCGTGCTCCTGCCATCGGCCCTAGGGTGATGAGCTGCGCCGCCCCGAGCGAGCAAGCTGCACGGCACCGACACGGGGTCGAGTGCGGCGCAGGATCCGAGGAGTCCCCTCTTGACTTCATCCCCCTTCAAGAAGCCGCTGGCGTATGCCGCGGCCCTGGCCGCGGCGGGTCTGCTCGCCGTCGGAGCCATGCCGACCGCCGCGGGTGCCAGCTACGGCGGCACCGGCAAGCTGACCTGGGCGACCGGTTCGCTCATCGCCATCCAGGGTTCCAACAACCTGGTGCCGTACTACTGCCCGACCACCAACTGCGCGTCGCCGGCCAACGAGCCCGTGACCGAGGTGGCCTGGACGCCGGACGGCAGCCGGGCGCTGTTCATCGACGTGGACGGCGACCTCAGCTCGGTGCGTTACAACAACACCGACAGCCGGACCTGGTACACCTACGGCTTCGGCACCGACGGCCACGTCCGGTCGTCGCCCACCTGGCTCGGCACCGGCCTGGTGGTCTTCGCCGACAAGCCCGCGGCCAACGAGCCGTGGGAGCTGCGTCAGGTCGACGGCTCCGGCACCATGTACGACTGGCTGTACTCGGTCGGCGACGGCTACAACTACACCAACCCCGACGGCAACGCCGGCGGCACGCTGGTCTACCAGCGCCAGGCCGACAGCAACGGCACGCCCACCGGCACGCCGTCGGTCCACGTCCAGAAGCCGAGTGCCAGCGAGACGGTCATCACCAACGCCGCCAACCCGGCGATCTCGCCCGACGGCACGAGGGTGGCCTTCGTCCGCGGCGGCCAGATCTACGTCTCGAACCCGACCGGCGGTGACCTGGTCCAGGTCGTCAGCACCGGTGTGGCCAGCGACAACCCGGTGTGGTCGCCCGACGGCACCGCCGTCGCGTTCAGCTACGGCACGGGCATCGCCACGGCCAAGGCGGACGGCAGCCAGGCCGACGCGCCGGTCTCGCAGACCGCGCAGTCGGGCAAGCCGGCGTACCAGACCACGCTGAAGAGCAAGGTCGCCCGGCTCCAGGGCAGCAACCGCTACGACACCGCGATCCAGGTGTCGAAGTCGCACTGGGCCACGGCCACCGACGCGGCCGACCCCCGGGCGAAGGCCAAGGCGGTCGTGCTGTCCCGGTCGGACACCTTCGCCGACGCGCTCAGCGGTTCCGCGCTGGCCGCCGCGAAGCAGGGTCCGCTGCTGATGACCCTGCCGACGTCGCTGGACGCCGCGACCGAGGCCGAGATCGCGCGCCTGCTGGGCGACGACACCTCGGCGACGGTCTACCTGCTCGGCGGCACCGGCGCCCTCTCGGCGGCGGTCGAGCAGAAGATCGTGGCGATGCACTACAACGTGGAGCGCCTGTCCGGCGACAACCGGTACAGCACCTCGGTGAGCATCGCCGACGCGATCCTCGAGGGCCAGCGGCCCACGTTCGTCCTCGCGGCGACCGGCGCCAACTACCCGGACGCGCTGGCGGCCGGCGCGGCGGCGGGCTCGTTCAACTACCCCGGCTCGAGCGGGCGGGCAGTCGTGGTGCTGACCAGCGACAAGGTCCTGCCCGCGCCGACCAAGCAGTTCCTGGACGGTCTGACCGACAGCACGTTCCTCTACGGCATCGGCGGTCAGGCGGTTCAGGCGCTCTCGTCGCCGACGAACTACTCCCCGATCCCGGTCACCGGCGCGAACCGCTACGAGACGGCCCGCGCCACGGCGTGGCAGTTCTTCGGCGGCGAGGCGACGGTCGGCCTGGCGACCGGCGCCAACTGGCCGGACGCGCTGGCCGGCGGTGCGCTGATGGCCACGCTCAACGGCCCGCTGCTGCTGACCCCGGGCACCAGCACCACGCTGCACCCGGAGGTGCAGGGGATGCTGGAGTCGGACAGCGGCTCGATCAACACCGTGCTGATCTTCGGTGGCTCCGGCGCGGTCAGCACCGCGCTCGACGCCGAGGCCGGCACGCTGGTCAGCGGCCCGGCCGGGTGGGACCCGCAGAACAACCCGACCACGCTCGGCGCGCGTACGACCGGCAAGACGGCGTCCACCTCGGTCCCCGTCTCGACGTACCACCGCACTCGCGAGCAGCTCCAGGAGATGGCGGAGCAGCTTCGGGCGGCGCAGAACGGTGCCAGCCGCACGCTGCGCTGACACTCGTACCACCGAAAAGGGACCCGGCCGACTGGCCGGGTCCCTTTTTTCGATGTCGTCATGGGCGTCCGCCGGGCATACAAAAGCGCCCGGCCGCACAAGCGCGGCACGGGTGCTCGGGCAACCGCCGGTCAGTCTTCCTTGCGGTTGGGGTCCTTGACGAAGACGCCGTCTCCCTGTCGTCCCTCGATCAGGTTCTCAGCCTTGAGGACCAGCATGGCACCGCGCACGGAGCCGTAGCTGATCTGGTACTCCTCGCGGAGCTGGCTGATGGACGGCAGCTTGTCTCCCGGCTTCAGCTCTCCCGAGCGGATCCTCTCGCGGATGGCGTTCGCCAGCCGCTCGTACTTGGCGGTCATACGGTCATCTCCCATGGCTCGCCCCAGTAGTAGATCACCGTCACTTGTCCGGAATCAACTCTTCTCTTCATCGTCTCTAGACATAGTCAACTAGCTCGTTTATGGTGATGAAGGCCTCAGGTCCCATGGCTCGCACCCCATGGTCCCTGAGGTCGAGGGTGTGCTGACTGCAGCCAGCGAGGCGCAGGTGGTACGCCGGGCGCGGTAGGCGCAACCCGTGTGCCGCCGCCTGCCGCGCCCTCCAGGGGATATACCCCCTGGCCGTTCAGCTGATTGGCAGGCTGTCGTTACAAAACCGTTACCTTAAGGTAAATCTCGACCGTCTGTGACGTGCCTCATGTGCGAGTCGGACATCCGCTGGCCAATGCCGCGAGTTCATTAACCCTGCGTGACATTTGTAGATCACGCACACCACCGCGTGTTACCGGCGGGTAGCTAGCCCCTTGTGGTCCGCGTCATAAGGCGGAAACATCTTGCCCACCCCCGAGCGCGCCGTACTCCTGCGCGCCGGTGCAGACGAACCCCGCTGGCGAGGCGCCGCGGGGCAACCCCCAACGCGAGGAGGTCCACGTGAAGGACTCGCAAGGCAACCTGGTACTGGGGCGTACCAGGTGGCGGCGTTTCGCCGCCGTCGTGGTGCCGGCCGCCGTCGCCGTCTCGGGCCTCATGGCCGGAGTGGCTCAGGGCGCGGTCCCGGTCACCTTCCACATCTCGGGTCAGACCGCGAAGATCGCGGCCAGCCACCTCAGCGCCGACGGCTTCAGCCAGTACGGCGGCGTGCTGGTGGAGAAGAACGGCACCCCGCACGCGGTGGCCATGTCGGCGATCAAGGACGCGACGCTGACCAACCTCTGCCAGTCGGTCACCACGCCGCTTCCGTTCGGCACGTTCACGCTGTTCATCCGGGCCGGCAACGAGCCGGGCAAGCCGGTGACCGCGCACAACCTGCTGATCGGCATGGACAGCCTGGCCGGTGACGCCGAGTTCACCAACATCAACATCGGCGCCGACGCGTCCGAGCTCACCGCCGGTGGCCCGCACGCGGGCAACGCCGGCCTGTTCGGCCAGGAGGCCGACGGCGCCGAGATCGACAACGTCAAGCAGGTCGCCCGCAGCACCCAGGCCGGCACCTTCAACCTGGTCGGTCTGTCGCTGACGGTCGAGGCGAACTCGACCGGCTGCTTCCCCGGCTGACACTGGCCGAGCCGTTTCGGCCGGGGGCGTGTCATCATGGCCCACCCCCGGCCGTTTTTCCTTGGAGGCACCCGTGAACCCGTGGCAACGGTATGGCGCCTGGCGCCGCAGCCGGCCGTACTGGGGTGGCAAGCTCCTCATACTCGCCGGTGTGGAGATCATCGGCAGTACGAAGATGACCCTGGACGGCGCCACCATCAGTGTCGGCATCACCGGGCTCCAGTCCCTGCTCATCCCGTTCATCCTCGTGGTGGCAGGGCTGCTGGCCTGGTTCTCGCCGGCGCAGCGGATGTTCTACGGCCTGGTCGGCGTGTTCGTGGCGATCTACTCGCTGATCGCGGTGAACCTGGGCGGCTGGTTCCTCGGCACGATCCTCGGCATCGTCGGCGGCGGACTCGTCTTCGCCTGGAACCCGGCGCCCGGCAAGGGCGACCAGGCTGAGCGCGACGACGACCCGGACGCCGACGGCGGCGGTCACTCGGCCGACGTGGACGACCTGCTCGACGGCCCGATGACCGACACCCTGCCGCCGGCGGTCAACCCGCTGCGCGGCGGCGTGCCGACCCAGCGCGAGCCGTACGGCGAGCCGATCACCGGTCAGGACCGCCCCGGCGGTGGGCGCCACGCGGCGCTGGGCATCGTCATGGCGACCCTGACCGCGTCCATGCTGGGCGTGGTCGCGGCCCAGCAGCCGGCCCGCGCCGCCGAGTGCGGCACGGCCCAGGCGGCCGCCGGTCCGGTCCGGACCGTCGTGGGCGGCCTGATCGGCACCGTGGGCAACCTGCTCGGCGCGGCGGCGGAGGTTACTCCGTCGCCGTCGGCCAGCCCCACCCCCTGCCCGTCCGCCTCGCCCGAGCCGTCGCCGTCGGCGTCGGCCGGGGGAGGCGAGCCCAGCCCGTCGGCGTCGCCGAAGCCGTCGGCCTCGCCGGAACCCTCCGGCTCGCCGACGGCCGAGCCGTCCCCGGACGACTCGGACCCCGCCTCGCCGACGCCGTCCCCGACGGCCAAGCAGCTGCAGGCGGCCAAGGGCCAGCCGCTGGTCGCCGAGCGCGCCTCGCTGCTGACCGGCAGCCGGGTCACCATGTACAACCTGGTGTTCGACGGGATCGTGCACCTGCCGACCCGCTCGGGCACGATCGAGGTGCTCCAGTTCTCGATGACCCAGTCGGACACGGTGGACTTCAAGCTCCACGTGTACGGCAAGGACGGCGCCGACCAGGAGCTGACCACGCCGAAGCTGACGGTCAAGGGTGACACCGTGAAGTTCTACACGAGCAGGTTCCGCGGGAACCTGCTCGGCGTCATCCCGGTCGACTACAGCCCGACGTCGCTGCCGCCGGGCCTCCCGCTCCCGCTGGTGTTCTTCACCGACCCGGTGATCGACCTGGTGTTCGTCGACTCGCCGGTGCTCACGGCACCCGACCTCAAGGTCACCACGCTGTAGCCGGTGCATGCGGTACATCCGAGGGCGCCTTCTCCCACCGGGAGGAGGCGCCCTTCGCATGTGCCGGGCGATCGGGGTGTGCGGCGCGGGACGTCCCCGATCGCCCGGCACACGCGAACGAGGCGTCAGGCGATGGCGGTGTCCAGGGCGATCTCGACCATCTGGGAGAAGGTCTGCTCGCGCTCCTGGGCGGTGGTGGCCTCGCCCCGCTTGATGTGGTCGCTGACGGTCAGGATGGTCAGCGCGCGCGCGTCGTAGCGGGCCGCGATCGTGTACAGCGCCGCCGACTCCATCTCGACCGCCAGCACGCCGTAGTCGGCCAGCGTGTCGTACAGGTCGGGGCGGTCGGTGTAGAAGGCGTCCGCGGCCAGGATCGGGCCGACCCGCATGGTGATGCCGCGCCGCTCGGCCACCTCGACCGCCGTACGCAGCAGGCCGAAGTCGGCCACCGGGGCGTAGTCGATCAGACCGTCGAAGCGCATCCGGTTCATGTTCGAGTCGGTGCTGGACCCGATGGCCGCGACCACGTCGCGCAGGTTCAGGGACTCGGCCAGCGCGCCGCAGGAACCCACCCGGATCAGCGTCTTCACGCCGTAGTCGTTGATCAGCTCGTGGGTGTAGATCGAGGCCGAGGGCATGCCCATGCCGGAACCCTGCACCGACACCCGCACCCCCTGGTACGTGCCGGTGAAGCCGAACATGTTGCGCACCGTCGAGTAGCAGTTCGCGTTCTCGAGGTAGTTGTCCGCGATCCATTTGGCCCGCAGCGGGTCGCCGGGCATGAGGACCCGCTCCGCGATCTCACCGGGCTTGGCGCCGATATGCGTACTCATGGGCTGATCTTCCCACGCAGCAGAAAACGCCCGCCGGTTCCTCGGTGGAAACCAACGGGCGTTCTCGTGGCGGTGGCGGCGGGATTTGAACCCGCGGAGGGGTTACCCCCTCACACGCTTTCGAGGCGTGCTCCTTAGGCCACTCGGACACACCACCGCCGCAGACAATACACGATGTTTCAGCAGGCGCCGAAACCGGTGTTGAACAGCTGACGCAGTGAGTCGCCGTAGCCGGCGATGGCCTTCTGGACGGTCGAGCCGTCGTGCAGGAACAGATAGCCGCGGTCGCCCTGGGTCACCAGCAACCCGGCGAACTGGTAGCTGCCGGTCGGCGGGGTCAGCTCCTGCGCCTGCGGGTACGCCGCCCGCACCTGCGCGACGGTGCTGCCGGTGTGCACGCCCTCGGGCGTACGCAGCGGGTGGTCGAACCAGACCAGCGCCAGCCGGTCGTCCGGGCCGAAGACCAGGCTGCCCTCGGGCATCCCACTGGCCTGGGCGGCGCAGCCCATGCGGGTCTTGTCCAGGCGCGGGTCGAGGTCGGTGCGGGTGTCGCCGAACCGCAGGCCGCGCACGCCCTGGAGGTCGACGATGTCGGGGCCCTGGGCCACGGAGCTGACCACGGCGCCGCGCACGGGCGCGGTGTGCGTCGCGGTGGTGGCCTGAGCGGCACAGGCGCCGCCCATCATCATGACGGTCGCGAGAGCGAATGATCCGCGCATGGCTGTCCCCTTACCAGAAACTACGGCCTGTGAAGCGATTCTCACCGGGGGTGAGGTCGTGCCGGTAATCCTACGACTACCTTGCGTGACCGCAACCTCACCGTGAGACTTCCTCGGGGACTCCAGGCTCATATTTATCCAGTTTAGGGCTGTTTTATGCCATCCAAACGCCCCGAAACACCACCACGCGCCCCCAAAACCCCCACCTCAAAGAATCTTGAAACTCGCGTGGATCATGCAGTTTCGGGGAAACTGCGCGAAAGGCGGCCAAGATTCCAGCACTTTCCCCGAAAGTGCACCCAGCGCACGGGGGTGGGTGGGGGAGGGGAGGAGCGGTCAGGGGCCCGTGGCCACTTGGCCGGGGTGGGGGTGGCAGGTGCAGGTGATCCAGAGGGCGCGGGTGGTGGTGCCCGTCGGGGTGCTGATGAGGCGGTGCTCCACCCGCTTGCCCGCGCCGTAGCAGTCCATGCAGACGAAGACGGGCTGCTGTGCCGCGCCGCGCTCCTGCTCGCTCATGCCGCCCACGCTAGGTCCCGGCCGCAGACGAGTCGAGCCCCGGTCCGCTGGACCGGGGCTCGCTGCTGGCGGAGGATACGAGATTCGAACTCGTGAGGGTTTTATCCCAACACGCTTTCCAAGCGTGCGCCCTAGGCCTCTAGGCGAATCCTCCGTGGAGAAGAATACATACCGGGGTGGCGACATGCACGACCGGCCCAGCGGGTATCATGGCATAGCCCCCGTGCGGCGGCATCCTGTGAACCTCCCCAGGGCCGGAAGGCAGCAAGGATAAGCAGGCAATACCGGGTGCACGGGGGCCCTTTCACGTCCGGGTCCGGCAGCGCGCGGGGATCGTGACGGTCTGTCGGCGGGGCGGTCTAGGCTGTCGGAGTCGGCAGTGGCGGCGATCCAGAGGAGCACGCATGCGCCCGGGTGGTGGACGGCAGCAGCAGCCCAACATGAAGCAGCTGATGAACCTGCAGCGCCAGCTTCAGCAGGCGCAGGAGGCGCTGGCCGAGGCCGAGGTGACCGGCACCGCGGGCGGTGGCCTGGTCACCGTGACCGCCAGCGGCACCGGCGAGTTCCGCCGCGTCTCGATCGACCCGAAGGCGGTCGACCCCGAGGACGTCGAGACCCTCGAAGACCTGGTCCTCGCGGCGATCACCAACGCCGCCGACGAGGTGCGCAAGATCACTGAGCAGAAGATGGGTCCGCTCTCCGCCGGTCTCGGCGGCATGGGCCTGCCCTTCTAAGGCCCGGCCACCGTGTATGAGGGTGCGATCCAGGATCTGATCGACGAGCTCGGCCGGCTGCCCGGAGTGGGCCCGAAGAGCGCCCAGCGCATCGCCTTCCACGTGCTGGCCGCCGACCCGACCGACATCAAGCGGCTGGCGGCCGCCCTGACGCGGGTCAAGGAGCAGGTGCGCTTCTGCGTGCAGTGCTACAACGTGGCTGAAGAGGAGTCGTGCCGCATCTGCCGCGATCCGCGCCGGCGTGAGGACGCGATCTGTGTCGTCGAGGAGCCCAAGGACGTGGTGGCCATCGAGCGCACCAACGAGTTCCGGGGCCGCTACCACGTGCTCGGCGGCGCGATCAACCCGCTGGAGGGCGTCGGCCCCGACAACCTGCGCATCCGTGAGCTGATGGCCCGGCTGAGCAGCGGGAAGGTCGCCGAGCTGATCCTGGCCACGGACCCCAACACCGAGGGTGAGGCCACCGCCACCTACCTGGCGCTGATGGTCAAGCCGATGGGCATCACGGTCAGCCGCCTCGCCAGCGGCCTGCCGGTCGGCGGCGATCTGGAGTACGCCGACGAGATCACGCTCGGTCGCGCATTCGAGGGTCGCCGCACTCTCTGAATTCCATCGCGGAATCCCCGGCATATATTCAAGCAGCGCGATGTTCCTATGGCATCTAGCTGCTGTTTCCCGCGTCACCGGCGTCCGGTTTTTATAACGCCCTCATCACGGTCGGGCCTGAACTTGGTTACAGGCACCGCCCGAGCTTGACGCCATACGACTCGCGAAGAATGCTCTGATCACGCGGTGGCGTGCACCACACGGCACCGTTGTCGCCTGTCATCCGACTGCCCCCCACGGCGGATGGGGTCGGGCGGCGCGAGTCACGCTAGGTAACAACCGAGCGGATGTCGCGCGGCAGCCGGCCATTCCTCAGGCGCAACCGGTGGACGTGACGGGCCTCCGCAGGGAGGGGCGCCCCGTCTCATGGCCACGCCAGTCGACACCTCAACTACCGAGGTGCGCACAGATGCCGCGCCCGCGAAGGAGATCGAAGGACGCTCGCTGGGCCGCATCGCCTGGACCCGACTGAAGCGGGACCGCGTCGCCATGGCAGGTGGGATCGTCATCATCCTGCTGGTGCTGATGGCCGTCTTCGCGCCGCTGATCGTCAAGTGGTTCGGGCATCCGGTCGACGAATACCACGACGGCCCGGAGTTCCTGGACCAGTCGACGGGCGGCGTGCCGGTCAGCGGCCCGCTCAACAGCGGGATCAGCTCAGACTTCTGGTTCGGCCTGGAGCCGCAGAAGGGCCGCGACATCTTCAGCCGGATCGTCTTCGGCGCCCGGATCTCGCTGCTCATCGCGTTCCTGGCGACGCTGCTGTCGGTGACCATCGGAGCGACCCTCGGGGTCGTGGCCGGGTACCTGGGCGGCTGGGTCGACACGATCATCAGCCGCCTGATGGACCTGTTCCTCGCCTTCCCGCTGCTGGTCTTCGCGCTCGCCATCGTGGGGGTGCTGCCCGACCACGCGTTCGGGCTCTCCGGCAACGGCCTGAAGATCGCGATCCTGGTCTTCATCATCGGCTTCTTCAACTGGCCCTACATCGCGCGCATCGTGCGCGGTCAGACGCTGTCGCTGCGCGAGCGCGAGTTCGTCGACGCCGCGCGCAGCCTGGGCGCCCGTGCGCCGTACATCATCGTCCGGGAGATGCTGCCCAACCTCGTGGCGCCGATCCTGATCTACGCCACGCTGCTCATCCCGAGCAACGTGCTGTTCGAGGCGGCGCTGTCCTTCCTGGGTGTCGGCATCCAGCCGCCGACCCCGAGCTGGGGCGGCATGCTCGGCGAGGCCGCGAACTGGACCAACCTGCCCCACTTCATGTTCTTCCCCGGTGCGGCGATCTTCGTGACCGTGCTGGCGTTCAACCTCTTCGGCGACGGCCTGCGCGACGCGCTCGACCCCAAGGGCAAGCGCTGATCAGCCGCAGGAGCGGTAACCAAGACCACCACCCCAGATCGCGGCCGACCGGGCCGCACCGTTAGGGAGGAATCGCAAGTGATCAAGAAGGCAAGGGCGCTGGCGGCCACTACGGCTGTCCTCGCGCTCGCGCTTGGAGCCGCCGCGTGCAGCTCCAAGAAGGACGAGACTCCGGGCACCGCGGCCCCGAAGCCGGCGTTCAACGCCGGTGTCGGTGCCGTCTACAACCCGTCCGACAAGAAGGGCGGCACCCTGACCTTCGCCGCCTCCCAGGACTGGGACTCCGTGGACCCCGGCGACACCTACTACGGTCTGTCCTGGAACTTCCTGCGCACCTACGGCCGCTCGCTGGTCATGTTCGCGCCGGCGCCGGGTGCCGCGGGCACCAAGCTGGTCGGCGACCTGGCCGAGGGCCTGGGCGTTCCCAGCGACGGTGGCAAGACCTGGACCTACAAGCTGCGTGCGGGTCTGAAGTACGAGGACGGCACCGCGATCAAGTCGGCTGACGTCAAGTACGCCGTGCTGCGGTCGCTGGACAAGGAGGTCCTGGTCAACGGGCCGACCTACTTCAACGACTGGCTGGCGCTCGAGGACGGGTACAAGGGCCCGTACAAGAGCAAGGGTGTCGACACCAAGGCGATCGAGACCCCGGACGACCTGACCATCGTCTTCCACCTGAACAAGCCGTACGGTGGCTTCGACTACTTCGCGATGCAGCCGTCGACCGTTCCGGTCCCGGAGGCCAAGGACACGGGCGCGAAGTACAAGGAGCACGTGATCTCCTCCGGCCCGTACATGTTCGACACGTACGAGGCGGGCAAGGGCTTCACCCTCAAGCGCAACCCCGAGTGGAGCGCGGCGACCGACCCGAACCGCAAGGCGCTGCCGGACCGCTACGAGGTCAAGCTCGGCCTCAACGCCAACGACATCGACAACCAGCTCATCTCCGGTGACCTGCAGGTCGACATCGCCGGCACGGGTGTGCAGGCCGCGACCCTGTCGAAGGTGCTGTCCACCCCGGACCTGAAGGCTCGCGCGGACAACCCGTCGATCCCGCGTCTGTGGTACACCTCGATCAACCCGATGGTGAAGCCGTTCGACAACATCGAGTGCCGCAAGGCCGTGATGTACGCGGTCGACAAGGTCGGCTACCAGAACGCCTACAACGGTGAGTTCGCCGGTGGCGCGATCGCGACCAGCATGCTGCCGCCGCAGGTGCCGGGTCACCTGACCGAGGACCTGTACCCGAACGGGGCCGACCACAAGGGCGACCTCGACAAGGCCAAGGCCGCGCTGACCGCCTGTGGCAAGCCCACCGGCTTCGACGCCAACATGGCGTACCGCTCGGACCGCCCGAAGGAGAAGGCGACCGCCGAGGCGCTGCAGCAGTCGCTGGCCCGCGTCGGCATCAAGCTGACCCTGAAGGGTTACCCGACCGGTGACTACTTCGCGCTGTACGCCGGCAAGCCGGGCTTCCGCAACGGTGAGGCCCAGCTGGGTCTGGCCACCAACGGCTGGGGCGCGGACTGGAACGACGGCTTCGGCTTCCTGCAGCAGATCGTCGACAGCCGGGTCATCCGTGACTCGGGCGGCTCGTCGAACCTCTCGGTCATGAGCCCCGAGGTCGACGCGCTGATCGACGCCGCGTTCAACGAGACCGACCAGGCCAAGCGCGACGCGCTGTGGGGCCAGGTCGACAAGAAGGTCATGGAGAACGCGGTCATCCTGCCGGGTGTCTGGGCCAAGGCGCTGACGCTGCGCGGCAAGAACGCGACCAACGTCTTCATCAACGAGTCGTTCGGTCAGTACGACTACCTCTCCATGGGTGTGCAGCAGTAATCCCTCACCCGCTACACACAGCAACAACCAAAGGTAGGTGAAGGCGTAGGGTGGCCCGGCCCGGAAGCGGGCCGGGCCACCCGAGCCGACGATTGTGGTCACATACATCATCAGGCGTCTGTTCGGCGCGGTGCTGATGCTCGTCGCGGTCAGCTTCTGCACTTTCATGATCTTCTTCGGGCTCCCCCGCCTCGCGGGCGCGACGCCGGAGAGCTTCGCGGCGCGCTACGTCGGCAAGACCTCGACCCCCGAGACGGTGGCGCTGGCCGCCGAGCGGCTCGGCTTCCACGACTCGCTCTGGGTGCAGTACGGGCGCTGGCTGCGCGACATCGTGATGGGTGCGGACTACAACTACGGGCCGGGCGTCGAGCACTGCTCCGCGCCGTGCTTCGGCTACTCCTTCATCACGCACCAGCCCGTCTGGCTGGACATCCTCGACCGCCTGCCGGTGACGGTGTCGCTGGCCCTGGGCGCCGCGATCCTCTGGCTGCTGGGCGGCGTCGCCACCGGCGTGGTGTCGGCGCTCAAGCGCGGCAGCATCTTCGACCGGGCCAGCATGGGCATCGCGCTCAGCGGCGTCTCGCTGCCGATCTTCTTCACCGGTCTGTTCGCGCTGACCTTCCTGAGCTACGGCGCTCCGCCGCTGTACCTGGACATCACCGCCAAGGGCGGCGCGTTCACCCCGATCACCGAGAACCCGATCGAGTGGGCGTACAACCTGATCCTGCCGTGGATCACCCTGGCGTTCATCTACGCCGCCGGCTACGCCCGGATCACCCGGGCGGGCATGCTGGAGACGATGGGCGAGGACTACATCCGTACGGCACGGGCCAAGGGCCTGCGCGAGCGCACCGTCATCACCAGGCACGGCCTGCGCGCGGCGCTGACCCCGATCGTCACCATCTTCGGTCTGGACCTCGGCCTGCTGCTGGGCGGCGCGGTGCTGACCGAGAGCACGTTCTCCCTGCAGGGCGTCGGCAAGTACACGATCGATGCGATCTTCGCCCAGGACATGCCCAAGATCATGGGCGTGACCATGGTGGCCGCCTTCTTCGTCGTCATCGCCAACCTGATCGTGGACGTGATGTACGCGGTCGTCGACCCCCGGGTGAGGCTGTCATGAACACTGTGATCTCTCCCCGCCAGGCGGAGGCCACCTCCTTCCTGGAGCTGCGCGACCTCAAGGTCCACTTCCCGACCGAGGACGGCCTGGTCAAGTCCGTCGACGGGCTGTCGTTCACGCTGGAGCGTGGCAAGACGCTGGGCATCGTGGGCGAGTCGGGCTCCGGCAAGTCGGTGTCCAGCCTGGGCATCCTCGGCATCTACAACAAGCGCAACGCCAGCGTCTCGGGCGAGATCTGGCTCGACGGCCAGGAGCTGGTCAGCGCCTCGCCGGAGTCCGTGCGCAAGCTGCGCGGCAAGCGGATGGCGATGATCTTCCAGGACCCGCTGTCGGCGATGCACCCGTACTACACCGTCGGCGCCCAGATCATCGAGGCGTACCGGGTGCACCACAACGTGTCGAAGAAGGTCGCCCGCAAGCACGCGATCGACATGCTCGGCCGGGTCGGCATCCCGCAGCCCGACCGGCGCGTGGACGACTTCCCGCACCAGTTCTCCGGCGGTATGCGCCAGCGGGCCATGATCGCCATGGCGCTGTCCTGCGACCCCGAGCTGCTGATCGCCGATGAGCCGACCACCGCCCTGGACGTGACGGTGCAGGCGCAGATCCTGGACCTGATGCGCGACCTCCAGCAGGAGTTCAATTCGGCGCTGGTCATCATCACGCACGACCTCGGGGTCACCGCCGAACTGGCCGACGACGTCCTGGTCATGTACGGCGGCAAGTGCATCGAGTACGGCACCGCCGAGGACATCTTCGAGCGGCCGGAGCACCCCTACACCTGGGGCCTGCTCGGGTCGATGCCCCGCCTGGACCGCCCGGTGACCGACCGGCTGCTGCCCATCAAGGGCACCCCGCCGTCGCTGATCAACGTGCCCTCGGGCTGCTCCTTCCACCCGCGGTGCGCCTTCGCCGACCGCACGGGCGGGGCCAGCCGGAACGAGGTCCCGGAGCTGCTGTCGCTCGACAGCGGCAGCCACTCGGTGCGGTGCCACCTGCCCGCGCCGCAGCGCCGCCAGATCTGGCAGCAAGAGATCAAGCCGAACCTGGAGGGAGCTGCGTGAGCACTCCGTTGAGCACCGAGCCGCTGCTGTCCGTGCGGGGTCTGCAGAAGCACTTCCCGATCACCAAGGGCCTGCTCAAGCGCAAGGTGGGCGCGGTGCAGGCGGTGGACGGGCTGGACTTCGACGTGCGACCGGGCGAGACCCTCGGCCTGGTGGGCGAGTCGGGCTGCGGCAAGACCACCACCGGCCGGCTGCTCACCCGGCTGATCGAGCCCACCGCAGGCAGCATCAGCTTCCAGGGCAAGGACATCACGCACCTGTCTCAGGGCAGGCTGCGCCCGATGCGGCGCGACCTCCAGATGATCTTCCAGGACCCGTACTCGTCGCTGAACCCGCGGCACACCGTCGGTGCGATCGTCGGTGCGCCGTTCCGGATCCAGGGGGTGAAGACCCCGCAGGGCATCAAGAAGTCCGTGCAGGACCTGCTGGAGCTGGTCGGCCTCAACCCCGAGCACTACAACCGGTATCCGCACGAGTTCTCGGGCGGCCAGCGCCAGCGCATCGGCATCGCCCGTACGCTGGCGCTGAAGCCCAAGATGATCATCGCGGACGAGCCGGTGTCGGCCCTGGACGTGTCCATCCAGGCCCAGGTGGTCAACCTGCTGGAAGACCTCCAGCAGGAGCTCGGCCTGACCTACGTGGTGATCGCGCACGACCTGTCGGTGGTGCGCCACATCTCCGACCGGGTCGCGGTCATGTACCTCGGCAAGATCGTCGAGATCGGCGACCGGGACTCGCTGTACCTCAAGCCGCGCCACCCGTACACGTCGGCGCTGCTGTCGGCGGTGCCGGTGCCGGACCCGAAGCGGCGCGCGGGTGACCAGCGCGAACGCATCCTGCTCACCGGGGACGTGCCCAGCCCGATCAACCCGCCGTCGGGCTGCCGCTTCCGCACCCGCTGCTGGAAGGCGCAGGACATCTGCGCGACCACCCCGCCGCCGCTGGTCCGCCAGGACGGCGACGTCGACGGCCACCTGGCCGCCTGCCACTTCCCGATGGCGGTCGGCGAGAAGCGCTGACGGCATCAGCTGCGAGAGGGCGAGGGCACGTGGGTGCCCTCGCCCTCTGCGTTGGTACAACTTGCGGCGGCACGGCCCGTGGCGGTGGCGCGGCGGGTGGCGGCGGCGCGGCGCGCGGTGATCGCTGTCTTCGGTCAGGAGATGCTGGCTGAGGCGAGGTTCTGACCGGAAGCACCGATCAACCCAGCCTGACCCCGCCTGACCCAGCCGGACCCGCCTGACCCGCCTGACCCAGCCTGACCCGGCCGCCGACGCGCGGTCGGCGGCAGGGTGGCAGGCGGGTCAGTCGAGTTTCTCCAGGTTGAAGGAGTGGCGGAGGGAGTCGACGGCGGCCTGCTCGGTGGACTGGCGCGCGGTGGCGGCGTCCATCACCTCGTCGGTGGGCTCGTCGCCGGGATCGAATCCCTCGTACGCGCGCACCCCGCCCGGCGGCGGGCCGTCGAACTCGGGGTCATAGGGCGGCTCGTCCAGCGGGGGGCCGTCGTCGGCGTGTGCCCGGCGCCCGGCCGCGGTCTGGGGCCGGCTCGGCCGCCCCGCGCCGCCGGTCGCACCGCCGGACGTGGCAGGGCCGCGGCGCGCGGCGGGTCCGCTCGGCGCGGCGGTCGGGCGGCTCGGTGCGGCCGGGGCACTGACCGGCGCGGCGCCGGGTGCCACCCCGCCGACCGGTGCCGTGGCGGGCCAGTCGGTGTCACCACCGGGCGGGGCGGGAGCGGCGGGTCGCGGCGCGGCCACCGAGGGGGCGGCGCCGACCGTACGCGCGGGCGCGGCGCCACGCTGGTCGCCGCCGACCTCGCAGCGCAGCTGCCACGTGCCGCCGAGCACCTGGTGCACCGCCTCCAGCAGCGGCGCGGGGTCGTTCTCCACCCCGGACGCGTGGATCTTGTGCTTGAACAGGAGGACCAGCGTGTGCCCGTCGAGGTCGCGGACGACCGCCTCCCGGGCGAACGCGGCGGCCTTCTTGCTCGTCCGACCGATCGTGCGCACGATCTCGTCCCACGAGCGGCGCACGTCGGCGGCGCTGCCCGCGCCACCGGCCGCCGCGGCCCCCGCGGGAGCACTGACGGGAACGGCGCTCACGGGCACGGAGCTCACCGGCGCGGGCGCCGCATTGACCGGCGCCGCACTGACCGGGGCCGCCGCCGGAGTGGGCCGGGCCGCGGCCTGCGGGGCCTGCGGGGCCGGCGGGGCCGGCGGCTGGGCGGGCGCAGCGTCACGGCCGGGTTCGGGCCGGGTCGGGGTCTCGGCGCGAGGTGCTTCGGCGCGGGCCGACGGCTCGGCACGGGCGTGGTCGGCCGGGCGCGGGGCCACGGCGCCCGACTCCAGCCGCTCCAGGCGCTGGAGCAGCGCGGACGCGGAGTCGTCCACGGCGGGCAGCAGCATGCGCGCGGCGATCAGCTCCAGCAGCAGCCGCGGCGAGGTCGCGCCCCGCATCTCGACCAGGCCGTTGGCCACGATGTCGGCGCAGCGCGACAGCGTCGCCGGGCCGAGCTGCCCGGCCTGGGCGCGCATCCGGGTCAGCTGCTCCTCGGGCACGTCCACCAGCCCGTTGGCCGCCGCCTCCGGCACCTGCCGCAGGATGATCAGGTCGCGCAGCCGCTCCAGCAGGTCGCCGGCGAAGCGGCGGGAGTCGTGCCCCGCCTCGGAGACCCGGTCGATGGTGGCGAACGCGGCCGAGCCGTCCCCGGCGATCAGGGCGTCGACCATCTCGTCGATCAGGGCGGCGTCGGTGACCCCGAGCAGGGACACCGCGCGGGCGTACGTGACGCCTTCGGGCCCGGAACCGGCGATGAGCTGGTCGAGCACCGACAGCGTGTCGCGGGCCGAGCCGCCGCCCGCGCGCACCACCAGCGGCAGCACCTGCGGCTCCACCGTGACGCCCTCGGACGCGCACAGCTGCTCCAGGTACGGCCGGAGCACGCCGGGCGGGAAGAGCCGGAACGGGTAGTGGTGGGTCCGGGACCGGATGGTGCCCAGCACCTTCTCCGGCTCGGTGGTGGCGAAGATGAACTTGACGTACTCCGGGGGCTCCTCGACGAGCTTCAGGAGCGCGTTGAAGCCCGCCGACGAGACCATGTGCGCCTCGTCGATGATGTAGATCTTGTAGCGGCTCACCGCGGGCGCGAAGAACGCGCGCTCACGCAGCTCACGGGCGTCGTCGACGCCGCCGTGGCTGGCCGCGTCGATCTCGATGACGTCGATCGAGCCGGGGCCGTCGGGTGCCAGCGCGCGGCACGAGTCGCACTCGCCGCACGGCTCCGGGGTCGGGCCCTTGGCGCAGTTCAGCGAGCGGGCCAGGATGCGCGCGCTGGAGGTCTTGCCGCAGCCGCGCGGCCCGGAGAACAGGTAGGCGTGGTTGAGCCGCCCGCTCTTCAGCGCCTGGATCAGGGGCTCGGTGACGTGATCCTGCCCGATCACCTCGGCGAAGGTGCGGGGGCGGTACTTGCGGTACAGCGCCAGCGCCACGGCTCCTCCATGTCTTCGCGCAGTTCAGGGGCACCGCATGCGTCAGATCCGCGCACGCCGGTTTTCATCCGAACGTCGCCCGCCACCGTACCCCGCGGGGCTGACCATCAGCTCACGCAGTCACTACGATCCCGCAGGCGACACTCGAAGGAAGGCACCACCATGCGACTGCGAACGATCGGCGTGCTCCTGGGCGCCCTGCTGCTGGGCGGGCTCGCCCCGGCGGCGGCGAGCGCGGCGGGCGGCCTCACCCTGTCCGCCGGGCGCGGCTCCGTGGAGATCAGCGAGTACGCGGTGAGCCTCGTCGGGGTCGCGGCGGCCGGTGCGAGCGGAAAGACGTCGGTGGTGGTGGACGCCTCGGAGGTGTCCAAGGACGTAGCCGTCCTGCACATGCTGCAGAACTGCGCGCGGGACGGGCAGGTGTTCACCTGCGAGACCAGCCTCGCGGCCGGGGCTGCGGCACAGTTCCAGCTGGTGGTGCAGGCGCGGCCCGGCGCCGCGCAGGGCCCGGCGGGCCACGTGCGCGTGTCGGCGCCCGGCGCGGACACGGTCACCGTCGACCTCACGGTGGTACGCCCCCGCCAGGCCGACCTCCAGACGGCCTCCGACCGGCAGGTCGCCTCGGTCGGCCAGACCGTGCCGGTGACCGTCGTGGTGCACAACGCGGGGCCCGACCCGGCCGCCGGCTCGGCGGTCACCGTCTCCACCGCCGACGACCTGGTGTTCCGCGGCTTCGCCAGTTGCCCCGGCAAGGTGTCGGGCCGCAGGTGCGTGCTGCCGGAACTGGCGGCGGGCACGTCGGTGGCGGTCGTGGTCTCGGTGAAGGTCACCGGCAGCCACCCCGCGGGGGCGTATGGCGTCGCCCTCTCGACCGCAGACCCGCGCCGGCCCGACGGCGGCCGCCTGGACGTGTGCGTGCGCGGCGGCTACTGCACCGACGGCCACCGCTACGGCGCCCGCGCGGCGGCGGCCCCCAAGCCGCCCGCCTCCCCGCAGCCTGCCGCCTCGGCGGAGCCGGACGGGCACCCGGCCGCGTCGGGTCTGCCGCTGTCGGCCCGGGGCCCGGTCGAGGGGCTGCCCGCGATGCTGGCGTTCGCGTTCGTGTTCGCGGTGGTCGTGCTCGCGTCGGTGCGGCTGGCCCGCTCGTCGCGGCCCGGCCGGGACGGCTGACGGGACAACGGTTCGATATCACCTCCACTACGGGAGGTAGCGAACTCCATCGACGACCGTTATGGTCGCGTCATGCGTACGCCCCGGCGCCGGGTCTGGTCGATCCTCCTCGTGCTCGCGACGCTGGTCGCGACGAGCTGCACCGACGACAACAGCAACCCGCTGCCCCCGCCGGGCGTGGCCGGGCTGCCCACCTTCAGCACCAAGGACACCCTGGTGTTCGGGGTGGGGCAGGCGCAGTCGCTCGACCCGGCGCTGGCCCCCGACGCCGAGTCGCTGCGGGTGGCCCGCCAGGTGCTGGAGACGCTGGTGCAGATCCAGCCGGGCACCGCCCGGGTGATGCCCGGCCTGGCCGAGAGTTTCACCGCCGACCCCGGTGGCACGGTGTGGACGTTCCAGCTCAAGCGGGGCGTGAAGTTCCACGACGGCACCGACTTCGACGCGGCCGCGGTCTGCGCCAACTTCGACCGGTGGTACCACTTCACCGGGCTGCTCCAGAACGCCGACGTCTCGGCGTACTGGCAGCTGGTGTTCGGCGGGTTCGCCCAGAACCGGTCCAGCCGCCTGCCCGCGAGCCTGTTCAAGTCGTGCGCGGCGACGGACGCGAGCACGGCGGTGCTGACGCTGACCAAGGCCAGCAGCAGGTTCCCGGCCGCGCTGGCGGTGCCCGCGTTCGCCATCTCCAGCCCGGCGGCGCTGGAGAAGTACCACGCCAACGACCTCAAGGGCCCGACCGGCTTCCCCGCGTACGCCGAGCACCCGGTCGGGACCGGGCCGTACCGGCTGGTGTCGTGGGACAAGAAGGCGCGCCGGATCACCATGGAGGCCTTCGACGGCTACCACGGGACCAAGGCGAAGATCAAGAATCTGGTGTTCCAGGCGATCGAGGCCAACCAGCGCAAGCAGGCGCTGATCGACGGCACCGTGCAGGGCTACGACCTGGTCAACCCGGCGGATCTGAAGGAGCTGGGGACGAAGGGCTTCAAGCTGCTGCCGCGGCCGCCGTACAACGTGCTCTACCTGGGTATCAACCAGAGCGGCAACCCGGCGCTGGCCAAGCCCGAGGTGCGGCAGGCGATCGCGTACGCGGTCAACCGGCAGCGCATCGTGGACCAGGTCTTCCCGCCGGGCGCGAAGGTGGCGCTGAACTTCCAGCCCGACACCGCCGCCGGGTACAACCCCGACGTCAACGACTACAAGCCGAACGTGGAGCAGGCCAAGCACCTGCTGGCACAGGCGGGCTACCCGAACGGGCTGACGCTGCGGCTGCACTACCCGACCAACATCTACCGCGACTACCTGCCGGACCCGAAGAAGATCGTGGACCTGATCGCCGAGGACCTGAAGGCGGCCGGGATCACGGTGCAGCCGGTGGCGCTGCCGTGGAACCCGGCGTACCTGACCGCGGTGACCAAGGGCAAGGCGCACGACCTGCACCTGTTCGGCTGGGAAGGCGACATCGGGGACGCGTACACGTTCCTGGGCAGCCTGTTCGACCAGCGGTCCAACGAGTTCGGCTTCACCGACGCCGAGCTGTTCGGCGCGCTGAAGGACGCCGACGCGGCGAGCTGGCTGCGCCGACCCGACCTGTACCGGGCGCTGAACGCGAGCCTGATGCAGAAGCTGCCCGCGGTGCCGCTGGTGCACGGCCCGACCACCATGGTCACCGTGCAGGACCTGGTCGGCATCGTGCCCAGCCCGCTGACCGACGAGCACTACGCGGACGCGCTGTTCCTCTAGCGGCGGCACAGCCGCCGCCGAGGCTGTGCCACGTCCGGGGTATCCGCGTGTCGGGATAAACGGACTTTTAAGGACATAAGGTAGCCTCCCAGCTTGCCACGTTCGTGCTCGCTGGGGGTCCGCATGGTCCGCGCTCTGGGTTCAGTCCTGTTGGGAACAGCGTTCGTGCTGGCCGGGGCCGGTGCGCTGCCCGCAGCCGCCGCCGACGGCCCGATAGCCGTCACCGTGCCCGACAAGGCGGTCGCCAACGAGATGGGCGGCACCGACCTGCTGGTCAAGCTAGACGACCGCGGTGAGCAGGACCTGAGCCGGGTGACGCTCAAGGTGCGCCTGGGCGGCGGGCTGTCCGGCCGGGTCGAGCTGGTCGGCGGCGACTGGTGCACCAAGGACAAGACCTCGGTCACCTGCTCCGTCGACCGGATCACGCCCGGCAGCGGCATCACCGCCCGCATCTCGCTGCGCGCCCGCAAGAACGCCCCGCTCGGGGCGGCGGGCAACGTCACCGTCAACGCCCACGCCGCCTCCGGCACCGCGCCCGCCGTCACCGTGCCGGTCGAGGTCGTCTCGCCGCCGTACACCGACATCGCCGCCCAGGCCGCGAGCGCCCCCACCTACCTGCGGGTCGGCGAGACCGGCGCGTTCACGGTCACCTACCGCAACGCGGGGCCGGTGCCCGGCGTGCTGCGCATCGGCAAGCCCGGCGGCTCCGGGTTCGCCGATCCGGCCTGGACGGACTGCCCGCTGGCGGACGGGGACGGCTGCCTGATCGAGGCGCTGGCACCCGGGGCCACCCGGAAGGTGACCTTCACCGAGAAGCTGACCAGCGCACATCCCGGCGAGCCGCACGTGCAGATGACCGTCGACGGGGCGTACGACCGCATCATCACCGACAACTACGCCAGCTTCCCGATCTGCGTGCACGAGACGGGCGAGTGCACCCGGGGCGGCCATCACGCCACGCCGACGCCGTCGCCCAAGCCGTCCGCGCACCCCAGCCCGGTCGACGCGCCCGCCGTGCAGCACGCGGCCGACAGCGCCGCGCCGGTGGCGCACGAGCCCGAGCAGCTGGCCCTGGCCAAGGCGGAGCCGCCGTACGACGAGGCCGAGGAGGTCATGGGCATCGGGACGTACGCGGTGATCGGGTTCTTGATCCTGTTCGCCTCCGGCATGCTCGCCTGGCACCACCGCCGTCGCCGCCGCTGACCGCGGACACGGAAGCGGCCGCCCGGAGTCACTCCGGGCGGCCGCTTCGGCGCTTCAGCCCTCGGGGCGGTTCAGGATGCCCACCGCCTGGGCGTGCAGCGCGGGCAGGCAGTCGCCGCCGCTCACCGGGACGGTCGCCCCGGTCACCGTGTACCACTCGCCCGCGCCCAGGTACTGCACCCGCAGCCGGGCCGCCCCGTCGGTGCCGAGCTCGCTGGCGAGGGTCAGCTCGCCGGTGACCACGCCCACCTCATCGGTCATGACTCCGCCCGGACCGGCGACGATGTTCGTGGTCAAGGAGCTCATCGGACTTCCTCCGTGGAGACCTGGCCGTCAGGGCTGTCAGACACACGTCTCCAGCATGTCCGTCAGGGCGGCCTTCTCGGCCGTGGTCACGGTGAGCTTCCAGTACGTCTTCACCGTGATCCAATCAACGGCGTAGGTGCACCAGAAGTCGCGCGACGGCGGCTTCCACGTCGACGGGTCCTGGTCGCCCTTGGACCGGTTGCTCGTGGACGACACCGCGAACAGCTGCGGCCGGGTCAGATCGTTGGCGAAGTCCGAGCGCTTGTCGTCGGTCCACGAGTCGGCCCCGGCGCGCCACGCGGCCGCCAGCGGCACCATGTGGTCGATGTCGACCTTCAGCGGGTCGGTGGTGTTGAGGCCGTCGTAGACGCTGTGCCAGCTGCCGCCGGTCACGTTGCAGCCGTCCAGCTTGATGTTCTTGCCGTCACGCGCCAGCACGGTGTCGCGGGTGTCGCAGTTGCTGCCCGCCTTCTTCCAGTGCGGGAAGCGGTCGCGGCTGTAGCCGGTCATCGGCTGGGGCTCGGCGACCTTCAGGCTCTTCAGCGAGGCCGCCGCGGTGGCGCCGTCACCGGCGGCCGCCGGCGGACGGGCGTTGCTGCTGCTCTTACTACCGGTGCCGGGCGAGCCCGTGCCGCCCGTCTCCGGGTCGCACGCGGCGGCGAACAGGGTGGCGCACAAGAGTAGGGAGATACCGGTCCATCTGAGGGGTTTGGGGGATCGCACGTGCTCACCCTACGGCTGATCCCTGCTGTCGCAACTACTCGGAAGACGTCTGCGCAGGTGTCCGGTTTCAGCGTGCGTTCGGCGCGACGGCGACGAGAATGGTGCGGGTGGACGGTGGGGGACTGGTGCTGCGCAGCCGCGCGGGCAAGGGGACGCTGGCCGCGGCGGTGCTCGCCTCCGGCATGGCCTTCCTCGACTCCACCGTCGTGAACGTGGCGCTGCCCTCGCTCGGCCGCGACTTCGGGGCGACCCTGGCGCAGCTCCAGTGGGTGATCAGCGGCTACACGCTGACGCTGGCGGCGTTCGTGCTGCTCGGCGGGGCGCTCGGCGACCACTGGGGACGGCGCCGGATGTTCGTCGTCGGCGTCGTCTGGTTCACCGTCGCCTCGGTGGCCTGCGGCGTGGCCCCGACCGTCGAGCTGCTGATCGCCGCGCGGATCGTGCAGGGCGTGGGCGCCGCGCTGCTCACGCCGGGCTCGCTGGCGCTGCTCCAGGCCTCGTTCACCGCCGACGACCGGGCACGCGCCATCGGGGCGTGGTCCGGGCTGGCCGGGGTCACCACCGCGCTCGGCCCGTTCGTCGGCGGGGTGCTGATCGACCAGGCGTCGTGGCGCTGGATCTTCCTGATAAACGTGCCGCTGGCGGCGGTGGCGGTGCTGCTGGCGCGGCGGTACGTGCCGGAGAGCCGCTCGCCGGCGGTGGACCACCACTTCGACCTGGCCGGCGGCCTGCTCGGGGCGGTGGCGCTGGCCGGGCTGACGTACGCGCTGATCGCCTGGCCGGAGCGGGGGTTCGGGTCGGTCGCCGTGCTGGGCGGGCTGATCGTGGCCGTGGCCGGGGCGGTGGCGTTCGTGCTGCGGGAGCGGCACTGCGGGCCGCGCGCGATGCTGCCGCTCAAGCTGTTCGACTCGCGCGCCTTCTCGGTGCTGAACCTCTACACCCTGCTGGTGTACGGCGCGTTCGGCGGCTTCCTGTTCCTGCTGGTCATCTTCCTGCAGAACGTCGTCGGGTACGACGCGCTCCAGGCGGGCCTGTCCACCCTGCCGATGACGCTGCTGATGTTCGCCTTCGCCGAGCGCTCCGGCGCCCTGGCCACGAAGATCGGGCCGAAACTACAGCTCACCGTCGGCCCGGTCTGCTGCGCGATCGGCATCCTGCTGCTGCGCGAGGTGGGTCCGGGCACGGACTACTGGACCGGCATCCTGCCCGGGGTGCTGGCCTTCGGCGTCGGCCTCACCCTGTTCGTCGCCCCGCTGACCGCCGCGGTGCTGGCCGCGGTCGCGGTGCGCCACGCCGGGGTGGCCAGCGGCGTCAACAACGCCGCCGCCCGCGCCGGGTCGCTGCTGGCCGTGGCCGTGCTGCCGCTGCTCGTCGGGCTCACCGGAGAACAGTACGAGCAGGCCGGGCCGATGACCGCCGGTTACCGGCAGGCGGCGCTGTGGGCGGCCGGGGTGCTGGTCGTCGCGGCGGCGGTGGCGCTGTTCGTCTGCCCGCACGTGCCCCTGACCAAGGCCGAGGTGCGCAGACAGAAGGAGGAGCACCTGCCCGAGTACGGCCGGTGCCCCTCCTCGTGAACGTCGTCAGCTGCGGTTGACCGCGCTCGCGACCGCCTTCAGCGAGGCCGTCACGATGTTGGCGTCGACACCCACGCCCCAGCGGGTCTCGCCGTCGACGTCGCACTCGACGTACGCGGCCGCCTGGGCGTCACCGCCGCTGGTCAGCGCATGCTCGGCGTAGTCCAGCACCCGCACCCGCACGCTGTGGTCGGACAGCGCGTGGATGAACGCGTCGATCGGGCCGTTGCCCACCCCGGTCAGGCGACAGGCGCTGCCGTCGAGGTCCGCCTCGGCGGCCAGCTCCACCTTGCCGTCGACCGTGGCCACCGAGTACGAGCGCACCGCCAGGCGGCGGTCGGTCAGGTACTCGTCGGCGAAGATCGCGTACATCTCGGCCGGGGTGACCTCGCCACCGGCGTCGTCGGTGCGGCGCTGGACCACGCCGGAGAACTCGATCTGCAGGCGGCGCGGCAGGTCCAGCTGGTGCTCGGACTTCATGATGTACGCGACGCCGCCCTTGCCGGACTGCGAGTTGACCCGGATCACGGCCTCGTACGAGCGCCCCAGGTCCTTCGGGTCGATCGGCAGGTAGGGCACGCCCCACTCGAAGTCCTCGACCGGCACCCCGGCCTTGGCGGCCTTGCGGGCGTGCGCGTCCAGGCCCTTCTTGATCGCGTCCTGGTGCGAGCCGGAGAACGCCGTGTAGACCAGGTCACCGGCGTACGGGTGCCGCTCGTGCACCGGCAGCTGGTTGCAGTACTCCACGGCGCGCTTGATCTCGTCGATGCCGGTGAAGTCGACCTTCGGGTCGATGCCCTGGCTGAACAGGTTCAGGCCCAGCGTGACCAGGTCGACGTTGCCGGTGCGCTCGCCGTTGCCGAACAGGCAGCCCTCGATCCGGTCCGCGCCGGCCAGCAGGCCCAGCTCGGCGGCGGCCACGCCGGTGCCCCGGTCGTTGTGCGGGTGCAGGCTCAGGATGACCGAGTCGCGGCGCGGCAGGCGGCGGTGCATCCACTCGATCGAGTCGGCGTACACGTTCGGCGTGGCCATCTCGACGGTGGCGGGCAGGTTGATGATCAGCGGGCGCTCGGGCGTCGGGTCGATGACCTCGATCACCGCCGAGCACACCTCCAGCGCGTACTCCAGCTCCGTGCCCGTGTAGGACTCGGGCGAGTACTCGTACCGGATCTCGGTGTCGGGGGTGATCATCTCGGCGTACTTCTGGCACAGCCGCGCCCCGTCGGTCGCGATCGCCGTGATGCCGTCGGTGTCCAGCCCGAACACCACCTCGCGCTGCAGCGTGGAGGTCGAGTTGTAGAAGTGCACGATCGCCCGCTTCGCCCCGCGCAGGCTCTCGAACGTCCGCTCGATCAGGTGCTCGCGGCACTGCACCAGCACCTGGATGGTCACGTCGTCCGGGATCAGCTGCTCCTCGATGAGCTGCCGCACGAACGAGAAGTCGGTCTCGCTGGCCGCCGGGAAACCGACCTCGATCTCCTTGTATCCCATCTTGACCAGCAGCTCGAACATGCGGCGCTTGCGGTCGGGGGACATCGGGTCGATCAGGGCCTGGTTGCCGTCGCGCAGGTCGACCGCGCACCACTGCGGGGCGGCCTCGACGCGGCGGGTGGGCCAGGTCCGGTCGGCGACGTCCACGCGGAACTGCTCGTGGTAGCCGCGATAACGCTGGAAGGGCATCTTGCTGGGGCGCTGAGCTGCAGCAGACATGGGTTCCATGCTCCTTGAAAGTCATGCGGGTCGCGCGATCCGACGCGGTTGTGTGGTCAAGCACACGGGCACGTGGATCGATGTCGTTGACCAGGCAACAGAAATGCCGGGACCGGGAGCTGAACGGAAACCGGCAAACGGGCACGCGCCGCTACTCCGCGACGAGGTGCCGGTGTGGCTGCGCAGTGGGCAGCGGCTAGGCCTCGTCGCGGCAGCGAAGCAGGAGGCTCACGTACCGCATGACAGTGGTCGACTTTACGCCGCTGTGGCCGTTGCGGGAGCAGTTGCCCGAAGACTGGGACGCGAGTCCGCCGCACGTCCCACCACCGGCCCGATGATCAGCGCCCCGACCGCGAACAGCCCGGCGATCACCAGCCAGCCCCACCCGCCCGTGCTGACCGCCAGCGCGATCAGCGCCGCCGGCCCGATCATCATCTGCGCCGACGTGCCCATCCGGTACGCCCCGAGGTACGCGCCCCGCCGCTCCGCCGGCGGCAGCTCGGCCATCAGGGTCCACGCGCCCGCCGACTGAAGCAGCTCGCACAGGGTCAGCAGCACCGTGGCCACCGCCAGCAGCGCCATCGTCAGCCAGCCGCTGGTGCCGCCCGCGAGCAGGTAGACCGGGCAGCCCACCGCCGCGGCGACGCCGCCCAGCCGCAGCGCGCGCACGGCCCCGGGCAGGGTGTGCGTCCCGCTGGTCAGCGCCACCTGCAACGTCGTGGCCATCAATGTGTTGATCAGGGTGAGCACGCCCAGCCACCAGCGCGGCGCGTCGGTGTCGTGCAGCAGCCAGAGCGGAGCCACCTCCAGCTCCACCGTGACGAAGCAGCCCATCACCGCGCAGACGGCGGTGACCGCCAGGTAGGGCCGGTCGCGGAACACCTCCAGCACGCGCGGGCGCTCGGCCCGGGCCTCGCGGCGCTGCCCGGCCCCGGGCAGCCTGGCGATGAAGACGGCGTTGCCGAGCAGCAGAACACTGTTGACCAGCACCATCGCGTAGTACGCGGGCCGGGCGTCGATCGCCAGCGCCAGGGCGGCGAGCCCGGCACCCAGTGACCAGCCGACGTTGAGCCAGGAGCGGGAGAAGGCGAGCGTCCGCACGCGTTCCTTCGGGTCGAGGGCCTCGATCAGATACACGCTGCGCCCGGCCTGTGCCACGGTGCCGAGCAGCTCCACGGCCACGATCACCACGAGGAACGTGGCGAACCCGCGCACGAGCGGCCACACCGCGAACAGCAGCCCCTGCAGCGCGACGCCCCGGCTCCAGAGCATCAGCGGGCCGAGCCGGTCGGCGAGCGAGCTCAGCGGTACGGAGAGCAGCAGCGCCGTCGCCGCGGCGGCGGACAGTCCGAGGCCGATCTCGTGCGGGCGCAGGCCGACGACGCGGGTGAAGAAGACGGCGCTGCCGGTGAGGAAGGTGCCCTGCCCGACCCCGAACAGCAGACTCTGGACGGCCAGCTGCCGGGCGACACCGGCGGGCGGGACCAGGTTCTCGCGTACCCCCATGCCGGACATCCCACCGGACGGGTGCTCATCCTGCTGCCCCGTGCTCGCCGACCTGCGGTTTCAGGATCCTTCGCCAAGACGGGAGACCATGCGGTGTCCGGCTACCTCGTATGCCCCGTCGCGCAGGACGTGCATGGTGATCATGCCGTCGACCTGGTCTGCGTCCGCGTCCCCGCGCACGATCCAGTAGTGCTCGACGCCGAGAGCCGCGTAGACACCGAACTTGTTCACGGCGTCGTTCTCCTCGCTGCGGTCCGAGACGGCCTCGACTACGACGTGGATGACTCCCGCGTCGTGGGTCGTATCGCGAGGTCGGGGCCGGTGCCCGGCGACGAAGACGACGCCGTCGGCGACGAAGTTGTTGCGGCCGCTGCCGCCGCGGACGAAACCGCTGTCCGCGACGTACTGCTCCCCGGCGACCTCGTGCCCGTGGCGGCGCCAGTGCTCCAGGATCATCAGGATGATCTGCCAGTGCCAGATGGTGACCGGCATGTGGACGAGCTCCAGCCTTCCGTCGTGCAACTCCCATGCCCAGCCCCGGTTGGGCGTGGGCAGGTTCTCGAACGTCGCGCGCGTGATCACGCCATCGCTGGGCAGATCGATGGTCACAGTCACGATCATCACCCTCCCTGCTCGACGCGTAAGGAGTTTCAGCGTACCGGCACGGGCAGATCCAGAGATACCGCCGATTCTCGGCTGTGGACAGCGTCTGCTGTCACGCCTTCGGGGATGGGCTCGGGGTGCCGGAGGCCGAGACGGACGGGCTGGGGGAGGGCGGGGCGTTGATCGGCAGCGGCTGGCCGGGCACGATCGGGCCGGGCAGCTGCACGGTCTGCGGGCCCGGCGCGGGCGCCCCGACCAGCATCAGCGTGCCGAAGCCGACCCGGGCCGCGGTCAGCGTGCCGTCGCTCTCGAAGCAGTAGATGCCCGGGTCCATCGGCAGCTTGAGGCTGGCCGCCGACGACTCCACCGAGTAGCAGCGGCCGATGGCGCCCGGCAGCGCGTCGACCTCGGCCACGGCCAGTGCCGCGCGGCGGTCGGTGAGCACGGTCAGCCAGTCGGTGACCAGGTGTTCCAGCTTCACGTCGGCCTTGGCGGGCAGCGCCCCGGGC
Source organism: Catellatospora sp. TT07R-123 (assembly GCF_018327705.1). Taxonomy (NCBI): domain Bacteria; kingdom Bacillati; phylum Actinomycetota; class Actinomycetes; order Micromonosporales; family Micromonosporaceae; genus Catellatospora; species Catellatospora sp. TT07R-123. The sequence goes on along the minus strand of NZ_BNEM01000001.1, from coordinate 4,401,573 downwards.
AGCCGCACGCAGCCGGCGTAGGGGTGGTTGCCCGCGGGCAGGGCGCACTGGTGCAGCGCCCCGGCGGTCCAGACCAGCGCGATGTCGACCTGGCCGCTCTGCGCGCCGCCGGGCAGGTCGATGCGCCAGGTGCGGTCGATCGCCCGGGTGATGGTCACCCGGCGCACCGGCCGTTTCGGCGAGGTGAAGGTGTACGTGGCGACCTGCTTGAGGTCCTTGGCTGCCGCGGCCCGCCCGGCGAGCTGGGCGCGCGGCTCGGTCGGCTCGACCGGACCGGCGGCGGCCGTCGCGCTGGCGCTCGGCGTGGCCTGGGGGACGGTGTCCCCGCAGCCCGACAGGGCGACAGTCGCGACGATCAAGGCAAGGGGGGTGAGGGCAGCCCGACGCACGGGCCCATTGTCGCCGCCCGGTTCCACTCCCCGGCGCACCGCACTCGGTGTGGCGGGTGTCACAGTACAGATTTCTTCCGGCGGGAGCCCGGACCCGGCGGACGACCGGAGGGTGGGCGAGCCGGTGCGGCAGAGGATCTCGTACGCCACCAGCACCGCCGCCCGACTGCTGGGATCGAGCCGCAGGTGCTCGCGGAGGGCGCAGTTAAGCTGAGACGTCCCTAAGCCCTGACGTGGAGAGGAGCCCGGCACCGTGGCCCTCGTGGTGCAGAAGTACGGCGGTTCATCGGTCGCCAACGCCGAGCGGATCAAGCGGGTAGCCGAGCGGATCGTGGCGACGCGCAAGGCCGGCAACGACGTGGTCGTGGTGGTGTCGGCGATGGGCGACACGACGGACGAGCTGATCGACCTGGCTCACCAGGTGAGCCCGCTGCCGCCCGGTCGCGAGTTCGACATGCTGCTGACCGCCGGTGAGCGCATCTCGATGGCGCTGGTGGCGATGGCGATCCACAACCTGGGCTACGAGGCCCGGTCGTACACCGGATCGCAGGCGGGCGTGATCACCACGTCGACGCACGGCAGGGCGCGCATCATCGACGTGACGCCGGGCCGGCTGCGCGGCGCGCTCGACGAGGGCGCGATCGTGATCGTGGCGGGCTTCCAGGGCGTCTCCCAGGACACCAAGGACATCACCACCCTCGGCCGGGGCGGCTCGGACACCACCGCGGTGGCCCTGGCGTCCGCGCTCAAGGCCGACGTGTGCGAGATCTACACCGACGTGGACGGCGTCTACAGCGCCGACCCCCGGATCGTGCCCAACGCCAAGAAGGTCGAGCAGATCACGTACGAGGAGATGCTCGAACTGGCGGCCAGCGGTGCCAAGATCCTGCACCTGCGCAGCGTGGAGTACGCGCGCCGGTTCGGGCTGGCCATCCACGTCCGCTCTTCGTACTCGACCAAGACCGGAACCCTCGTCACCGGATCAATGGAGGACCTTTCCGTGGAGCAAGCACTCATCACCGGCGTGGCGCACGACCGCAGTGAAGCCAAGATCACGATCGTCTCCGTGCCGGACGAGCCGGGCGAGGCGGCCAACATCTTCCGCGCGCTGGCCGATGCCGAGATCAACATCGACATGATCGTGCAGAACGTCTCCACCGAGGCCTCCGGCCGCACCGACATCTCGTTCACCCTGCCCAAGGTCGACGGGCCGACCGCCATGGCCGCGCTCCAGAAGGTCCAGGAGCGCGTCGGCTTCAAGGGCCTGCTCTACGACGACCACATCGGCAAGATCTCGCTGGTCGGCGCGGGCATGCGCTCCAACCCGGGCGTGACCGCGACCTTCTGCGAGGCGCTGGCCCGCGCGGGCGTCAACATCGAGATCATCTCCACCTCCGAGATCCGCATCTCCGTGGTCTGCCGCGACACCGACCTCGACGAGGCCGTCCGCGCCGTCCACGACGCGTTCGAGCTCGGCGGGTCCGAGGAGGCCGTGGTCTACGCCGGTACCGGCAGGTGACGGCCGTGCCCATGCCCACCCCCGGCAGGCTCCCCACCCTCGCCGTCGTCGGCGCCACCGGCGCCGTCGGCACGGTGATGCTCGACATCCTCAGCCACCGCCGCAACGTGTGGGGCGAGATCCGCCTCATCGCCTCGGCCCGCTCCGCCGGGCGCCGGCTGACGGTCCGCGGCGAGGAGGTCGAGGTCGTCGCGCTCAGCGAGGAGGCCTTCGACGGCGTCGACGTGGCGATGTTCGACGTGCCCGACGAGGTCTCCGCGATCTGGGCCCCGATCGCCGTCGCGCGCGGCGCGGTCGCGGTCGACAACTCCGGCGCGTTCCGGATGGACCCGGACGTGCCGCTGGTCGTGCCCGAGATCAACCCGGAGCAGACGCGCAACCGGCCCAAGGGCATCATCGCCAACGCCAACTGCACGACCCTGGCGATGATCGTGGCCATCGCGCCCCTGCACAACGCGTACGGCCTCAAGGAACTGGTGCTCGCGTCGTACCAGGCGGTCTCCGGGGCCGGCCAGTCCGGCGTCGACGCCCTGCACGACCAGCTCACCAAGGTGGCCGGGGACCGGCTGCTGGGCTCGCGGCCCGGCAACGTCCGCCACGCCGTCGGCGACGACCTCGGCCCGTTCGCGGCGCCGGTCGCGCTCAACGTGGTGCCGTTCGCGGGCTCGCTCAAGGACGGCGGCTGGTCCAGCGAAGAGCTGAAGATGCGCAACGAGTCCCGGAAGATCCTCGGGCTGCCCGGCCTGAAGGTCAGCGCGACCTGCGTACGCGTCCCCGTGGTCACCGGCCACTCGGTCGCCGTGCACGCGGTGTTCGGGTCCGAGGTCGACGCGGGCGACGCCCGCGCGGTGCTGGACAGCGCCCCCGGCGTCATCGTCGTGGACGACCCCGGCGCCGGGGAGTTCCCGATGCCCATCGACGCCGTCGGCACCGACCCGTCCTGGGTCGGCCGCATCCGCCGGGCCGTCGACGACCCGCGCGCGCTGGACTTCTTCGTGACGGGCGACAACCTGCGCAAGGGTGCCGCCCTGAACACCGCCCAGATCGCCGAACTCCTCGCCACGGAACTCTCCCGCTGACTGAGGCAAGAAGGGCACCTTCTCATCGCATCGCGCGGTAGAGGGTGCCCTTCTTGACGCCCGTCCCTCCCCGCCTGGCCGGGGTGGGCGTGATGCGTGCAGTTTCGGGGAAGGGATGCGTGCAGTTTCGGGGAAACTGCCGGAATGGGGCCCGAGATTCCAGCACTTTCCCCGAAACTGCTGGAACGCTGTGGCGCTGGAACGCAGTCGGGAGTGCGGTCAGTCGGCGAGGAGGGCGTTGTTGCGGCCGGCTCGTTTGACCTTGTAGAGGGCCTGGTCCGCGCGATACAGGGCCGCTTCGGGGCTCTCCTGCTCGCGCTGGACCGCCACGCCGACGCTGATGGTGCGGCCGGTCGCCCGCGCCGCCGAGAGCAGCCGCTCGGAGATCCGCATCGCCTCGGCGGCGCTGGGCACGTCGATGACCGCGACGAACTCGTCGCCGCCGACCCGGAACAGCTCGTCGCCGAGCCGCAGCGCCTGTTGCAGCGCCGTCGCCATCTGCACCAGCACCCGGTCTCCCGCGGCGTGGCCGAGCGTGTCGTTGACCGTCTTGAACTCGTCGATGTCGATCGCGAGCAGCGCCGTCTGCCCCGGTGTCGCCGTGGCCAGCCGAGCCCCGAACGGGCCGCCGTGCCGCAGCCCGGTCAGCGGGTCGGAGTTGGCCTGGTGGTGCAGCCGCCGCAGCGTGCTCAGCTTCTCCAGGCAGCTCGTGGCCTGCGCCGCCAGCAGTTCCAGCAGGTTCACCATGGCGCTGTCGGGCATGATCGCGGTCTCGTCCAGCACCACCAGCGCGCCGGTCGACGAGGTCACCGACGGAGTGTTCGTCCCCAGCGGCACGGCGATCATCGTGCGGACCCCCGCCCCGGTCAGCGCCTCGAACCCGCGCGCGTCCAGCACCGCCGGATCGCCGAGCGTGTACGACGCCCCGTACCGGCAGGCCTCGTCCAGCAGTGCGGACAGCCGCTCCGGGTCGATCTGCGCCAGCCGGGCCACCAGCGGCCGGTCCCGGGGCTCGGGAGAGCTGGCCGCGATCACGACGTTGCCCGGCTGCTCGGGCTCGCCCGGCTCGGGAACCGGCAGGCCCAGCTCGGGCAGCAGGTCGGGAGCGGGCCGCAGCAGCACGGCCGCGGCCAGCCCGGTGACCTCGCGCGCCGCGCGGCAGGCCCGCATCAGCACCTCGGCGTCGGTCTCGGCGCTGGTCAGGGCCAGCGAGTGCCGCAGCAGCTGCTCGCTGCGGGTCTCCGGCGGCGGGCCGCCGAGCTCGCTGAGCCGGGCGCCGAGCAGGCGTCCGGCCTGCACGATGATCTCTTCCCAGCCGTCCAGCGCCTGGCCCTCGGCCCACTCGGCGTTGAGGACGCCGACGGGGTGGCCGGTGCGGTCGATGATGGGGGCGCAGATCTCGGCGGTGATGGGGGGCCCGAGCCGGATGTAGTCGGGATCGTTGGCGACGTCGAGGATGGTGACGGCCTGGCCGCTGGCGTACACCCGGCCGACCACGCCCCGGCCCAGGGGCACCGCCGAGAACACCTGCCAGGCGCCGCTGGCGGAGACGCAGCGGAGCTGGTCCTTGACGTGCAGCAGCGCCTCGATCAGTGCCGGGGTGTGGCGGCTGAGGACCGTCACGGTGGCACCGCACGCGTCGACCGCACTGCGTGAGGCACGCAATGCCGCGGCGACATCGTCGATGATGCGGTTAAGGGGCACGAGGTGGGGTTCCGCTTGATCCACTATTCCGGGGTAAGGGGCTTACGGCCGCCAAGCTTACTCACCGTGCGCGAGAAATCGGGGTTTCTGAGAACGCCTCGTAGACGGCTTCCGGCGCCGAACGGTGATCCCGTTGTCAGCCAAGGGACCAGCAGATCAGGCCGGTAGGGGTGGAACCGCTGCCCATCTCCCGGATATTGGGAAGGTGAGCTTCGGCACTCCGCGCTGACCTCCCCGCATGCTCGGTGGCAGGCCGGCTTGGCACCGATGCTTACATTGGCGCCGTGACACCCCCCGGTTCCCCGCGAGTGGTCCTTCGCGACTCGACGTGGAAGCAGCGCCTGGCCTTCTCGACCTTCTGGCTGTTCATGGCGGCGGTCGCCGTGAGGGTCCTCTGGGAGGTGGCGCACGATATCGCCACCTCGCCGCAGATCAGCGTGGCGGGGACGGCCTGCGTGGTCGCGCTCGTGCTGGCGATGAACTTCTTCGCCTGGTGCGGCCTGCTCTCGACGTTGCGCGATGCGGCCTGGCTGGCGGGCTCGGCCCTGACCGTGCGCGGCGCGTTCAGCACGCGCACGGTGGACCTGGCTGCCTCGACTGTCCAGGGCCAGGTCCACGACACCAGGGGTGGGCCGTCCATCTATCTCGTCGCGCGGGACGTCGCGACGGGCCGGACGGTGGAGCTCCGCATGGGCACCGGCGGCCGCGTCGACCTGACCCCGCAGCAGCTGGACGCGCTGGCGGACGCGGTCCTCGCGGGCGCGCACCAGCAGGGTGGGGACGGGCGGCACCTGCTGCTGTCGGAGCGGCTGCGGATGTACTACCGCCGACCGGCGCAGGTCGGGCGCTATCTGTGGGCCGACCCCAGCTGACGGCAGGCGCGGAAGCCGGTGCTCTGCCGGCTGTGTCGAGAAGCGACGACGTTCCGCGGCGGCCACCGGGTCGGTATCTGTTGGCAGCCATGGTTAACCTCTGCCTGCCCGCAACCTGACGTTCCGGAGGTAACAGTGCCCCGCGCCGCCCGGAGATCCACGTACCTCGGTGTCGCGACCGCAGCTTTCGCGGCCTGGGCCGCCCTCGGCGCGACCCCCGCGCTGGCGACCGAGCCCTCACCGTCAACCTCGCCGAGCAGCGATGCCACGAAGCCGACTCCGTCGGCGTCGCCCACCCCGGCACAGTGCCCTGGGAACCTGACGCTGACCCAGTTCGGGGGCGGCGGCGCGGTCCCGACTGCCAAACTTCCCGAGCAGCCGATCGTCGAAGTCGCCGCGCTGACCAACGACAGTGGTGCCATCTTGACCGATGGCTGGATCTTCTTCCAGGTGACGCCGTCGACTGACGTCTATCCCCCGACTCTGGGCCCCACGTCGCCGGTCAAGCCGAGCGTGTCCTGGAGCGTTGACGGAGGAGCATGGCATGCGGTCCCGCTGAGGTGGTTCTACGTTGAGCCGAGCCAGGGGCTGTCGTTTTGGACCACCGACGAGATGCCGCTGCACATGGTGCTGGCGCCGCACGTCCGCCACTCATTTCGTTTCCGGATGACGTTTCACCGGGGATCTCCGGTTGGTTCCTACACCATGACCCCCGAATTCGGTGCGAGCTGCACCCCGTTCGTGAGCGGTCACCAGAGATACCACTACGACTCGTCTCAGCAGCAGAACACGATGAGCACCCAGACATCCGCCTCGCCCGTCGGCGGGCCCTCCGCTTCGCCGTCGGCAGCGCAGGCGTCGACCGGCGCCTCCCCGACCCGCATGCCCGATCCCAGTCCGGCCGCTGCGGACGCGTCGAAGGGGCAGCCTGGCGGTCCGTGGCTGGCCGGAGGGGCCGCCGTCATGACCCTTCTCGCCGGATTCGTCGCCGTGAAGGCGGCACGAACCAGGCGGCTGCTTTCGTGACCGGCTAGCACACTGGGTCTACCCAGGACGTTTCCAGCGGGCGCAGCCCTCGTGCTGCCAGGTATTCCTCGAACCTGAACTGGCTGCCGGAGCTCACGAGCTCAGGGATCGGGTTGGGCATGGACGACGGCAGCGAACCCGACCCGGCGACAGTCACCTCCAAGCGGGCGTAGCAGTCACCTGCGGGACGGCCGGGCGCGCCCACGTGGACGCCCGAGGTGGAGGTCACCGTCGCTGACACGGTGGCGTGGCGGGTGAGTTTGGCCACGGTCGCGTTGGCGCCGACATACACGGCCCGGGTGATTTTGATCTTCATCGCCGGGCAGGCTTTCTGGAGCTGGGACGACTTCGCGAAGGTGTCCGAAGCCGGGCTTACCAGCAGCAGCAGCGCCGCCTTCGCGTCGTAAGGGCAGACCGGGGTGCTGGGCCGGGGGGTAGGGCTCGGCGAGGTCGCAGGCGGCGCAGTGCTCGGCTCGGCGCTGGCGGAGGCTGACGGTGACGGGTGCGGGCTGGGCGAGGGATTGGTGGGTGCCGACCCCGTGCTGACCGGGACGAGCGCGCCCAGGGCCAGCGCCAGGGCGCCCAGCAGCAGGGCCGCCGCGCGCGTGGCGTAGCGCCGGGTGACGGTGGTACGGACCGCGGCGACTCCCGGTGGCCGGGTCCGCGCCTGCGAGGCGGCGCGTGCGTCCGCGCCGTCTGCGCCGAGGGCGGCGGCGAGCGTGCTGCGGCCTCGGTGGAGCCAGGCCTTCACCGTGCCCTCCGGTGCCTCCATGAAGGCGGCGACGTCCGCGACGGCCATGTCCGCGAAGTAGTGCAGCACGATCGCCTGGCGCTGGTCCTGCGGCAGCTCCGCCAGGGCGCGGGCCAGGTCGATGTCGCTGCCGGTGGGTTCGGGCACGTCCGCCGGTGCCAGGTCGCGCTGCCACAGCCGGACCAGGCGGGTACGCCGCCAGCGGCTGACCGCGAGGTTCCAGGCGACCCGCCGTACCCAGGAATGGGGGTCCTCGTAGCGGGAGACTGTCGACCACTTGCCGAACGCTCGGCAGAACGCCTCCTGCACGAGGTCCTGTGCCTCGGCGTGGCTGCCGACGAAGGCGTGCAATTGGGATGTCAGCGGGCCGAACGCCGCGGAGTAGAACTCGGCGAAGTCACGCTGGCCCTGCACCTGATCTCCCGGGACGAAGGTGGTCGAGTATGGCGCTACGGCAGGCGCGGAGACTCTCGTCCCCGCGCCCCCCCGTTACGCCAGATCCGGCTCGCCACCGCAGTCGGAGTTCCCGTCGCCGGTCAACCCGACGGCCGTGGCAGGCCGTCCTTGCAAAGCGCGGGCGGATGTCAGGCCAGACCAGCCGTCCCTGCCGCTGTCGCCCTCTACACGTCGGGGGACGCATCAGGTTGCGGCGAAATTGGTGACCCCGGTCACAGGCGTCGGATGGCGAGCCTGAGCCGGGTCGCGTTGCGCCATGTTGGCAGAAATGAGGCGGGGCCACCCGGCAGGGTGGCCCCGAGGCATGCTTCCGCCGTTCAGCGGCTTTCTTCCATGGCCGGGTTCACCAACGGAGCCGGAGCCGCCGGAACTACCGGGTTGTACGCGACCGCAGCGGCCGCGGCCGCCTTCTCGTTGCGCTTGGCGATGATCGTCTTGACGGTGTGGAAGATCAGCGCCACCGGCACGATGAAGGCCTTGAACAGGATGAGGTACGACCCGCCGTCGAAGACGAAGGCGAGGTACAGGCCGTAGGCGAGGAAGCCGATGCCGAACAGCAGGTTGGCGATCCGAGCGCCCTTGGACGACTCCGGCGCGGTCAGCGCCAGCAGGATCACCCCACTGAGCAGTAGCAGCACGACGTACGTCGAGAACAATGGTTCGAGGGAGAAATCGATGTTCACAGAGGTCTCCGAAAATGCGGGGGGCACAGAGCCTGCCGAATGTAGGGGGCCTGTGACCTCGGCGTCTGTCCCGAACGCTGGCATTCTGGTGCCGACTCCGGCGCCAAGGGACAAACCACAGCCGGAGGCTTTCCCCGTACATGCGGAAAATGCCTCAGCGCCGGTTCTCTGCTGGACTATCGTGCACCGGTGTCTCGCGATCAGCTCCCCTCGACCGTCCTGCACGCGTTCGGCGTCGAAGGGCCGGCCCGACGACTGGACGGTGGGCAAGGCGACTCGTGGGCGGCAGACGACCTGGTATTCAAGCCGGACGGCGGTCCGCTGCAGGAATGGCTGGCCGGTGCGCTCGCGGAGGTGACGCCTGACGGCTTCCGTATCGCCGAGCCGGTCTGTACGCGTGACGGTGCCTGGGTCTCCCACGGGTGGTCGGCCACCCGGTGGGTCGAGGGCAGCGAACCGGACTACTCCGCGGTCTCGACGTGGCGGGACATCCTTGCCGCCGGCCGCGCATTCCACCGGGCGGTAGCTCATCTCGGCCGCCCGGACTTCCTGGAAGCGCGGCAGGACTGGTGGGCGCGGGCGGACAGGGCGGTGTGGGGTGAGCAGGAGATCCAGTTCCGCCCGGAGTTCGCCGCCGTGGCGCGACGGCTGCGGGGCGCACTGGAGCCGCTGGGGCGTCCTCAGCTCGTGCACGGGGACCTGACGAAGAACGTCTTGTTCGCTCCCGGGCTCGCTCCGGCGGTCATCGACATCTCGCCCTACTGGCGGCCGCCCCAGTACGCCGAGGGTGTCGTGGTGGCCGACGCGCTCTGCTGGCACGGTGCTCCGGCGACGCTGTGGAAGACCGTGGATGTACCGGTGGCGGCGGTCGCTCGCGCGCTGCTGTTTCGGATGGCCACGACGAACGAGCGGGTCGCTGCCGGAGCCGATGGGGTCGACCTGCGGGACGAAGCCCGGCGGTACGGGCTCGCAGCCGCAGCCATCGGCTTGTGACACACGAAAGCCCAGGTAAAGCAGTAGGGCCGGTCTCCCGTGAGGGAGGACCGGCCCTACTGGCACTTCTTCTGTCGGGGTAGCCGGATTTGAACCGACGGCCTCTTCGTCCCGAACGAAGCGCGCTACCAAGCTGCGCTATACCCCGAAGCGGTGCTCCGAAATACTAGCCCACCGCCCCGGCTCCGCCAAAACCGGTATCCCCCTCAGCGCGGGATGAGCGTCAGCAGCGTCGCCTCCGGGCGGCAGGCGAAGCGCACCGGCGCGGTCGGATGCGTGCCCAGCCCGGCCGACACGTGCAGCCAGGCCCCGTCCCAGCGGTGCAGTCCCCGGGCGAGCTTGCGCTCCAGCCCGCAGTTGGTGACCAGCGCCCCGAACCCGGGCACGCGCACCTGCCCGCCGTGGGTGTGCCCGGACAGCAGCAGGTCGAACCCGTCGGCGGCGAACGCGTCCAGCACCCGGGGCTCCGGGGCGTGGCTGAGCGCGATCCGCACCGCTGCGGCCGGGTCGGCGGGCCCGGCCGGGTACGCGTCGAGGCCGATGTGGGGGTCGTCCACGCCCGCGAGGTCGACCACGCGCCCACCCGCCTTGATCGTGGCGCGGGCGTTGTCGAGGTCGGTCCAGCCCGCGGCCAGGAAGGCGGCGCGCAGCTCCTCGGTGGGCAGCTCGACGCCGTGCTGGTATTCGCGGTCCTCCCGGAAGTAGCTGAAGGGGCTCTTCCAGACCGGGCCGGTGTAGTCGTTCGACCCGAAGACGAACGCGCCGGGCAGCGCCAGCAGCGGCTCGTACGCGGCGAGCACGCCGGGGACGGCGTCCGGGTGGGCCATGTTGTCGCCGGTGACGACGACCAGGTCCGGGTCGAGGCCGGCCAGCTCGCTGACCCAGCGCTGCTTGCGCTTCTGGCCGGGGGTCAGGTGCAGGTCCGACAGGTGCAGCACGCGCAGCGGCTCGGCCTCGGGGGCCAGCAGCGGCACGTCGTACCGGCGGAGGGTGAACATGTTGCGTTCGATCAGCGTGCCGTACGCGAGCGCGCCCGCGCCCACCACGACCGCGCCGACGGCGATTTTCCCGAGCGGACCCATGCTCCTAAGGGTAGTTTCATCGCCCATGAGGAAGCACATTGCCTGTCGCGCATCCGGCGGCGGCGGCGAGCGGGGCAGGGAGTCGTCATGGGCCTGAAGGAGCAGCTGACCGAGGACATGCGGGCCGCGATGAAGGCCCGTGACGAGGTGGTGACCGGCACGCTGCGGATGGCGCTGGCCGCCGTCGGCGTGGCCGAGGTGGCGGGCAAGGCCAAGCGGGAGCTGAGTGACGACGAGGTGCTCGCCGTGCTGGCCAAGGAGGCGAAGAAGCGGCGCGAGGCCGAGGTGGCGTTCGCCGACGCGGGCCGGGCCGAGCAGGCCGCCAAGGAGCGGGCCGAGGAGGAGGTGCTGGCGCGCTACCTGCCCAAGCAGCTCTCCGACACGGAGCTGGTGGAGCTGGTCACGCAGACGCTGGCTGCCGGCGGCTTCAGCGGCATGGGCGTGATGGGCCCGGCGATGAAGGCGGTCCAGGCCGCGGTGGCGGGCCGGGCCGAGGGCGGCAAGGTCTCGGCGGAGGTACGGCGTCAGCTCGCCGCCTGAGCGCATACATGAGGAAGGCCCCGGGTCGCCGCTGCTGCGGTGGCCCGGGGCCTTCTCACTTACTCCTGCTTGCTCACTTACTCCTGCTTGCGTAGCTGCGCGGCCAGGTTGGCCGGCGGCGGGATGATCGGGCCGTTGTGGTTGCCGTTGCCACCACCACCGCCCCCGCCCGGACCGCCGCCACCGGGGCCGCCACCGCCAGGGCCCCCGCCGGGCGGCGGGGTGGCGCCCTTGCCGTTGCTGATCTCGATCACGACGACGCCGTTCTTGATCGTCTTACCGGTCGGGTTGGTGCCCGCGGCGGTGCCCTTCGGGCAGGGGGAGTCGACCTCCTGCTTGGCGGTGTCGACGTCGAAGCCGGCCCTGCTCAGGATGGACTTGGCCTCGGGGATCGGCTTGCAGGTCACGACCGGGATGCTGACCTGGTTGCCGGTGACCAGCTTGTTGCTGCCGGGCTTGCTGAACTGGATGCCGGCCTTGCCCTTCATGGCACCCTTCATGGCGTTCTGCACCGATGGGTTGACCACGTCGTGCGACATCTTGTGCGTGCTGACCTGCGCCCAGTCCGGGTCGGTGAAGAAGCCCGAGATGGCCAGCTGCTTGGTCGTGATGGTCAGCGTCACCGACTTGGAGTTGTCGGTGGTGCCGGTCTTGCCCGCGATCGGCTTGCCGATGATGTCCCTGGAGGCGCGGGCGGTGGTGCCGTTGCAGCGGCCGTACAGCGACTGGTCGCCGACCGGGCAGCGGGCCGCGTCGATCGCGGCGCGGGCCACGTCGACCGCGATGTTCTGGGTGCACTCGGTCTGCGAACCGATCTCCAGCTTCTCGCCCTTGCTGTTGGTGATCGACTCGACCGGGATCGGCTTGCAGTACTTGCCGTCCGCGGCCAGCGTCGCGAAGGCGTTCGCGATCTGCAGCGGGGTCTGGTCCGAGGCGCCAAGGGTGAACGGGCCCCAGTCGTCCGGGTGCTGCGAGTGGTAGAAGTCGTCGATCTTCTGGTTCGGGTTGTCGTAGAAGGTCAGGCCCAGCCGCTTGGCCACGTCGATGACCTTGGCGCCGCCCACCATCTCGAACAGCGGCACGAAGAACGTGTTGACCGAGTTGCCGAAGCCGGTCCACATGTTCTGCGGGCCCCAGTTCTTGTTGCCCGAGTTGTTCGGGCACCAGAAGCCGCCGCAGTTCGGGTCGCCGTCGATGCGCATGTGCGAGACGTACGGCGCGGTGGTGTTGATGGTGGTGGCGAGCGGGTAGCCCTTCTCGATGGCCGCCACCATCGTGAAGAGCTTCATGACCGAGCCCGCCTGGTAGCCGGCGATGTCCGGGCCGCCGGTCATCAGCGGGTTGGTCGTGTTCGGGTACGACCCGCGGATGCCCTTGCTGGCCAGCGCCGGGTTCGAGGCGAGGCCGTTCTGCGGCTTGGTCTTGCTGTCGATCTTGAAGTTGCGGTTGGTGGCCAGGCCGCGGACCCGCCCGGTGCCCGGCTCGATCGCCGCCTGCATCAGCGCGTCGGACTTCCACTTCCAGCCCTTGAGCGCGTTGTTGATGCTGGTGCGCATCGCGTTCTGGGTCTGGAGGTCGAAGGAGGTCTGGATGCGGAACCCGCCGGACTTCAGCGCCCGCTCGCGGTCGTACGTGGTGGCGCCGAACTGCTCCTGCTCGTTCCACCAGCGCTGGAAGAAGTCGCAGAAGAAGCCCGCGTTGCTGGTCGCCTGCACGCAGCCGTTCGGGGTGATCTTGCCGACGATCTTCAGCTCCTCGGCCTTGCCCTTCGCGGCCTCCTCGGCCGTCAGGGCGCCGGTCTGCACCATCTCGTCGAGCACGTAGTCGCGGCGGCCCATGGCCTCCTGCTTGCCCACGCCGGTCTCGACGTTGAAGTCACCGGGGAACTTCACCAGCGCGGCCAGGAAGGCGGCCTCGGAGGCGGTCAGGTCCTTAGGCTCCTTGCCGAAGTACACCGAGGCGGCGGCGTAGACGCCGTAGGCGCGGTTGCCGAAGTAGGCGGTGTTCAGATACCCCTCGAGGATCTTGTCTTTGCCCATCTTCTGCTCGATGGCCAGCGCGTAGCGCATCTCGCGCACCTTGCGCTTGGTGGTGTCCTCGGTGGCGTCCACGACCTCCTGGGCCGTGTTCGCCGAGTACGAGATCGAGAGGCGGACGAACTGCATCGTCAGCGTCGAGGCGCCCTGCTGGACCTCGCCGGCGGCCTTGTTGTTGATGAAGGCACGCGCGATGCCCATGACGTCGACGCCGTTGTGCTCGTAGAACTTCTGGTCCTCGGCCGCGATGATCGCCTTCTGCATGACCTGGGGGATCTCGGCGAGCGCGAGGTCGCGCCGGTTCTCGTCATACATCGTCGCGATCAGCGTCTTGTTGTCGGACGCGTAGAGGTAGCTGATCTGCGGCGAGGTCTTCACGGTCAGCTCGTCCGGCAGCTGGCCGAACGCCTCGCTGCCGGCCTTCGTGGCCAGACCGGACAGTGCCACCGCCGGGAAGGCCGCCGCGGCGACCACCACTCCGGCAAGGAGGCCGCAAATCAGTAAGGACGCGGCATTCACCAGCAGGTTGTGGTCGCGCTTACGCATGGGGGTCACCGCCTCAGGTTACGTGAGCTGCTTTCGTTCTCGCATACCGCGTCGAGGCGGCCGCCCTCGGGGCCGCAACCGGAGCCGGAATGCGTCGTTGTCCAAGACGCACGACCCCTGGCGTGTGGTTGCGTTGCCGGCAGTGTGATGTCTCCCCAGATGTCGCCGACTGCTCATGTGTTACTCGCGATGCGACGCTCCGTGTCCGGGCGGGCCCCCGCCCACCGGTACCCGGAGCGTCGCGCCTTGGCGCGCACAACCCCAGGTCACGTACTGAGATGCGCCGTTTAAGACCTTTTTCAGGCATTTTGGCTGACAACGTTGCGTAATCGTCCGACTACGGAGCATGATGGGCGGGCGAGTAACGCACGCCGTTCGCGTCGGTTCGGGGGAACCATCGGGGGGATGTGCCCGCTTCCGCAGGAGCAGTCTGTCCCGCGGAAAAAGGCAGGTCGCGAGCGGTAGGGAACGTCAGGGGGGACGTGGACACATGGGCATGGTCAACGATTGGCCCAGTCTCGCGGCGTGCCGGAACGGAGATCCGGACGCGCTGTTCGTACAGGGAGCCGAGCAGAACGTCGCCAAACGGGTCTGCCGAGGCTGCCCGGTGCGGTACGAGTGCCTGGCGGACGCACTCGACAACCGCATCGAGTTCGGGGTCTGGGGTGGCATGACCGAGCGGGAGCGCCGCGCGCTGCTGCGCCGCCACCCGCACGTGGCCAGCTGGAAACGCGCCTTCGAGGTCGCCATGCAGGAGCAGGACCGCCGCGAGCTGGTCCGCGCCTGAGACCGGAATCACCAACGTCACCACGTATGGGAGCCGTCGGCGAACCGGACACCCGGTCCCGGCGGCTCCCCCGTGCGCTTCCTGTCAGCTCGCGAGGGCGTCGCGGACTGTCAGCTCGCGAGGGCGTCGCCGACGGTGCGCAGCCCGGCGAGGTCGTGCACGTCCGTCGGCTGAGCGGGCACGTACGCGACGGGGACGTTCGGGAACTCGTCGGTGAAATCGGTGGACACCACGCTCTCCCGCACCACCTGCCGCATCAGCAGCGCGTGCACCTCCAGCGCCTGCGCGGTCACCGCGTGTTCCGCGGACAGTTCGGCGGCCGCCTGCGCGCTCTGCGCGGCGGACAGCTCCGGCAGGTCCGAGCGGTGCACCCGGTTCAGGACCAGGCCGACCAGCGGCATCCGCTCGTCACCCAGGCGCCGGGCGAAGTAGCTCGCCTCCCGGACCGCGTCGGGCTCGGGCGCGGCCACCACCAGGAACGCCGTCTGCGGGTCCTGGAGCACCCGGTACGTCTGCTCGGCGCGCTCGCGGAAACCGCCGAAGGTCGAGTCGAGCGCCGACACGAACCCGGACAGGTCAGTCAGCAGCTGCGCGCCGAGGATCTTCTGGACCGCCTTCGAGAACACCCCGAACGACGCGGTGACCAGGTTGAACATGCTCTTGCCGCCCGCCCGCGCGGGCACCATCAGCAGCCGCAGCATCTTGCCGTCGAGGAACCGGCTCAGCCGGGCCGGGGCGTCGAGGAAGTCCAGCGCCGAGCGCGACGGCGGGGTGTCGACCACGATCAGGTCCCAGCGGTCCCCGGCCCGCAGCTGCCCCAGCTTCTCCATCGCCATGTACTCCTGCGTCCCGGAGAACGTCGAGCTCATCGCCTGGTAGAAGGGGTTGGCGAAGATCTCGCGGGCCCGCTCCGGCGCGGTGTGCGTCAGCACCACCTCGTCGAAGGTGCGCTTCATGTCGAGCATCATGGCGTGCAGCTCGCCCGGCCCGTCGACGTCCGCGACGGCGCGCGGGGTGTTGTCCAGCTCGGTCAGGCCCAGTGACTGGGCCAGGCGCCGGGCGGGGTCGATGGTGAGCACGACCGTACGGCGTCCGTGCTTCTCGGCTGCGCGCAGCGCCAGCGCCGCGGCCGTCGTGGTCTTGCCGACCCCGCCCGATCCGCAGCACACCACGATGCGCACTCTGGGGTCACCCAGCACGGCGTCCACGTCGAGCATGTGCTCAGCCTAAGCCGCGGCGCGCAGCAGCCCGGCGAGGTGCCGCACACCGGCCAGGTCGATGCCGTCGGGCAGCAGCGGCAGCTCCACCATCGGTCGGTGCAGCGCCTCCAGTTCCGTACGCAGCTGCTGCTCCAGGGCGTGGCGGGCCTGGTGGTCGCGCGCCTCGGCGAGCAGCGTCGTCACCGTACGCCGGTCGCCGGGCAGGCCCGCGGCGGCGAGCCCGCGCTTGAGCTCGGCCTGGGTGACCTTGGCGTCGGCGAGCAGCGGCGGGTGGGCGCAGTTCACGATGATCCGGCCGATCGGGATGTTCAGCGCCGACAGCTCGGCGATCGCGTCGGTGGTCTCCTGCACCGGCATCTCCTCCAGCAGGGTCACCAGGTGCACCGAGGTCATGGGGGAGCGCAGCAGCGCGGCCACGCTCTCGCTCTGCGTCTTGATCGGGCCCAGCTTGGCCAGGCGCGCCGCCTCGGCGGTGACGTTGAGGAAGCGGCCGATGCGGCCGGTGGGCGGGGCGTCCAGCACGACCGCGCGGTAGGTCCGGCGCCCGGCGTCGTCGGCGCGGGTCGTCGCCTCCTTGACCTTGCCGGTCAGCAGCACGTCGCGCAGGCCCGGGGCGATGGTCGTGGCGAAGTCGATCGCGCCGAGCTTGCGCAGGGCCCGGCCGGCCCGGCCCATCCGGTAGAACATTTCGAGATACTCCAGCAGCGCCTCTTCCGCGTCGACGGCGAGCAGGCGCACGTCGGCCCCGGCGTCGGGCAGCCGGCGTTCGGCGTACGGCAGCGGTTCCAGTTCGAACAGCTGGGCCAGGCCCTGCCGCCCCTCGACCTCGACCAGCAGCGTGCGGTGTCCGCCCGCGGCCAGCGCGAACGCCAGCGCGGCGGCCACGGTCGTCTTACCCGTGCCGCCCTTGCCCGTGACCACATGCAGACGGGCCGGCCACGCAGCGTCGTGTGCGCTGCGCGTGGCCGGCCCGGCGTTCGAGTCGTTCAGCACCACATGTTGATGGTGCCAGGTGCTACTTGACCTCGCAGACGAACCATCCCTCGTGCTTGACGAGGGTCAATGTCAGGTCCTGCTCGGACATCTTCTCGTCGCTGGTGACCAGCTTGATGGTCACCGCGGCGGTCGCCTCGGTCGTGGTCTCCCCGGAGATCTTCGGGGTCTCCCAGGTGAACGACGGGCTCTTCAGCTTCGCCTTGTCGGCCTTGATCTGGTCGATCTTCGCGGCGATCTTGTCGGTGTCGCGGGCGCCCTCGCAGGTCAGCTTCTCGGCCGCGGTCGCGTCGTTGTTCTTGTACACCGCGGTGAGGAAGCTCTGCGTCGCCTCCTTGGCCGTCGGCGCGCCGATGCCCTCGGTGTTGCGCAGCACGAAGTACGCCGTGATGCCGCCGGCGCCGCAGAGCAGCACCAGGACACCGGCGATGATGCCCAGGATCATGCCCAGGCGGCCCTTCTTCGCCGGCGGCACCGGAGCGCCGGGGAACGGCGCGTAGCCGGGCTGGCCGGGGGCCGGGTAACCCGGCTGGCCGGGGTAGGCGGGCTGGCCGGAGACCGGGTAGCCGGGCTGGGCCGACACGGGCTGGTCAGCGGTCGGGTACGCCGCGGTCGGGTAGGTCGGCTGGCCGGGAGCGGTGTAGCCGGGGGCGGTGTAGCCGGGCTGGCCCGTCACGGGCTGCGGCGCGGGCTCGCCCGGGGCCGGGTACGCCGCGGTCGGGGTCGTGAACGCGGGCTGCGGCGCGGTCGGGGCGCTGTAGCCCGGCTGCGGCGCGGCCGGGGCGGCGTAGGTCGGCTGGGTGTACGTCGGCTGGGTGTACGTGGGCTGCGGCGTGACCGCGGGCGGCACCGGCACGGCCGGAGCCGCGGGCGGCACCGGGGCGGGCGCGGCCGGGTACGTCGGCTGCGGCTCGACCGGCAGCGTGGCGGTCGGCTCGACCGGCGCGGCGGCCGGGGGCAGCGGCACCGCGGGCTGAGTAGCGGTGGGGTAGTCGATCGGGCCAGCCGCGTACGGGTCGACCGCCGGCGGGTACGAGCTGCCCGGCTCGGCAGACGGCTGCTGGTCGTTCGGCTGCGTCATGCGCGCTCTCCCCCTGGGTCGTCACTCTGCGGTGGTGGCACGTCCGGCCCCGCAGCGGCTCAGCTTAGCGGCACACTGCACATTTCCGCAGGGCCCCTGTGGCGGCGGCCGGACGCCGGCGGCGCGGTCGGCGGCGGTCGGCGGGGTGGTGCGGGTTAGGTTGTGGCCATGACGAAGTGGGAGTACGTCACCGTGCCGCTGCTGGTCCACGCGACCAAGCAGATCCTGGACAACTGGGGTGCCGACGGCTGGGAGCTGGTGCAGGTCGTGCCCGGCCCCAACCCGGAGCAGCTCGTCGCCTACCTGAAGCGGCCCAAGGCCGACTGAGCGAGATCCGCGGCCGGGGGCCGCGGCGACACAAGGAGAGACAAAGATGTCTGACCCGTACGCGAAGCTCGCCGAGCTGGGCCTGAAGGTCCCCGAGGTGGTGCCCCCGGTGGCGGCCTACGTGCCCGCCGTGCGCACCGGCAACCACGTGTACGTCTCCGGCCAGCTCCCCATGGCCGAGGGCAAGCTGCTGGCCACCGGCAAGGTCGGCGCGGAGATCACGCCCGAGCACGCCAAGGAGCTGGCGGCCCGCTGCGCCCTGAACGGCCTGGCCGCGCTGGAGTGGCTGGTCGGCCTGGACAAGGTCGTGAAGATCGTCAAGGTGACCGGGTTCGTGGCGTCGGCGCCCGGGTTCTCCGGGCAGCCGGGCGTCATCAACGGCGCGTCCGAGGTGTTCGGCGAGGTGTTCGGCGAGGCCGGGCGGCACGCCCGCTCGGCGGTCGGCGTCGGTGAGCTGCCGCTCAACGCGCCGGTCGAGGTCGAGCTGATCGCCGAGATAGCCGACTGATCAACTAGATCGCCGTTCGGATGGAATCCCGCGCCGGTGGGCCGGAGTTGGCATCCGAACGGCGATCTTGTGTCGGCTACAACGCCGAGGGGTGGGCGTTCGCGGAAAGCTCAGTAGCATCGCTGGCATGACGCAGCAGGTGGGCCCGGTGGCGCTGCCGGGGTGGGTGACCCTGGTCAAGGCGCCCAACCCTGGGCCGATGACCCTTGACGGCACCAACACGTGGCTGCTCGACGACGGGACGGTCATCGATCCCGGCCCGGACGACGCGGCCCACCTCAAAGCGATCATGGACGCCGGCCCGGTCCGCCGGATCCTGGTCACCCACGGCCACCCCGACCACCTCGACGGCGTCGCCCCGCTGGCGGCGCTGACCGGCGCGACCGTCGGCGAGGCGCCCGGCTGGGTCCGGGAGCTCAAGACCCCCGGCCACACCGCCGACTCCGTCTGCTTCGTCGCCGAGCGCGGTGCGGAGCGGGTCGTGTTCACCGGCGACACCATCCTCGGCCGCGGCAGCAGCGTGGTGGCCTGGCCCGACGGCGACGTCGGGGCATACCTGGCCAGCCTGGACCAGCTCAGCGCGTACCCGGTGCCGGGCCTGCCGGGCCACGGCCCGGTGCTGCCCGACTGCGCCGCCGCCGCGGCCTGGCTGCGCAGCCACCGCCTGGAGCGGCTGGACCAGGTGCGCGCCGCGATCGTCCAGGGAGCGCGCACCCCCACCGAGGTCTGCGAGGTCGTCTACGCCGACGTCGACCCGGCGCTGCGCTTCGCCGCCGAGTGGACCGTGCGGGCACAACTTGCCTACCTCGAAACGTTGAGCGAGCTGTGAAGACGCCATGACCTGCCCTGTCTGCGGGACCGTGCCGGTGCCGGCCGCCCGCTTCTGCCACCACTGCGGCGCGGCCCTGCCCGCGGCGGCGACCCTGCCCGCCACCGAGCGGCGCGTCGTCACCGTGCTCTTCGGCGACCTCTCCGACTTCACCTCCTGGTCGGAGGGGCTGGACCCGGAGCGGGTCGGCGCGGTCGTCGACCGGGTGCTGTCCGCGCTGGCCGGGGCGGTCAAGACGTTCGGCGGGCACGTGGACAAGCTGACCGGCGACGGCATCATGGCCGTCTTCGGCGCGCCGGTGGCGCACGAGGACGACGCCGAGCGGGCGGTGCGGGCCGCGCTGTCGATGCATCGCGCGGTGCGCCGGGTGCTCGACGACGAGCGTGGCGGCAGCGCCCCGACCGGGCTCCGGCTCGGGATCAACACCGGGCCGGTGGTCGCCGGCGTGCAGGCCGGGCTGGAGTACACGGTCATGGGCGACACCGTGAACACCGCCGCGCGGCTGGCCGACGCGGCTGCCGTCGGCGCCGTCTACGCGGGGGCGCGGACTGTCGCGGCGACCCAGTCCGTCGCGGGCTGGCGCACCCTGCGGCCGCTGCGGCTGAAGGGCAAGCGCGAGCCGGTCGAGACGTACGAGTTGCTGGGGCTGCACGACGCCCGGGGCAGCCGGGCCGGGCTGGGCGAGGAGGGGCCGTTCGTCGGCCGCGAGGCCGAGCTGGGCCGGGTCGCCGGCCGCCTGGCCGAGGTCGTCGATCGCGACGAGCCGCGGGTGCTGGTCTTCACCGCCGAGGCGGGCATCGGCAAGTCCCGGTTCGCCAGCGAGGTCGAGCGCTTCGCCAACGGGTACGAGGTGAGCGCGGGCCGCTTCGCCAGCCGCACCCAGGCGCGGGTGCTGTCGGTCCGCTGCGCCGCGTACGGCGAGCGCCGCCGCCTGGCGCCGCTGGCCGACCTGGTGCGCCTGGCCGTCGGCCTGCCCGCCGACCCGAACACCGCCGTCACCCGGCCGGTCGCCGAGGAGCGGCTGCGCCGCCTGGCCGCGCGGCTCACCCAGCGCAGCGAGCCCGGCCGCCCGGTCAACGTCGACGTCGAGGCGCTGCTGGCGCTGCTCGGCTACGCCGACCCGAACGAGCTGGCCCAGTGGCACGGCGTCTCGGGCGACGACCCGGAGCAGCCCGGCCGGGAGACGGCCGTGCTCGCCGTCGCCGTGGCCCGGCTGCTCGACGCGCTGTCCACCGAGTCCCCGCTCGTCGTGATCGTGGACGACCTGCACGACGGCACCCCGGAGACGCTGGACGCGCTCGGCTTCGCGCTGGAGGAGCTCACCGGCCCGGCGCTGGTGATCCTGCTGGGCCGCCCGGAGCTGGTGCGCCGGGCCGGGCAGCTCACCCGGGTCGCCGACGCCGAGGCGACGGCGCTGCCGCCGCTGCGCGGCGCGGACGCGGCCCGGCTGCTCACGGCGTACCTCAAGGGCGGGCGGCTGCCGCAGGCCGACGAGGACCGGCTGCTCACAACCGCGCAGGGCAACCCGTTCTACCTGGCCGAGCTCGTCACGCTGCTGATGGAGCGCGGGGCGCTGACCAAGGCCGGGGCGCAGCGCGGCCTGCCCGCCGCCCCGAACACGGCCGGCTGGCGGCTCACCCCCGGCTCGCTCGACGCGACGCTGCTCTCCCGCGACCTGGCCGCGGTGCTGGCCGCGCGCATCGACGCGCTGCCCACCGAGGCGCGCGCGGTGCTGCGCGACGCCGCCGTCGTCGGCGACGCGGTGCCCGCCGGGGCGCTGGAGGCGCTGCGCGAGCGCCGGTCCAGCCGCGACGGCCGCCCGGCCGCCGTGGTCGCCGTCGAGCTGGAACGCGCCGTCGACGAGCTGCTGCAACGCCGCATGCTGCGCCGGGTCCGGGGCGGGTTCGCCTTCGCCACCCCGCTGCTGCGCGAGGCCGCGTACGCGGGCGTCGGCAAGGCCGACCTGGCCGACCGGCACGCGTTCCTGGCCCGCTGGGCCGCGCCGGGCCAGACGCAGGTGACGGTCTCGTCCGGACGGACCGTGCCCGGCCTGGCCGGGGTCGCCGACGACGTGCGCGACTCGTTCGTGGCCGAGCACGCCGAGCGGGCCACCCGGCTGGCCGACGCCGTGCGGCTGCGTCCCGACGTGCCCGCCCGGCAGGTCGCCCCGCTGGGTGTGGCGGCACTGGGCCGGGCCGCGCGCCGGGCCGGGCAGGCGGGCGAACCCGCCGAGGCGGTGGCGTACGGCACGCGCGCCGCGCGCCTGGCCCCCGGCGCCCTGCCGCTGCCCGACCGCCTCGTGCACGCCCGCTCGCTGCTCCAGTACGGCCGCATCGCCGAGGCGCTGCACGACGCCGAGAAGCTGATCGCCGACGCCGCCGACGACCCGCGCGTGCGTGCCGGGGCGCTGCTGCTGGGCGGGCGCGGGCAGGTCGCGCAGGGCGACCCGGACCACGCGTACCGGCTGTGGTCGGAGGCGCTGAAGGCGGCCACCGACGCCGACCTGCCCGGGGAACGGGCCGAGGCGATGCGGCGGCTGGGCATGGCCGACTTCCTCAGCGGGCGGCTGGGCGACGCGTCCAGCCGGTTCGCCGGGGCGTACCAGATCGCGGTGAGCGCGGGCGACCGCAAGTCGCAGGCCTGGTCGCTGCAGAACCTGGCCTGGGTGACCACCACCCGGGGCGACTTCGCCGGGGCCGACGCGGCCCTGGCCCGCGCGGCGCGGCTGTTCGCCGAGACCCGCGACCCGGTGGGCCGGGCCTGGCTGCGCGGCACCACCGCGTTCGCGCGGCTGCTCGCGGGGCGGCTGACCGAGGCGCAGCGGCTCGCGCACGTGTTCCTGCCGTTCGGTGAGCGGGTCGGCGAGGCGTGGGCGGTCGGCACGCTGCGCGCCGTGGCCGCGTTCGCCGCCGCCGAGCTGGGCGACCTCGGCGAGGCCGACCGGGAGGCGCGGCGCGCCTACCGCGACTTCGCCGCCGCCAAGGACGTGTGGGGGCGCGGGTTCGCGCTGGTCGCGCGCGGGGTCGTCGCCCGCGGGCTGGGCGAGTACGGCCACGCCGAGGACCTGCTCGCCGAAGCCCTGGAGGAGGGCGAGAAGGTCGGGCACCCGCTGCTGGTCGGCATGGCCGGGACGGTGCGCGGCTTCGTGGCGCTGGACCGGGGCGACTTCGAGGCCGCCGAGTCCGACGCCCGCTCGGTGCTGACCATGGTCTCGCCGTACGGCGTGCTCGATCCGGCCCGGGTCGGCCCGCGCGCGCTGCTGGCCGCCGCGCGGCTGGCGGCCGGGGACGCGCCGATGGCGCTGCGGCTGCTCGCCCCGATCGCGGCCGCGCCGCACGGACCGTCGATGCTCTACTCCCGCCGCCAGGGCGTGGCCCTGTACAGCGAGGCGCTGCTGGCCGACGGGCAGATCGCGGCCGCGCTGGCCGCGGCGGAGCTGGCCCAGACGCTGCCGGCCGTCGATGTGCGCAGCCGGGTGCGGTCCGCGGTGACGTACGCGAAAGTGCTGTCCGCGGCGGGCCGCGACGCCGAGGCGGTCGAAGCCGCTGCCCAGGCGCGTGCGATGGCAGAGGAGACGCAGCAGGCGAGCGAACGCGGCGTTGCGTTGGCGACATGGGGTGCCGTTAGCGAAGGGCGAAGCGCTACCGTCTAGCGCGTGACTGACACCCCGCCGGCCGGGCCGAAGATTCCCGGCCTCACCGATCTGTCGCTGCTCGCCGTCGGCGGCTACGCGACGATCTTCCGTGCGGTGCAGGGATCGGTGGGCCGCGAAGTGGCGGTCAAGATCGAGAACCGGACCATCGACTCCGATCGGGACCGCACGCGGTTCCTGCGCGAGGCGCGGGCGGCGGGCAAGATGTCCGGGCACCCGCACGTGGCCGACCTGTTCGACGCCGGGGTGACCGAGGACAACCACCCATACCTGATCATGGAGCTGTACGCGGGGTCGTACCAGGACCGGATGCCGCTGAACCCGCACGAGGTGCGCGACATCGGCGTGAAGATCGCCGACGCGCTGGCCGACGCGCACGAGCGCGGCGTGGTCCACCGCGACGTCAAGCCCGCCAACATCCTGATCAGCCACTTCGGTGAGCCCGCGCTGGCCGACTTCGGCCTGGCCATCCTGGCCGAGCTGCGCGACCCCGACATCACCCTCGACGTGATGACCCCCGCGTACGCCCCGCCGGAGGCGTTCCGCCGCGCCGACCCCGCCGCGGCCGGCGACGTGTACGCGCTCTGCGCCACCCTGTACGCCCTGCTGCGGGGCGCCCCGCCGCGCTGGGAGCGCGACAGCCCGCCCGGCCTGCTCACCCTCATCGAGATGTTCGCGCTGCCGGTGCCCGACCTGCCCGACGTCCCCGCCTCCCTCTGCGAGGTGCTGCGCCAGGGCATGGCCAACGACCCGGACGACCGCCCCACGGCCCGTGCGCTGGAGGAGCTGCTCGCCGCCGTCAACCTCGACGCCGCCGACAAGAACGCCCCCGGCCGCGACACCGGGTCCGCCGGCGCCGACCAGCCCACCGTCCACGTCCCCGAACCCCGCCGCGGCGGCCTCGGCGGCTTCCTCGACAACCTCTTCGGTAGGTGATACCCGCAGTTTCGGGGAAACTGCGGGTATCACCGTCCCGATTGCTGCAGTTTCGGGGAAGCTGCAGCATCGTTGCTGGTGGGGGTCGTGTCGGAGGGTGACTCGCCGCCGGGTGCGTGTCGGCAGCGTTGAACCGCTCGTTGCTCTGGTGTCACCAAGCCGGAGAGCAGGTTCACCATGGCGACGCTCGACACCGCGCTGGACCCCCGCGCGCCCTCCTTCCTCGACAACCGGAGCACCGCCCAGGCCGCGCTGCGGCTGCTGGAGCAGGCGCACGGGCAGGCCCGCGACGGCGGTGGCGAGAAGGAGGTCACCCGCCACCACGCGCGCGGCAAGCTGCTGCCGCGCGAGCGGATCGAACTGCTCGTCGACAGCGACTCCGCACTGCTGGAACTGGCCGCCACGGCGGGCCGGGCGGGCGGCGAGCCCGCGGGCGCGGGCCTGGTCACGGCCGTGGGCATCATCGACGGGGTCGAGTGCATGCTGGTGGCCAGCGACCCGACGGTGCGCGACGGCGACCCGGCACTGGCCGGGCGGCGCAAGCTGGCCCGCGCCGTCGAGCTGGCCGGGCGGCAGCTGCTGCCGCTGGTGCTGCTGCTGGAGGCGACGCCCGACGCGGGCCGCCCCGCCGCGCCCGATCCGGCGCTCGCCGAGCTGAGCCGGCTGGCCACGCCGGTGCTGTGCGGGGTGTTCGGCCCGCTCGACGCCTGGCTGGCACCGCTGCCGGACCTGTGCGACCACGCGATCGTGGTGCGCGGCCGGGCCGAGGCGGTGCGGGTCGACCTGGTCGCCGAGGACGACCGCGACGCGCTGCGGCTGCTGCGGCAGAGCGTACGGCGGCTGGTGACCTTCCGCCCGCCGACGCCCGCGGTCGAGGGCGTGCCACCCCGGTACGAGGCAGAGGATCTGCTCGCCGTGGCCAGCGCCGATCCGGACCGGCCGGCCGACGCGCGCGAGGTGCTGGCCCGGGTGCTGGACGGGTCCGACTTCGACGAGTTCCGCCCGCAGCAGGGACCGGGGCTGCTGGCCGGGTTCGGCGCCGTGCACGGGCACCGCGTCGCGCTGCTGGCCGGGACGGACGCCGTGGTCGACGCCGAGTCGGCCGCCAAGGGCACGGAGCTGGTGCGGCTCGCCGTGGCGGCCCGGATGCCGGTGCTGGTGCTGGCCAACCCGCCGGTGGCCGGGCCGGGCGACCATGCGGCGCTGCTGCTGCGCGAGCTGGGCCGGGCCGACCGGATCACCGTGGTGCTCGGGCGGGAGCCCGGTGCCTGGGCGGTGGCCGGGCCGGGGTTCCGGTTCACCTGGCCCGTGGGCGACCTGTCGTCCGACCCGTACGACGGAGTGATCGATCCCCGGGACACCCGGACCGTGCTCGGCATCTGCCTGTCGGTGGTCGCCCGGTCCGCTTCCGCAGACCGAGAGGTGAGGCCATGATCCGCCGACTGCTGGTGGCCAACCGGGGCGAGGTGGCCCGGCGCATCTTCGCGACCTGCCGCGCCGTCGGCGTCGAGACGGTGGCGGTCTACTCGTCGGCCGACGCCGACGCGCCGTACGTGGCCGAGGCCGACTACGCGGTGCAGCTGCCGGGGTCGGCGCCGAGCGCGACGTACCTGCGGGGCGACCTGCTGCTCGCGGCGGCCCGCAAGACCGGCGCCGACGCGGTGCACCCCGGCTACGGCTTCCTCGCCGAGAACGCCGATTTCGCCGCGATGGTCACCGAGGCGGGGCTGACCTGGGTCGGACCGTCCTCAAAGATCATCTCGGTGATGGCGTCGAAGATCGACGCCAAGCTGCTGCTGGCCGAGGCCGAGGTGCCGGTGCTGCCGAGCTGGACCGACCCGCTCACGGTCGACGAGTTCCCGGTGCTGGTCAAGGCCGCCATCGGCGGCGGCGGGCGGGGCATGCGCATCGTGCGCGACGCCGACTCGCTCGGCGAGGCGGTCTCCTCGGCCCGCCGGGAGGCGTTCGGCGCGTTCGGCGACTCGACCGTCTTCTGCGAGCGCTACGTCGAGCAGGCCCGGCACATCGAGGTGCAGATCGCCGCCGACGAGCACGGCAACACCATCACCCTGGGCGAGCGCGAGTGCTCGATCCAGCGGCGGCACCAGAAGATCCTGGAGGAGGCGCCGTCCCCGGCCGTCTCGCCCGAACTGCGCGAGAACCTGTGCGCGGCCGCCGTCGCGGTCGCCGAGGCCATCGGGTACGTCGGCATCGGCACGGTCGAGTTCCTGCTCAGCCCCGACGGCGAGTTCTACTTCCTGGAGATGAACACCCGGCTCCAGGTCGAGCACCCGGTCACCGAGCTGGTCACCGGCCTGGATCTGGTGCGCCTCCAGCTGTTCCTCGCCGAGGGCGGGCAGCTGCCGTTCCCGAGCGCGCCGCCGATGCGCGGGCACGCCATCGAGGTGCGGCTGTGCGCCGAGGACCCGGCCAGCAACTGGCTGCCCGCCACCGGCCAGGTGCACCTGTTCGAGGTGCCCGAGGTGTCGGGCCGGTTCCGGCCGATGCTCCAGCCCGGCATCCGGGTCGACTCCGGCATCGAGGCCGGGTCGGTGGTCGGCGTCCACTACGACTCGATGCTCGCCAAGATCATCGCTTGGGCGCCCACCCGGTACGAGGCGGCGCGGATGCTCGCCGGGGCGCTGGCCCGTACCCGGATCCATGGCCTGGTCACCAACCGGGACCTGCTGGTACGCGTGCTGCGCCACCCCGCGTTCCTCACCGGCCAGATCGACACCGGCCTGCTCGACCGCCAGCCCGAGGTGTTCGCCCCGCTGCTGTCGTCGGTCGAGGCCGTACGCCTCAGCTGCCTGGCCGCGGCCCTGGCCGCCGCCGCCGACCGCCGCGCCGGGGCCTGCCTCCAGCGCGGCATCCCGTCCGGCTGGCGCAACGTCCCCTCCGTCGCCCAGACCGTCGTGTACGACGGCCCCGCCGGCCCGGTCGAGGTCGGCTACCGCCTCGACGGCACCGGCGCGCTGGCCCAGTGGTGGGTGCGCGCGGTCGACCCGGAGGAGCTCGACCTCGCCGGGCTCGGGCAGGTCGGCGTGCTCGACGACCACCCGCCCGTCGCGGTGGTCTCGGCCACCGGCACCGAGGTCGTGCTCGACGTGGCCGGCATCCGGCTGGCGTTGCAGGTGCACCGCGCCGGCGACATGTCGTACGTCGACAGCGCCGAGGGCTCGCTCGCGCTGCGGCGGCTGCCCCGGTTCCCGCTGCCCGTCCAGGAGCTGGAGGAGGGCGCGCTGACCGCGCCGCTGCCCGGCGCGGTCGGGCGGGTGCTGGTCGCGCCCGGACAGCGCGTCGGCGCCGGAGACCTGCTGCTCACGCTGGAGGCGATGAAGCTGGAGCACCCGGTGCACGCGCCCGCCGACGGGATCGTGTCGCAGGTGACGGTGCGGCCCGGAGCGCTGGTCGCGACCGGCGCGCTCCTGGCCGTGCTCGCCCCCGCCCCCGCCTAGCACGCAAAAGGAAGGGCACCTCCTTCTCGCAATGCGAGGTAGAAGGTGCCCTTCCTTACGCGCCCCCACTCCGCCCCCGCCGCCCGACGGGCGGAGGTGAGGCGACAGTTTCGGGGAAACTGCGCGAATCATGGGCGGCATTCCTGCACTTTCCCCGAAACTGCACGAACCCCACCGACCCGGTGACCCACCGACCCGGTGAGCCCGGAAACGGGACGTCCCCCGGGGAGCGGGCCGGATGGGTAGCCCGTCCCCGGGGGACGTCGGGTGGTGCTCGTGCGGACTACTCAGCGAAAGGGGTCCGTACGTATGGAACGTGGCGGAGCGCCGTGTTCGTTGTCCGGCCTGCCCGCCGGGTCAGGCGGTGCAGTGTTTTGCCTGGTCGGTCCGGAGTGACGGGAGAGTGTCCTCGGGCCGGCCCGGCGGGCAGGGCCGGGGTCTACTGCCGCGCCGAGGCGCCGCCGACACTCCAGGCGGCCGCGTCGCCGAGGGCGCCGACGGCCACGCTGCTGACGTTGACCGGCAGCTGGATCGGCGCGTACACCTGGGTGCCGTTGAGGATCCCGTGGTTGCCCGTGCTGACCAGGTTCACGTCGTGGTCGTGCCGGGCGTGGCGGCCGTGGTCGCCCTGGTGGTTGTGGTCGGTGCAGGGCTGGGGCCGCGGGCGCGGGCGCGGGTCCGGGTGGTGGCCGTTGCCGCCACCGCTGCCGCCGCCGTTGTTGCCGTTGTGACCCGTGCCGCCGCCGGTGCCGCCGCTGCTGTGGTCGATGTCGTCGCTCTCGGTGTCGAAGCGGTCGACCGTGCCGACCGCGTCCAGGGCGCCGAGGTCGATGCTGTCGGTGCCCCGGGCGGCGCTCTGGCCGCCGGACAGGCCGCCCAGGAGCGGGCCGACGAGCGGCAGGCCGCTGCCGAGACCGCCGCCGGCCAGGCCGCCGACCACGGGCAGGCCGCCCAGGCCGCCCACCAGCGGCAGGCCGCCGCCGGTCAGGCCGCCGCCGGTCAGGCCGCCGCCGGTCAGGCCGCCCACCAGGGGCAGGCCGCCGGCGAGGCCGCCGACCAGGGGCAGGCTGCCGACCAGCGGCAGGCCCTCGGTGGGCGCGGACTCGCGGCTGCCGTACCCGTCGTGGTCGTGGTGGCCGCACCCGCAGTTGTGGCCGTGGCCCTGGTCGGGCCGGGGGCGCGGCCGCGGCGTCGGGTAGTGCCCCGGCGTCGGGTTGTGGTGGCCGGGCTGCTCGGCGGAGGCGCCGCCGTCGCAGAACGCGGCCGCCGTGCCGAGCACGCCCGCGGCCACGCCGCAGACGTTGATCGGGGCCTGGATCGGCGCGAAGACCTGGGTGCCGTTGAGGATGCCGTGGTTGCCGGTGCTGATCAGGTGCGCGTCGTAGACGCCGTCCAGCTCGGCGGCGCTGCCGCCCTCGCAGCCGGCGAGCGCGTCACCGGCGACGCCGACGGCCACGCCGCACAGGTTGATCGGGGCCTGGATCGGGGCGAAGACCTGGGTGCCGTTCAGCACGCCGGTGTTGCCGGCACTGATGACACTGGCTTCCGCGTACGCCGCGGTGCCCGTGGCCATGACCGCGCCGGCGGTGAGCGCACCGGCCTTCAGGGAACGTCGAACCCACGTGTTCATAGTGGTGAGGACCTCTTTCGATCGTCGGAGACATCCGACCGACCGATCGAGGCGGCGTGAGAGGTGGTCCCGTCACCCGGGCAGGGGAGCTGGGTCACCGCACGATCGGTCACTGTGGACACGTCTAGCCGCTCGCCAAGGTGCGAGGTTCGCGACCACAGTGACCAACGAGGTCCGCCCAGGGGCTGACGTGTCAGGGACAGGTTCCCGACACTTCAGCGATACTATATGCCCGATTTTACCCTATTTGGCATGGCTCAGACGCGGGCGCGCCGGGCCAGCCGCTCCGGGTCCAGGATGATGACGCTCTTGCCGTCCAGCCGCAGCCAGCCGCGCGAGGCGAAGTCGGCCAGCGCCTTGTTGACGGTCTCCCGGGAGGCGCCGACGAGCTGCGCCAGCTCCTCCTGGGTGAGGTCGTGGGTGACCCGCAGCACGCCGCCGTCGCGGGTGCCGAAGCGGCCCGCCATCTGGAGCAGGTTCTTGGCCACGCGGCCGGGCACGTCGGTGAAGATGAGGTCGGCCAGCGCGTCGTTGGTCCGCCGCAGGCGGCGGGCGAGCACCCGCAGCAGCTGCTCGGCGATCTCCGGGCGGTTGTTCAGCCACGGGCGCAGGGCCTGCTTGCGCAGCCGGGCCAGCCGGACGTCGGTGACGGCGGTGGCGGTCGCGGTGCGCGGGCCGGGGTCGAACAGCGACAGCTCGCCGAGCATGTCCGACGGGCCCATCACGGAGACCAGGTTCTGCCGGCCGTCGGCGGCGCGGCGACCCAGCTTGATCTTGCCGGAGAGTACGATGTAGAGACTGTCGCCAGGCTCGCCCTCGTTGAACACGATCTCGCCCTTGCGGATCTCGATCGTCTCCATCTCACGGGCAAGCGCCTCCGCAGCCTCCGGGTCGACACCCTGGAAGATTCCGCTGCGAGCCAGCACCTCGTCCATCGCCATACCTCCATCGGCGCGGGGTGCGTGGGACCGCCATACGCCGCGCGAGGTCAGTCTAGGCGCAACCGGTCCCCAACCGGACGCCAACCCCCAGAATCCGCGGCGGTCGACCGATGTCGCAGGTGGCGCGCCGCGGGTAGAGTCCGCGGCGATGTCGACAGAGCCCCTCACCCCTGCTGACCAGCCCACCCCCCACCCCCGACCGGCCACCTCGATCGCTGCGACGGGCATGGATGCTCGACCGTCGGTCGTGGCGCGGCTGCGCAGCGTGCTGCGCGCCCGCCCCGGTGCGTCCGCGGCGGGCGGTGTCGTGCTTCTTGTCACAGTGGTCGCGCTCGTGGTGACCGCCACCACGTCCTCGGCCGGGGTGGGCCAGTGGCACGACCCGGTCGCGGCCGGCCCGTCCGCCGCCGCCAGCGCGTCCGCCGCCGCGCCGACCGGGGGCAAGACCATCAGCCTGTCCGCCACCGGCGACATCGTGATGGGCGACGCGCCCGGCAAGCTGCCGCCCAACGACGGCCGGGGCTACTTCGACAAGGTCAAGTCGCTGCTGCCCGCCGACGTGGTGATGGGCAACCTCGAACAGCCGATCACCGACGAGACCGGCACCGGCAAGTGCCCGAAGCCGGCGGCCAACCCGAGCCCCGCCAGCCCGGCGCCGGGCGCGAGCCCCAGCCCGAAGAACAACTGCCACCAGTTCCGGGTGCCCCCGTCGTACGCGGGGCACCTCAAGGACGCCGGGTTCAGCCTGCTCAACATGGCCAACAACCACGGCAAGGACTACGGCAACGCGGGTTACGCCAACACCCAGCAGTCGCTGGAGAAGTTCGGCCTCAAGCACACCGGCGAGACCAATGAGATCACCATCGTGCAGGTCGACGGGGTGAAGATCGCGGTGCTGGGCTTCTCGTCGTACTCGGGGAACAACAGCCTGCTGAACCTCACCTCGGCCAAGAAGGTCGTTTCGCAGGCGGCGGCGCAGGCCGACATCGTGGTGGTGCAGGTGCACATGGGCGCCGAGGGCGGCGACAAGAGCCACGTCCGGCCGGGCACCGAGTTCTTCCTGGGGGAGAACCGGGGCGACCCGATGAAGTTCGCCCGCGCGGTGATCGACGCCGGCGCCGACCTGATCATCGGGCACGGGCCGCACGTGGTGCGCGGCCTGGAGTTCTACAAGGGGCGCCTGATCGCGTACAGCCTGGGCAACTTCGCCGGAGGCGGCGCGCTGAGCAGCGGCGACCGGGTCGGCTGGGGCGGCGTGCTCACCGTCTCGCTCAAGCCGGACGGCAGCTTCGCCTCGGGGCGGTTCCGCTCGACCTACTTCTCCGGGTCGTACGGCATCCCGCAGCCCGACAAGGACGAGCGCGCGCTGAAGCTGATGAAGCAGATGACCGAGCAGGATTTCGGCGCGAACGGGGCGCGCGTCTCCGCCGACGGGTCGATCGCGGCACCCGCGACGTAGGCTCTCTGCCGTGGCAGCGGTGAAACCGGAGACCGAGCTCGGGCGCAAGCGGCGCGTGCGCAGGATGGCGCGCGAGCTGGCCGTGATCCACCCCGACGCGCACTGCGAACTGGACTTCACCACGCCGCTGGAGCTGGCCGTGGCGACGATCCTGTCCGCCCAGTGCACGGACGTGCGGGTGAACATGACCACCCCGGCCCTGTTCGCCAAGTACCGCACCGCGGCCGACTACGCCGGGGCCGACCGGGTCGAGCTGGAGGAGATGATCCGGCCGACCGGTTTCTTCCGGAACAAGACCGAGTCCCTCATGGGGCTGGGGCGCAACCTGGTCGAACGCTTCGACGGCGAGGTGCCGAAGACGCTCGAACAGCTGGTCACGCTGCCCGGCATCGGCCGCAAGACGGCGAACGTCGTGCTCGGCAACGCCTTCGGCAAGCCCGGGATCACCGTGGACACCCACTTCCAGCGGCTGGTCAACCGGTGGGCCTGGACCGAGGAGAGCGACCCCGTCAAGATCGAGCACGCGGTCGGGGCGCTGGTCGAGAAGCGCGACTGGACGATGCTGTCGCACCAGGTGATCTTCCACGGGCGGCGGGTGTGCCACGCCCGCAAGCCCGCCTGCGGCGCCTGCCCGCTCGCGCCGATGTGCCCGTCGTACGGCACCGGCCCCACCTCGCCGCTGGAGGCGGTCAAGCTGCTCAAGGGCCCGCGCACGGCGGAGATCGCCGCGCTGGCCGGGATCGAGGTCGCCGCGTGAGGCGCGTGCTCCCGGCGCTGGCGCTGCTGTCGCTGCTGGCCGGGTGCACCGGGTCCCCGCCGTCGGAAGAGCCGGTGCCGCAGCCGTTCGCCGCCTGCGCGCCGTACGGCCCGGCCGACCCGTCCCGCCCGTCCCCGCCCGCCACCGGGCAGCCCCGGCCGAAGACCGTCGCGCTGCCCGACCTCGACCTCGACTGCATGGCCGGCGGGCAGCAGGTCAACCTCGCCGCGCTGCGCGGCCCACTGGTGATCAACGTGTGGGCCTCATATTGCCTCCCGTGCCGCACCGAGCTGCCCGCACTCCAGCGGCTGGCCGACTCCGGCCGGGTGCCGGTGCTGGGCGTCATCGGCCGCGACACCCGCGACAGCGCCTCCTGGCTGGCCGACGAACTCAAGGTCAGCATGCGCACCCTGTACGACAAGGACGGCCGCCTGCTGGCCGGACTCGGCCTGAACGGCATGCCGCTGACGCTGTTCGTCGGCGCCGACGGCCGCGCCAGCGTCTACCACGGGACGGCGCTGACCGGCGAGACCCTCGACAGCCTGGTCGAGCAGCACTTCGGCGCCGCCGCATGAGCGCCCGCGGCGGCGTGAGCCCGACTCCACCGCAGTGGCTGGAGCCGCTGCTCACCAACCTGCGTACGGTCGAGGCCGTCGACTTCACCCGCATCCCGACCCCCGAGGACGGCGGCCGCCCGGCCGCGGTGCTGATCCTGCTCGCCGACGAGCACGAGCCCGGCGCCGGACCCGACGTGCTGATCATGCAGCGCGCCGCGACCCTGCGTACCCACGCGGGCCAGCCCGCCTTCCCCGGCGGCGCGGTCGAGCCGCAGGACACCGGCGCGTCCGCCACCGCGCTGCGCGAGGCGCAGGAGGAGGTCGGCCTCGACCCGGCCAGCGTCACCGTCCTGGCCGAGCTGCCGACCCTGTGGATCCCGGTGACCGACTTCCTGGTCACGCCGGTGCTGGCCTGGTGGCACGCACCGCACCCGGTCGGGGCGCACCAGCCGGAGGAGGTCGCCCACGTCGCCCGGCTGCCGCTGGCCGAGCTCGCCGACCCGCAGCACCGCGTCCGGGTGCGGCACCGCAGCGGCTGGATCGGCCCGGCCTTCCACGCCCGGGGCATGCTGGTCTGGGGCTTCACCGCCGGGGTGCTGTCGACGCTGCTCGACCTCGGCGGCTGGTCCCGTCCGTGGGACACCAGCCGCGTGGAGAGCCTGCCCGAGGTGGTGGCGCCGCCACACGTCACGCCGGTTAGTGGCAACCCCGATTCCCCTTCCGTAGGCTGAACCGATGTCGGTCGTCGACGTGGTCCTGCTAGCCCTGCTGCTGCTCTTCGGTATGAGCGGCTACCGGCAGGGCTTCGTCGTGGGCGTGCTCTCCTTCGCCGGCTTCTTCGGCGGCGCCCTGCTCGGCCTGCAACTCGGCCCGCTGGTCGCCGGCCTGGTCTCCGACGGCGCGCTGAAGCTGATCGTCTCCCTGATCGCCGTGTTCGGCCTGGCCGTGCTCGGCCAGTCGCTGGCCGGCTGGTGGGGCGGCAAGGTCCGCCGCGCGATCACCAACCCGGCCGGGCAGCACGTCGACGACCTCGGCGGCGCCGTGGTCTCGGTGCTGGCCGTGGCCATGGTGGCCTGGCTGGTCGCGGTGCCGCTGAGCGACGCGGGCCAGCCGTGGCTGGCCAAGGCGGTCCGCAACAGCCTGGTGCTCGGCGTGATCGACAAGGTCATGCCCGGCGAGGCCAAGAACCTGACCGAGGCGCTGCGCGAGACCGTCGACACCAACGGCTTCCCCGAGGTCTTCGGCGACCTGGTGCCCACCCGGGTCAAGGAGGTGCCCGCCCCCGACCCGAAGCTGGCCGGCTCGCAGATCGTGCTCAACGCCAAGAAGTCCGTGGTCAAGGTGCTGGGCAGCGCCCCGAGTTGCAGCCGCCGCATCGAGGGCTCCGGGTTCGTGTTCGCCAACGAGCACGTGATGACCAACGCGCACGTGGTCGCGGGCACCAAGACCATCCGGGTCGAGGTCAACGGCACGCGCCTGAACGGCAGGGTCGTCGTGTACGACCCTGAGCGCGACCTCGCCGTCATCCACGTGCCGGACCTGTCCGCGCCGGTGATGCGGTTCGCCAACTCGCCCGCCCGCACCGGCTCCGACGCGATCGTGCTCGGCTACCCGCTGGACGGGCCGTACAACGCGCAGTCGGCGCGCGTGCGCGACGTCGGCGACATCACCGGCCCCGACATCTACGAGGACGGCACGGTGACCCGCGAGGTCTACACCATCCGGGGCCTGGTGCGCAGCGGCAACTCCGGCGGCCCGCTGGTCTCGGCCGACGGCCAGGTGCTCGGCGTGATCTTCGCCGCGGCCGCGGACGACCCGAACGTCGGCTACGCGGTCACCGCCGACGAGGCGGCCACGGTCGCCCTGATGGGCCGCACCCGCACCACCGCCGTCGGCACCGGCAAGTGCGCCTGACCCCCACCCCTCGCCGACCGCCTGCCGCGCGCTAACCCCGCCACGCGCTAGCCCCGCCGGCCGCGCCTCCGTGCCGCGCGCATCCGCTGTCGATCATGCAGTTTCGGGGAAAGTGCACGAATAACGCCCGCCTTTGCGGCAGTTTCCCCGAAACTGCATGATCACCTCCCCGCCCGAAGGCGGGGTGGTGGTGCGGTGGGGGGCGTCAGTCGCGGTGGGAGCTGAGGCGGCGTAGGAGGGTGAGGGCGCCGCCGACGAGGACGGCGACGCCGGCCAGGGCGACGGTGAGGTCGCGGCGGCCGGGGGCGGGCACGGGTCGGCCGGGAGCCGGTGGGCCCGGTTCGGGTTCCGGGGAGGGTTCGAGGCTGGTGCCGGGGGCAGCGCCGAACCCGGCGTGGCCGGGCGGGGGCACCGAGTCCAGCTGGTTGCTCTCGACCGGGTCGACCTGCCTGGTCAGCGCGGCGACCGGGTCGACCAGGCCGAAGCCGTACTGATCGTCGCGGCCCGGCGGGCCGAGGTCCTGCGCGGTGGCGGTTAGGCGCTCGACCACGTCGGCAGCGGACATCCGGGGCCAGCGGGAGCGCACCAGCGCGGCTGTCGCCGACACCAGCGGGGCGGCGAAGCTGGTGCCCTGGACCCGCCAGTAGCCGCCGGGGCGGGCGCCGACCAGGTCGGTGCCGGGCGCGGCCAGGACCGCCTGCTCGCCGGTGAGCGAGCCCTGCCACAGGCTGTGCTGCACGCCCGGGGAGACGGCGGTGACGGCCAGCACGCCGGGTTCGCGGGCCGGGTACCAGATGTCGGAGGGCCCGTCCGGGCTGACGTTGCCGACGCAGGCGACCACGACCACGTCCCGGGCGAACGCGTAGTCGATCGCCTCGGCCAGCGCGTCGCTGGCGACGCCGCCGCCCAGCGACATGTTGATCACGCGGGCACCGTGGTCGACGGCCCAGCGCACGCCCTCGGCGACCACCCGCGCGTCGTCGTAGCGGTTCTTCGCGTCGAGGACCCGTACCGGAAGGATCTTGGCTGCGGGGGCGAGGCCGATCACGCCGCGGTCGTCGTCGTCGCGCCCGGCGATCAGCCCGGCCACGGTGGTGCCGTGCCCGACCTTGTCGTCGCTGCCGTCGCCGTGCTTGGTCACCAGGTCGATCCCGGGCAGCACCTGGCCGTCCAGATCCGAGTGGTGCGCGGACACCCCGGAGTCGATCACCGCGACGGTGACCCCGGCGCCGCGCGACAGCTTCCAGGCGTCGGCGGCGTCGAGTGCCCGCAGCTGCCACTGGTCGTCGCGGACCGAGTCGCGCGAGGCGCGCAGGGCCGCGCTGCGGTCGATCGTGAGCTCCGCCGGCGCGGCCGGCCCCGCCGCGGTCAGTGCCAGACCCGCCACCACCAGGGTGAACACCCCGGACACACGGAACAGCGCCGTCGCTGGATTACGCGGCACGGCGCTGCGGCTGGGCGTGGCTCGTCTGGGCACAGTGCGGCCATTCTCACACGCGATCCGGCGCAGCCGGAAGAATCGTCAGGCGGCCCAGCTCTGAATCAACCCGTAGAGACCGAGCACCCAGGCGGCCACCGGCACCACCGAGATCACCACGAGCAGGTCGAACAGATCCGCGGCGCGGCCGACGTACGGCGAGGGCGAGCGGCGCGACCAGGTCTGCCCGGCCAGCACCACCACCAGCGCCAGCAGCACCGCGCCGACGGCGAAGAAGGCCCGCGGCCCGCCGTCTGCCTGCCACACCGCCGCGCCGAGCAGCAGCACGTGCCCGATCAGGCCCGCCGCGATCAGCGGGGTGCGCTGGCGCACCGTCACGAACAGCCGCGAGCGCAGCAGCAGCGCGGTCGCGGCGACCGCGACGAGCACCCGCCCGGCCAGCCCGCCTGCGGTCACCAGCACCAGGCTGGCCCCGGCCATGAGCACCGTGTATCCCATCAGCATGCCGGTGAGCAGCTCCTCCGAGCGCGCCACCGCCGCGAAGACGCGGCTGCGGTCGGGCAGCCCGTTGCTGCCGCCGCGCCGCTGGTACGGGCTCTCCGCCTCGCCGGGCGCCCGCAGTTGCGTCACCGACGGCACCGGCACCTTGCCGAACCGGATCGCGAGCACCGGCACCAGGCCGATGCCGCAGACCAGCGCGCTGACCAGCACCGCCGCCGAGCCGCCCGGCCCGAGCGAGCCCAGCAGCGCGGCCAGCGCCCCGAGCAGGCCCGCGGTGCCGCCCGCGGTGAACACGCGCAGCCCGTGCCCGACACCCGCGGCGCCCAGCACCGCGAACAGCAGCACCGCCACGCAGCCGACCAGCAGCTGCCCGGCGCCGAGCCAGCCGCCCGCGCCGAAGAAGCCGCCGGGGCCCTCGCCGCCGAGCACCAGCGCACCGCCCGCGAACGCGTACGGCAGGGCGAACCCGGCCAGGGCGCTGCCCGCGACGCCGTCGCCGTACGCCCGGGAGGCCAGCACGCCGCCGACCAGCAGCAGCGCCGCCACGGTCAGGCCGAGGTAGCCGCCGGGCGCCCAGAGCGGACCGCCGCGCAGCAGCGCCAGCACGCCCGCGACCAGCAGCACGCCCGCCCCGGCCAGGGTGGCGGTGCGGGTGGCGGCCGGGGTCCAGGCGGCGCCGCGGCGGCGGGCGCCCTCGGCGATCGCCTCGACGACGTCGTCGTACTCCAGCTCGGGCCATTCGGCCTGCGCGGGCACGAGGTGCAGCAGCTCCCCGTCGCGCACCGCCTGCTGGTGCAGGGACTTGCCCTCGTCCAGGGCGGCGCCGTCGCCGCGGCGCAGCAGCCAGCCGCCGTGCTGCTCGCCGTCGTCGGCCAGGCCCATCCCGGCGTGGCGCAGCAGGTCGGGCAGGAGTTCGGCCAGTGGCACCTGCTCCGGCAGCGCGACGTCGACGCGGCGGTGCGGCGTGTGCACGGTGACCCGGGCGAGCCCGGCGGCCGAGGGCGTCGTGGCGGCGGTCGAGGGGTAGCTCACCCGGTACGTCTACCACGTTGTGCCGCAACGCGTCACCCCGTACCGGTCGCTGTCCACACCGCCGCCGGTCGCTGTCCACACCGGCGCAGCGGAAGTGAGCGGCAGCGATTAACCTGTGGTGCGTCAGCGCCTGGGGGAGGAGTCGCCATGGGTTCGGTGATCGTGAAGCGGGCGCCCCGCCGCCCCGCACCCGAGATCCCCGCCGGAGAGCTGGTCATCGACGCACCGCCGGAGATCCCGCAGGCGGCGGGCGGTCGCCTGCAGCAGGCCATGATGATCCTGCCGATGCTCGGCAGCGGTCTGGGCATGGCGATGATGGTCGGCAACGGCCAGGGCAACAAGATGTCCTATCTGGCTGGCGGCATGATGGGCGTCTCCAGCCTCGGCATGATCGCCGCGAGCCTGATGAGCGGCGCGGGCCAGCCGAAGAAGGCCGAGATGATGTCGGCCCGCCGCGAATACCTGCGCCACCTCGCCGCGCTGCGCCGCCGGGCCCGGCACGCGGTGCAGCAGCAGCGCGTCGGCCTGTTCTACCGCCACCCCGACCCGCAGCGGCTGTGGTCCACCGTGGACAGCCACCGGCTGTGGGAGCGGCGCGGCAGCGACCCCGACTTCGGCATCGTGCGCGTGGGCGTCGGCCCGCAGTCGCTGGCCACCCCGCTGATCCCGCCGGAGACCCGGCCGCTGGAGGAACTGGAGCCGATGACGGCCGGGGCGCTGCGGCGCTTCCTGGACGCGTACTCGGTGGTGCCGGACCTGCCGGTGGCGCTGTCGATCCGCGGCTTCGGCCGGGTGTACCTGCGCAGCGAGGGCGGCACCCGGGCCGACAACCAGCGCGCCGACGGCACGTACCAGGGCGGGGTCTTCGGCGGCGCGGCCGGGTTGACCCAGACCGACCACCGCGACGGCACCGACGCGCACGGCCTGGCCCGCGCGATGCTGGCGCAGCTGGCCGTGTTCCACGCCCCCGACGACCTGATCATCGCGGTCTGCGCCTCGCCGCACCGGCGCGACAGCTGGGACTGGGCCAAGTGGCTGCCGCACCACCAGCACCCCACCGAGAGCGACGCGCTCGGCCCGGTGCGGTTGTTCGCCACCTCCGCGGGCCAGCTGGAGGAGATGCTGTCCGGCGTGCTGGCCGGGCGGGCCCGCTTCGGCGTGGCCGACGCCGCGCCGCACGTGGTGGTGGTCTTCGACGGCGGCGATCTGGCCGACTCCCACCAGCTCGTGCTGCCCGAGGGCCTGGCCGGGGTGACCGTCTTCGACCTGGACACCGAGCCGCCGCGCCTGCTCGACCGCAGCATGCTGGTGCTGGAGACGCGCGGGCGCGAGCGCGGCCTGCACACCACCACCGCCAGCTCGGTCGCGGAGGTCGGCATCGCCGACCGGATCGGGGTCGCCGAGGCGGAGGCGATCGCGCGGCGGCTGGCGCCGCTGCGCCTGTCGGCGGTCGCGGTCGCCTCCAACACCGCGATGACCGGCGAGCGTGGCCTGGCCGACCTGCTGGGCATCCCCGACCCGGATCGCTTCGAGACCGCGTACGGCTGGTCGCCGCGGGCCGACCGCAACAAGCTGCGGGTGCCGATCGGCGTCGGCCCGGACGGCTCGGCGATCGAACTCGACATCAAGGAGTCGGCGCAGGACGGCATGGGCCCGCACGGCCTGCTCGTCGGCGCCACCGGCTCCGGCAAGTCGGAGCTGCTGCGCACCCTGGTGCTGGGCCTGGCCGCCACGCACTCCTCGGAGCAGCTCAACTTCGTGCTGGTCGACTTCAAGGGCGGCGCCACGTTCGCGTCGCTGGACCGGCTGCCGCACACCTCCGCGGTCATCACGAACCTGGAGGGCGAGAGCCACCTGGTCAACCGCATGGGCGACGCCATCACCGGCGAGGTGCTGCGCCGCCAGGAGCTGCTGCGGGCGGCGGGCAACTTCGCCAACCTGAAGGACTACGAGAAGGCCCGCACCGGCGGGGCGGCACTGGCGCCGCTGGCGTCGCTGTTCATCGTCTGCGACGAGTTCTCCGAGCTGCTGACCGCCAACCCGGACTTCATCGAGATCTTCGTGCAGATCGGCCGGGTCGGCCGGTCCATCGGCATGCACCTGCTGCTGGCCAGCCAGCGCCTGGAGGAGGGCCGCCTGCGCGGCCTGGACACGCACCTGTCGTACCGGATCGGTCTGCGGACCTTCTCGGCGATGGAGTCGCGCGCGGTGCTCGGCGTCGGCGACGCGTTCGACCTGCCCAAGGCGCCCGGCCACGGCTACCTCAAGTTCGGCTCGGAGCCGTTGCAGCGGTTCAAGGGGGCGTACGTCTCGGGCTCGTTCAAGCGGGCGGGCGAGGCCGTGGCCCGCCGCCGGGTCGACGGCGAGCAGTTCGTCTACGACTTCAGCAACCACTACCTGCCGGTGCCGAAGACCCCGAAGAGCACCGAGCTGGAAGTGAAGTGGGACGTCAAGCCGGGCGAGAGCCTGATGGACGTCATGATCGAGCGGATGGTGGGCCAGGGCCCGCCCGCGCACCAGGTGTGGCTGCCGCCGCTGGACCTGTCCGACCCGCTCGACCTCGCGTTCGGGCAGGTCGGCCTCGTCGAGGGGCGCGGCCTGACGGTGGCCAACCCGGAGCTGCGCGGCGCGCTGCGGGTCCCGCTCGCGGTCGTGGACAAGCCCGCCCAGCAGCTGCGCGACCTGCAATGGGTACGGCTGGCCGACGGCGCCGCCGGGCACGTGGCGGTCGCGGGCGGCAACCAGAGCGGCAAGTCCACCCTGCTGCGCACCCTGGTCACCGGCCTGGCGCTGACCCACACCCCGCAGGAGGTGCAGTTCTACTGCCTCGACTTCGGCGGCGGCACCCTGGCCGGCCTGCGCGAGCTGCCGCACGTCGGCGGCGTCGCGGGCCGCCAGGAGGCGATGCTGGTCCGCCGGACCGTCGGCGAGGTCGCCGAGCTGCTGAACAACCGCGAGGCCCGGTTCCTGGAGCACGGCATCGACTCGATGGCGTCGTACCGGCGGCTGCGGGCGGCCGGCCGGTTCCCCGACGATCCGTACGGCGACGTGTTCCTGGTCGTGGACGGCTGGGCCACGCTGAAGGAGAGCTACGACGACCTGGAGCCGGTGATCACCGACATCACCACCCGGGGTCTGGCGTACGGCGTGCACGTGGTCGCGGCGACGCTGCGCTGGCGCGACTTCCGCCCGGCCATCGCCGACCAGTTCGGCACCAAGCTGGAGCTGCGCCTGGGCGACCCCAGCGACACCATCTGCCGGGTCCGCCGGGTGGCGCCGCAGGTGCCGCAGCGCGCCGGCTTCGGCTGCACCCCGGACGGCCTGTTCTCGCTGGCCCTGCGCCCGGACGTGGACCAGGTCGGCGACCGGGAGGAACTGGTCCGGCAGATCGCCAAGCACTGGAGCGGCGCCCCCGCACCCCGTGTCCGCGTCCTGCCCAACGTCTACGCGTACGACCGGATGCCGGTCGAGGGCGGCGACCCCTGG
Organism: Catellatospora sp. TT07R-123; assembly: GCF_018327705.1. Lineage (NCBI taxonomy): Bacteria > Bacillati > Actinomycetota > Actinomycetes > Micromonosporales > Micromonosporaceae > Catellatospora > Catellatospora sp. TT07R-123. The sequence continues at coordinate 4,360,391 of NZ_BNEM01000001.1, read as the reverse complement.
GCCATGCCGATCGGCATCGCCGACGACCTCACCCCGGCCGTGGTCGACTTCTTCGCCGACGTGCACCTGTCGGCGTTCGGCGAGAGCGAGTGCGGCAAGTCGACGCTGCTGCGGCAGCTCGCCACCACGATCACCCGCCGGTACAGCCCGGACGAGGCGAAGCTGCTCATCGTCGACCCGCGCCGCAGCCTGCTCGGGGCGGTGACCACGCCGCACCAGCTGGCCTACATCACCAGCCTGGACCAGGTGCCCGACTACATGGACGCGATCGCGGCGAAGATGGCCGAGCGGCGCCCGCCCGCCGACGTCACCCCGCAGGACATCCCGCGCCGCCCGTGGCTGGCGGGCCGGGGCGAGTTCTTCCTGATCATCGACGACTACGACATCGTGGTCTCGTCGGGCGTGCACCCGCTGCGCAACCTGGAGCCGTTCCTGTTCGAGGCCCGCGACGTCGGCCTGCACCTGATCACCGCGTCGAACGTGAACTGGAGCCGCGCCGCGTACGACGCGGCGCTGTCGCGGGTGCTCGCCACGAACGCGCCGTACCTCCAGATGTCGGCCGACCGGAACGTGACGGCCCCGTTCGGCAGCCCGTTCCGCAACGAGCGGATGACGGCCGGCCGCGGCCGCCTGATCACCCGGCGCGGGGCGCGGCTGGTGCAGCTGGCGGACCTGCCGGCGTACTGACGCATATACGACGATCGGCCGCCCGGTGTCCCGGGCGGCCGATCATCACGTCAGTCGGCGAAAAGAACCGCAGGTCAGTGACCGGCGCCGCTCTCCAGGCGGTCGACCTCGCGCTGGAACGAGCGCTTGATCTCGGCCTCGGCGTCGGCGCGGCCGACCCAGGTCGCCCCCTCGACGCTCTTGCCGGGCTCCAGGTCCTTGTACACCTCGAAGAAGTGCTGGATCTCCAGCCGGTCGAACTCGGCGACGTGGTGGATGTCACGCAGGTGCTCCAGCCGCGGGTCGTCGGCCGGCACGCACAGCACCTTGTCGTCGCCGCCCTTCTCGTCCCGCATCCGGAACATGCCGATCGCGCGGCACCGGATCAGGCAGCCGGGGAACGTCGGCTCCTGGACCAGCACGAGTGCGTCCAGCGGGTCGCCGTCCTCGCCCAGCGTGTTCTCGATGAACCCGTAGTCAGCGGGGTACTGGGTGGAGGTGAAGAGGGTGCGGTCGAGCCGGATCCGTCCGGTCGCGTGGTCCACCTCGTACTTGTTGCGCTGCCCCTTAGGGATCTCAACCGTGACGTCGAAATCCATTTCACACTCCCAATGGCCTGTTAGTTCGCCGACGTTGGCGACTTTTAGTTAGTCTCGCCTGACTGAGTACGGCCATCCAAGGAGGGCACCGTTGGGGAGGCAAGGTTCACATTACGGTGCCGACCCTGCGGGTGGCGCCGGATCGCCGGGCGGTCCGGGCGTGCCCGGCGAGTGGGTGTGGAACGGCCGGGAGTACGTCTGGCTGGCGTCCCCAGGTTATCCACAACCCCAGGACCAGGGGATGCACGGCTATCCACCGTCTTATCCACAGGCGGCGGGCCCCCAGCCGGGCGGTTATCCACAGGATGTGCACAATGCGCGGCCGGGTAACCCACCGCCCAACCCCTATCCACAGGCCCACGACCAGCGCGGACAGTACGGCTACGCCCAGCCGCCCCAGGACGGCTACGGCCAGAGCGGCTACGGCCCGGCCCAGGACACCCAGCGGCTCCACGGCGCCCAGGGGAGCCAGGGCGGTCAGAGCGGTGCCCCCGCTCCCGCCGATCGGTCTGCTGCGCCCACCGCCCCGCACAGCCGCCGCCTGAAGAAGAAAAAGAAGAAGGGCAAGGGGCGCCGCGGTCTGATCACCACGTCGCTGGTGCTGGTGTCGGCGCTCGGCCTCGGCCTGGTCGGCGTCGGCGTGGCCAAGCCGCACCTGGTCACCGACCTGTTCTCCACCCCCGATCGGCAGTCCCCGGCGCCGACCGCGCCCGCCGAGCCGCCCCCGGCGGCGGTGCTCGCCGCGGCGGCAGCCGACGCGCCGATGCCCACCACGGCCGGGCTGAGCGCCGTGCTCGGCCCGCTGATGACCGGCACCGCGCTCGGCAGCCACGTGAGCGCCTCGGTGGTCGACCTGCACACCGGCGAGGTCCTGTTCGAACTGGACCCGACCGAGATGATCACTCCGGCGTCCAACACCAAGCTGGTGACGGCGGCGGCGGTCCTGGCCACCCGGGGCCCGACCTACCGGATCACCACGCGCGTGGTGGCCGGGCCCAACCCCGGCGAGGTCGTGCTGATCGGCGCGGGCGACGCCACCCTCGGCGTGAACAGCAAGAAGTTCTACGAGGGCGCGCCGCAGCTCGACACCCTCGCCGCCCAGGTCAAGAAGGCGATGGGGGCCACCCCGATCACCAAGGTGATCACGGACGGGTCGCTGTTCGCGGGCTCCAACACCGGCCCCGGCTGGTCGTCGGACGCCCCGCAGGAGGGCAACGTCTCCCGGATCACCGCACTGATGATCAACGGGGCGCGCACCGACATCAAGGACCGGGAGATGCCGTTCAACCGGTACAGCAACCCGGAGAAGGCCGCCGGCGAGGCGTTCGCCAAGCTGCTCGGCCTGCCCGCCAGTGCCGTGGTCAAGGGCGTCGCGCCCGCCGCGCCCGCCACCGACCCGGCCGCGCAGCCCAGCGCGGGCGCCTCGGCGGCCCCGGTCGCGATCGTGCCCGGCCTCGAACTCGGCGCCGTCCAGTCCGCTCCGCTGCTGCGCCAGATCGAGCAGATGCTCACCGAGAGCGACAACACCCTGGCCGAGATGCTGGCCCACCAGGTGGCGCTGGCCCGGGGCAAGCCTGCCTCGTTCGAGGGGGCGTCGGCGGCGATCGAGGAGGTCGTGACCGAACTCGGCCTCGACCCGGCGCAGAGCAACCTGTCCGACGGCTCCGGCATGTCCAGCCGCAACAAGATCTCGCCGAAGCTGCTGACGGCGCTGCTGGTGAAGGCGGCCGGCGGGGACCACCCGCAGCTCGCCGACTTCTTCAACGGCCTGCCCGTGGCGGGCTGGTCCGGCACCATGCTGCCCCGGTTCGGCAAGGTCAAGAACGCGTACGGCCTGGTCCGCGCCAAGAGCGGCACCCTCGACGGGGTGAACTCGCTGTCCGGCGTGCTCCAGACCGCCGACGGCCGGATGCTCGCCTTCGCGGTGCTCGCCGACGGCGTCACCGCGGGCCGCTATCCCGCCCAGGACGCCCTCGACAAGATCGTCGCCGCCATCGCCTCCTGCGGCTGCCGCTGACCCACCCGCCCCGCCCCGCCCCGTCCCGCCGGGCGGGGCCGAGACGGCCGGGACGACTCAAGATCAGCCGAGTTGCCGGGCAATCGGGCGAAAGAAGGCCCAAGATACGCCCGACTGCCCGGCAACTCGGCTGATCAAGGGCGCGCCCGGCGGCGCGTCGGTCACCGCGTACCCCCGAGGGTGGGTGCCGAGTGGCGCTGGGTGGGTGCAGTTTCGGGGAAAGTGCTCGAAATCCGGTGACGAATCCAGCACTTTCCCCGAAACTGCGGGAATCCGAGCTCGCCTCAAGCGGGGCGGGACGGGGTGAGAGTGTCGGCGGCGCGGGTGACGGTGATGGCGCCGGGCAGGTGGGTCGGACCCTGGCCGTGCCACCTGGTGACCAGGGCGTCCAGGGCTTCGACGTGGCGGTGGGACAGGGCCGTGCGCGGCGCGCCCAGCTCGGCGGCCCACTCGTGCAGCACCCGGGTCCGCAGCGCGGCGGGCAGGTCCCGCAGCGCGGGCACCGACAGGCCGCCGGTCACGCGGCAGGCGGCCAGCGCGTCGGCGGCCAGCTCGTCGAGGTAGGCGCTGTCCTGCGCGAGCTGTGCCGCCGTGCGGGCCAGGTTGGCCACCACGCCCTCGCCGAGCGTGGCGACCAGCGCGGGCAGGGCCTCGGCGCGCACCCGGGAGCGGGCGTACGCGGGGTCGGTGTTGTGCGGGTCGTCCCACGGGCGCAGGCCCTGGGCGGCGCAGGCGGCGCGGCAGTCGGCGCGGGGCAGGTCGAGGAACGGGCGGCTGAACCGTACCCCCGCCTGGTCCCGGTGGACCGGCATGCCGGACAGGCCCCGCGGCCCGGACCCGCGCGCCAGCGCGAGCAGCACCGTCTCGGCCTGGTCGTCGCGGGTGTGCCCGAGCAGCACGGCCGCGGCTGCATGGCGTCGGGCCGCCTCCGACAGCGCGGCGTAGCGGGCGGTCCGCGCCGCCGCCTCCGGGCCGCCGTCGGTGCCGACGTCGACCGCCGCGATCTCGACCGGGTCGAAGTCACGGGTACGCGCCCACGCCGCCACCTGCTCGGCCTGCCGCGCCGACCCGTCCTGGAGGCCGTGGTCCACGGTGACCAGCCCGACCCGGCGTCCCGCGCGGGGCCCGGCGAACGCGGCCGCGGCGGCCAGGGCGAGCGAGTCGGCGCCGCCGGAGCAGGCGACCAGGACCGGGCCCGGGGGCAGCGTGCGCAGCAGCGCGGTGACGGCGGTACGGGTGCGGGCGACAGCCGGGGGGAGCGCGCTCACGGACGCCCGGTCACGGGGTCGCGGGCGGGACCACGCGGGCGATCCAGGCGGCCGGGTCGGTGAGCTCGGCCGGCTTCGGCAGGGTCTGCGGCGAGGTCCAGACCTTGTTGAGGCCGTCCATGCCGACGCGGTCGAGCACCCCCTGCACGAAGGCGCGGCCCTCGGCGTACTGGCGCATCTTGATGTCGATGCCCAGCATCCGCCGCAGGTACTGCTCGACCGGGTTGCCCGGGTGCCGCCGCCGGTCGAACGCGGCCCGGATCTGGGCCACGCTCGGGATGACGCGCGGCCCGACGCCGTCCATGACCACCTCGGCGTGCCCTTCCAGCAGCGTGAGGATGGCGGTCAGCCGGTCCAGCACGGCCCGCTGCTGCGGTGTCTGCATCGCCTCGATCAGGGTCGTGCCGCGCTCGTCGCCGGTGGCCGAGCGGGCCGCCTTCATCGCGGCCTCGACCTGCCGGAACGTCTGGCTGAGCAGGTTGGCGGTCGGCGGCTCGGAGGCCTCGACGAAGCGGCGCACCTCGCCGAGGAAGTGCTCGCGCAGCCACGGCACGGCCGTGAACTGGGTGCGGTGGGTGACCTCGTGCAGGCACACCCACAGCCGGAAGTCGCGCGGGTCCGCCTTGATCCGGCGCTCCATGCCGACGATGTTCGGGGCGACCAGCAGCAGCTGGCCCGGATCGGTCGCGAACACCTCGTACTGGCCGAGCACCTTGCCCGACAGGTAGCCCAGCACCGCACCGGCCTCCACCGCGGTGACCTTCGCGCCGACCAGGCTGCCGACGACGCCGACCTTCGCCTCCAGCCGGTCGGTCAGCGGGTGGATGACCTGGCGCAGGCCGTGGATGTTGACCTCGGCCCAGGTGCGCCGGTCGACCACCCGCACCGGGGCGTCGTCGATCCGCGCGGTGAGCCCGGTGTACTCCGCGACGTGCGCGACGGCTTCGTCGGCGAGCAGGCGCAGCTCGCGTACTGCCGCGTCGGCCTGTGCGTAGGTGACCGACGGTCCGGTCGGCCCGAATCGGGCCGCGGCGGCGGTGGCCAGGTCCCAGTCCACGAGTGCCATGCCTAGAACCTACCCGCGCGGCTCCACCTGATGCCCGTGTCGCGCCGTTACGTGGTTTGATCGACCTCATGCGACGTCAGCCGGTGTACGCGCCGAACGGGGTGGTCGCCACCAGCCAGCCGCTGGCCGCGCAGGCGGGGCTGGCGATCCTGCGGGAGGGCGGTTCGGCCGTCGACGCGGCGGTGGCGGCCGCGGTGACCCTGACCGTGGTGCAGCCGGGCTCCAACGACATCGGCTCGGACCTGTTCGCGCTGGTCTGGGACGGGCAGCGGCTGCACGGGCTGAACGCCTCCGGCCGCGCCCCGGCCGCGCTGACCCGCGAGCTCATGGCGGAGCACGGTGAGGCGCCGACCGGCGCGCTGGGCGCGGCGCAGGCACGGGCCGCGCTGGCACCGCCGTCGCGCGGCTGGCTGCCGGTGACCGTGCCCGGCGCCCCGGCGGGCTGGCGCGACCTGCACGACCGGTTCGGCCGGGTGCCGTTCGAGCGGCTGTTCGCCGACGCGGTCTCCTATGCCGACCACGGCTGGACGGTGTCGCCGACGGTCGCGGCGGGCTGGGAGCGGGCGGTGCGTACGCACGCGGCCCTGACCCTGCCGGAGTGCCGGGCCTGGGCGGACGTCTTCGCCCCCGGCGGCCGGGCACCGCGGCCGGGGGAGCGGTTCCGCAATCCGGGGGCGGCGCAGGCGCTGCGGCTGATCGGCGGCAGCCACGCCGACGCGTTCTACCACGGCGAGATCGCGCGGGCGCTGGCCGCGCACGCCGCCGCCACGGGCGGGCTGCTCACCGCCGACGACCTGGCCCGGCACGAGAGCACCTGGGTCGAGCCGATGCGCGCCGACTATAAGGGCTTCAGCGTGTACGAGCTGCCGCCCAACGGCCAGGGCGTGGCCGCCCTCCAGGCGTTCGCGCTGCTGGACGGGCTGGCCGGGCACGGGCTGCACGAGCAGATCGAGGCGATGAAGCTCGGCTTCGCCGACGCCCACGCGTACGTCGCCGATCCCGACGCGGGGCCGGTGCCCGACCTGCTGGAGCCGGGCTACATCGCGGCGCGGCGGGCGCTGATCGGGCCCCGGGCCGGGGATCCGCCGCCCGGCGACCCGATGCGCGGCGGCACGGTGTACCTGGCCGCGGCCGATGCCGACGGGATGATGGTGAGCCTGATCCAGTCGACGTACCTGGGCTTCGGCTCGTTCACGGTGCTGCCGGAGTACGGCTTCGGGCTGCAGAACCGGGGCGCCGGGTTCAGTCTCGACCCCGCGCACCCGAACGTCGCCGCGCCGGGCAAGCGCCCGTTCCACACCATCATCCCCGGGTTCCTGTGCCGCGACGGGGCCCCGGTCGGGCCGTTCGGGGTGATGGGCGGGCACATGCAGCCGCAGGGGCACCTCCAGCTCGTGCTGTCCACCGTGGACGACGGCCTGGACCCGCAGGCCGCGCTGACCCGCCCCCGCTGGTACTGGCACACCGCCCGCCAGGTCGAGGTGGAACCCGAGTTCGATCCGGATCTGGTCCGTGACCTGCGCGAACGCGGCCACGAGGTGACCGTCTCGGCCGACCGGTCGACGTTCGGCATGGGACAGGCGATCTGGCGCCTGCCGGACGGGGCGGGTTACGTCGCGGGCTCCGAACCGCGCGGCGACGGGCAGGCCGCCGCGTACTGAGACGCCGCCGCAGCCAAGTCCCCGCCGGTCACGGGGTCGTTGACGCGGTGTGAGAATAGCGACGATTGTCCGGATCGCCTGCGGGGTCGCGCTGGTCGCGGGCTCGGTGGCCGTTCCGGCGGGTGCGAGCGTGGCGGCGCCGTCCGGCGCGCACAAGCTGCAACCCCAGTCCCGGGCCCTGGTCGGCCGAGCGCCGTCCAGCCGCCTGGCCCGAACCGACCGCAGCCTGCTCGGTCGCACCGACCACGAGCGCATCCCGGTCCTGGTCAAGCTCGACTACGACGCCGTGGCCAGCTACGCGGGCGGCCTGCCGGGCCTCGCCGCGACCAGCCCGGCGGTCACCGGCAAGCGCCTGCGGGCGGGCCGGGCCGAGCGCGACTACGAGGACTACCTGATCAAGCGGGAGCGCACCTTCGCCGCGACGCTGGCGGCCAAGCTGCCGTCGGCGCAGGTCGGCCGCCCGCTGCGCACCGTGTACGGCGGCCTGTCCCTCACCGTCCCCGCCGACCAGGTGCGCAAGCTCGCCGCGCTGCCGGACGTGGTGGCGGTGCAGCGCGACGAGCTGCGCGACCCGCTGACCGACTCGTCCGGCTCGTTCATCGGCGCCGACGCGCTCGCCCCGACCGGGCCGACCGGGACGGCCGACGTGTCCCGGGCCGGGCAGGGCGTCATCGTGGGCGTGCTGGACACCGGCGCCTGGCCCGAGCACCCGTCCTTCGCCGACCAGGGCGTGCTGGCCGCGCCCCCGGCCAAGGCCGACGGCACGAAGCGGACCTGCGACTTCGGCGACAACCCGCTGACCCCGGGCCGGGACGTGTTCCGCTGCAACCGCAAGCTGATCGGCGGCGCCCCGTTCCTGGACGGATACCTGGAGGCGTTCCCGAAGGAGACGTACAAGACGGCCCGCGACTCCGACGGGCACGGCACCCATACCGCCTCGACGGCGGCGGGCGACCTGCTGGCCTCGGCGAAGATCTTCGGGGTGGAGCGCGGCCCGATCCACGGCATCGCCCCGGGCGCCTGGGTCAGCGTGTACAAGGTGTGCGGCGCGCAGGGCTGCATGTCGTCGGACTCGGCCGCGGCCGTCGCCCAGGCGGTCCGCGACGGCGTCGACGTCATCAACTTCTCCGTCTCCGGCGGCACCGACCCGTTCACCGACCCGGTCGAGATGGCCTTCCTCGACGCGTACGCCGCGGGCGTGTTCGTGGCCGCGTCGGCGGGCAACTCCGGCCCGACCGCGGGCACGGTCAACCACCTGTCCCCGTGGGTGACCACGGTCGCGGCCTCGACCCAGCGCCGCGAGTTCGCCGCCGACCTCACCCTGCGCTCCGGCGACGCGGTGCAGACGCTGCGCGGCGCCTCGCTGATGGGCGCGGCCGGACCCGCGCCGCTGGTCCGGGCGGCCGACACCCCCGGCTACGGCGGCGGCAAGACCTGCGCGAAGGCGGCCAAGCCGAAGACGTTCACCGGCAAGATCGTGGTCTGCGAGCGCGGCGGCAACGCCCGCGTCGAGAAGGGCTGGAACGTCAAGGCCGGCGGCGCGGTCGGCATGGTGCTCTACAACCCGACCCTGCAGGACACCGAGACCGACAACCACTGGCTGCCGACGGTGCACCTGCCCGACGCGACGCTGCTGGAGTTCCTGGACGACCACCGCGACGTCACCGCGACGATCAGCGCGGGCGCCGCGGTCCAGGGCACCGGCGACGTGATGGCCGCGTTCTCCTCCCGCGGCCCCGGCGGCCTGATGCTCAAGCCGGACGTCACCGCTCCCGGCGTGCAGATCCTGGCCGGGAACACACCCACGCCCGACGACACCACCGGCGGCCCGTCCGGGCAGTACTTCCAGGCCATCGCGGGCACGTCGATGTCGTCGCCGCACGTGGCCGGCGCGGCGGCGGTGCTGGCCGCCCGCCACCCGGACTGGAGTCCGGGCGAGCTCAAGTCGGCCCTGATGACCACCGCCGTCACCGAGGTGACCGAGGAGAACGGCACCGACCCGGCCGGTCCGCTGGACCGGGGCGCTGGCCGGATCGCGGTGGACCGCGCCGACGCGGCCGGGGTGACCATCGCCGACACCGCCGACCGCATGTACGCCATGGCCGACGACGAGGTCCGCGCGGTGCAGCTCAACCTGCCGTCGATCAACGCGCCGATCATGCCCGGCCGCCTGTCGACCGTGCGGACGCTGCGCAACATGACCGACCGGCCGCTGACCTACCAGCTGGCCACCATCGAGCCGGACGACAGCGCGATCAGCGTCCCGGACACGGTCACCGTCCCGGCGCGCGGCACCGCCGCCCTGCCGGTGACGATCTACTCCCGCGCGGTCGCGTCCGACTTCCTGTTCGGCGAGATCCGGCTGGTGCCGGTCGGCGGCGGGCAGGACCTGCACCTGCCGGTCGCGTTCAAGCCGACCCAGGGCCAGGTCACCCTGGCCAGCGCCTGTACGGCGAAGAAGGTGACGCTGGCCCGCACCGTCGACTGCACCGTCACCGCCCGCAACACCGGCTACGACCAGGCGCCGGTGAACCTGTCGACCCGGCTCGACACGGGCCTGACCCTGGCCGACGTGGACGGCAAGGTGAAGCTAGACCGCGACGGCCAGGTGCGGCACAGCTCCGTCCTGCGCGGCGTCGAGCCGGGCACGCCCGCGCTGTCCGACCTGGCCGACCGGGCCTGGCAGCCGGTGGACGTCACGCCGGACCCGATCGGTGACGAGGAAATGATCAACTACGAGGTGCCGGAGTTCCGGTACGCCGGGCAGACCTACACCGGCATCGGCGTGGTCTCCAACGGCTACCTCGTCGTCGGCGGCGGCACCGGCCAGGACGTGCGCTTCGAACCGCCGAAGTCGGCCGAGGCGGCCCGCCCGAACAACGTGCTCGCGCCGTACTGGGCGGACCTGGACGGGTCGGCGGCCGAGGGCGTGCGCGTGGCCGAGGTGGACCGCGACGGCCGGAAGTGGATCGTGGTCGAGTGGCGGGTCAACCGCTTCGGCACCGAGGACGGCCAGCGCTTCCAGGCCTGGTTGGCCGAGGGCGACCAGGAGGACGTCCGGTTCGCGTACGACGCGAAGGAGCTGCCCGGCGGCGCGGCCGTGTTCGCGGTCGGCGCCGAGAACGCGCTCGGCAAGGGCGTGCTGTCCACCGACGCCCCGAAGGCGGACCGGGCGGTCGTGTCCACCGGCGGGCACCCGGGCGGGGTGGCGTCGTACACGGTGACGCTGCGCGGGGTCACGCCCGCCGACGGCACCCTCGTCACGACGATGACCAGCCCGGACGTGCCGGGCACCACCGTGGTCCGCAACCACCTCCCGGTGGTGCTCCACTGAGCGCTCCGCGTTCAGCGTCCCAGTAAGTCGCAGTAGGCAAAGGGCACCTTCTTCGGCTCGCTTCGCGAGGGGGAAGGTGCCCTTTCTCATCTCAGCCGGAAGGTCTGGCGGTAGCCCAGCGGGGTGGTGCCGAGGCGGCGGGCGAAGTGGTGGCGCAGGGTGGCCGAGTCGCCGAAACCGGCGCGGGTCGCGACCGACTCCACGGACAGTTCGGTCTCCTCCAGCAGCCGCCGGGCCAGCAGCACCCGCTGATGGGTGATCCAGTCGTGCGGTGTCGCCCCGGTCTCGGCCCGGAACCGGCGTGCGAACGTGCGCGGCGCCATGTGCGTCCGCCCGGCCAGGTCGTCCACGGTCAGCGGCTGGTCCAGGTGCCGCAGCAGCCACTCCAGCAGCGGTTGCAGCGTCTGGCAGTCGACCGCCTCGGGGATCGGTGCCTCGATGAACTGCGACTGCCCGCCCGCGCGGTGCGGCGGCACCACCATCCGCCGGGCCAGCTTCGTCGCCACGGACGCGCCGTGCGCCTGCCGGACCAGGTGCAGGCAGGCGTCGATCCCGGCGGCGGTGCCCGCACTGGTGATCACCCGGCCGTCCTGCACGTACAGCTCGTCCGGCGCCACCTGCGCGGTCGGGTAGCGCTCGCGCAGCAGGGCGGCGTGGTTCCAGTGGGTGGTGCAGCGGCGCCCGTCGAGCAGCCCGGCCTGCCCGAGCAGGAACGCGCCCGAGCACACCGCCAGCACCCAGGCCCCGCGCTCGGCGGCCGCCCGCAGCGCCGCCACGGCGGCGGGTGGCGCGTCGCAGGCCAGCGGGTGCGCGGGCACAGCGACCAGGTCGGCGTCGGCCAGCGGCGCGAGGTCCGCGTGCGGCTCGATCAGGAAACCCGACCGGGTACGGACCGGGCCGCCGTCGACGGTGCACACCGCGAAGTCGTACCCGGGGAAGCCGTCGGCGGTGCGGTCGGTGCCGAACACCTCGCACAGCACCCCGAGCTCGAACGGCGCGATCTCCTCCAGCGCCAGTACGGCGACGCGCGTCAGCATCCCTCCACGCTAGCCCGTGATTGGCAGGAAATCGACGGACAGTGGCATCTCTGCCACTGTCCGGCCCGCAGCCTGCGGCGGAGACTGGATACCGACACCGGTGCTGATCTCCAACAAATTTCTCTAAACGGTGAGGCCGTCATGGAGCTGTTCGTGTTCTTCGTGGTGTTCTCGCTGGTCCTCGGGGTTGCGGGCCAGCTCGGGATGATCGTCGCCAATTCCGACCCCGACGTGCCGAAGAGGTCCTTCATCGGGCACGCTTAAGCACATGGGCTGGTACGACGCGGACATCGACCGTGTGATCATCACTGAAGAGGAGCTCCGCGCTAAGACCGCGGAGCTCGCCAAGCAGGTCGCGGCCGACTACGCGTCGGTCGACGCCCTGCTGCTCGTCTGCGTCCTCAAGGGCGCGGTCATGTTCATGGCGGACTTCTCCCGCGAGCTGGGCCGCATCGGCGGTCCGCCGGCCGAGCTGGAGTTCATGGCGGTCTCGTCGTACGGCCAGGGGACCACGTCCTCCGGCGTCGTGCGCATCCTCAAGGACCTCGACCGCGACATCGCCGGGCGGCACGTGATCGTCGTGGAGGACATCGTCGACTCCGGCCTCACGCTGAGCTGGCTGCTGAAGTACCTGGAGTCCCGCTCGGCCAAGACCGTCGACGTGGTGGCCCTGTTCCGCAAGCCCGAGGCGATCAAGGTGCCGGTGCCGGTCAAGTACGTCGGCTTCGACATCCCGACCGAGTTCGTGGTCGGCTACGGCCTCGACTACGCGGAGCGCTACCGCGAGGTCCCCTACGTCGGCATCCTCAAGCCGGACGTGTACCAGCGCTGAGCGGTGTGGGGGTTGATCGCCGTTTCGGGCCGATTCCCGCGCTGTGCGCGCGGGTTCCGACCGGGAGCGGCGATCATGCAAGGTGCCCGAGTTCGCCCTGAGCGAACGGGGGTGCGATTTGTCCGTAATAGTGGGCAGCGGAACTGAGAAAACGCTGAACGTTGTGCGATCGGCACCACGCATCACTCAACCGATGGTTTCTACGGTGTACCGTCGAGTGACCGGGCCGCGCCCGGTGAGCTGACCGCCTCTATCGATCAGGAGGACACGGGCGCGATCTAGCGTCCGGTAACAGCATGGAGCGTACGCGTATCTTTCGCCGGCCGATCTTCTGGATCTTCATCGTGGCCATCTGCGCGATCCTGCTCAGCCAGCTCTTCACCAGCGGCCCGAGCTACCAGCCGGTTGACACCTCAGTTGCCCTGAGCACTATCGACCAGGCCGGCGCAGGTGCCATCAAGAAGGTGGAGCTGCGCGACAAGGAGCAGACGATCCGCATCGACCTGGCCAGCAAGGCCAAGTTCAACGATGTGGAGACCGACAAGATCGAAGCGCAGTACCCGTCTGACGCCGGACTTCAGGTGTTCAACCGGGTCGAGGAGGCCAAGAAGGCCGGCAAGATCTCGGAGAACTACAACACCGAGGTCACCGAGGAGAGCGTCTTCCTCTCCCTGCTGGTGAGCCTGCTGCCGATCGCGATCCTGGTCATTCTGCTGCTGCTGTTCATGTCGCAGATGCAGGGCGGCGGCTCCCGCGTCCTCAACTTCGGCAAGTCGAAGGCCAAGCTCGTCAGCAAGGACACCCCGAAGACCACCTTCTCGGACGTGGCCGGTGCCGACGAGGCCGTCGAGGAGCTGCACGAGATCAAGGACTTCCTACAGAACCCGGCGAAGTACCAGGCGCTCGGTGCCAAGATCCCGAAGGGCGTGCTGCTGTTCGGCCCGCCCGGAACCGGCAAGACCCTGCTGGCCCGCGCCGTCGCCGGCGAGGCCGGGGTGCCGTTCTACTCGATCTCGGGTTCCGACTTCGTCGAGATGTTCGTGGGTGTCGGCGCCTCGCGGGTCCGTGACCTGTTCGAGCAGGCCAAGGCGAACGCCCCGGCCATCGTCTTCGTCGACGAGATCGACGCCGTCGGCCGCCACCGCGGCGCCGGCCTGGGCGGCGGTCACGACGAGCGCGAGCAGACCCTCAACCAGCTGCTGGTCGAGATGGACGGCTTCGACGCCAAGGGCGGCGTCATCCTGATCGCCGCCACCAACCGCCCCGACATCCTCGACCCGGCGCTGCTGCGTCCCGGCCGCTTCGACCGCCAGATCGCGGTCGACACCCCGGACATGGTGGGCCGCAAGTCGATCCTGCGGGTGCACGCCAAGGGCAAGCCCTTCACGCCCGACGTCGACCTCGACGCGGTGGCCCGCCGCACGCCCGGCTTCACCGGTGCCGACCTGGCCAACGTGATCAACGAGGCCGCGCTGCTGACCGCGCGCCAGGACAAGCGCGCCATCAGCAACGACTCGCTGGAGGAGTCGATCGACCGCGTGGTCGCCGGCCCGCAGCGCCGCACCCGCGTGATGTCGGACCACGAGAAGAAGATCACCGCGTACCACGAGGGCGGGCACGCCCTGGTCGCCTGGGCGCTGCCGCACTCCGCGCCGGTGCACAAGGTGACCATCCTGTCCCGCAGCCGCTCGCTGGGCCACACCCTGGTGCTGCCGACCGAGGACAAGTACACCCAGACCCGTGCCGAGATGATCGACACCCTGGCGTACGCGCTGGGCGGCCGGGCCGCCGAGGAGCTGGTCTTCCACGAGCCCACCACCGGTGCCGGCAACGACATCGAGAAGGCGTCCGCCCTGGCCCGCGCCATGGTCACGCAGTACGGCATGAGCTCGAAGCTCGGTGCGGTCAAGTACGGCACCAGCGGCGACGAGCCGTTCCTGGGCCGGTCCTACGGCCACGAGCGGGACTACTCCGACTCGGTCGCCGCCGAGATCGACGCTGAGGTGCGCCACCTGATCGAGCTCGCCCACGACGAGGCGTACGAGATCCTGGTGGAGTACCGCGACGTCCTCGACGCGCTCGTGCTGGAGCTGATCGAGAAGGAGACCATCTCGACCGCCGACATGGCGCGGGTCTGTGCCCGGGTCGTCAAGCGGCCGCCGATGGCCCCGTTCAACGGCTTCGGCAAGCGCACGCCCTCCACCCAGCCGCCGGTGCTGACCCCGGCCGAGCTGGAGAAGAAGGCCAGCGAGAACGGCGCCGCAAGCGCCGACGGTGAGGTCACCGTCGGCTCGTCCGCGGAGAGCACGAACTGAACGGCGAGCAGGAACTAGACCACCTCGCCGCCCGACTGGTCGACGGCTCCCTCACCGGTGTTCCGGTGGAGGAGGCCGTCGACCTCGGGCGGATCGAGAAGGCTGTTCGGGAGATGCTCATCGCCCTCGGCGAGGACCCCGAACGCGACGGCCTCCAGCGCACCCCCGCCCGCGTCGCCCGCGCGTACGCCGAGCTGTTCGCCGGCCTGCGGGTCGACCCGTCGCAGGTGCTCACCACCACGTTCGAGGCCGACCACGACGAGTTCGTGCTGGTCCGCGACATCCAGGTGTTCAGCCTCTGCGAGCACCACCTGCTGCCGTTCAAGGGCGTCGCCCACGTCGGCTACCTGCCCGGCACCGACGGGCGCATCACCGGCCTGTCCAAGCTCGCCCGCCTCGTCGAGGTGTACGCGCGCCGCCCGCAGGTCCAGGAACGTCTCACCTCGCAGATCGCCGACCTGCTTCAGAAGCAGCTGGCCGCCCGCGGCGTGATCGTGGTGCTGGAGTGCGAGCACATGTGCATGGAGATGCGCGGCATCCGCAAGGCCGGTGCCCGCACCGTCACCAGTGCGCTGCGCGGCCTGTGCAAGACCGACCCGAAGACCCGCGCCGAGGCGCTGGCCCTCATCAACGCCCGCTGACGGCTTACCGCAGCGCGTACAGCAGCGCCGCCAGCAGCACCGGGGCGAAGCACGTCACCGCGCCCAGCGGCACCGTGCGCGACCCCTTCGGGAAGACCAGCCCGACCAGCAGCCAGCCCGTCGCGAACCCCAGCAGCGCCAGCGACAGGCCGCCCACCAGCAGGTAGAACAGCCGCGCGCCCGGGTCGGCCAGGCCCGCCAGGGCCATCTGCACGACCAGCACGGTCAGGCTGAGCGGGGCGTAGATGAGTAGGTTGCGGGGCAGCCCGCGCGCCGCCGTACCCCCGAATCGCGCCAGCGATCCGTCCGTGACCTCGATCGTCGCCTGCGCCTGCCGCAGCGCCGCCAGCGCCACCGCCGGACCGCCCGCCACCGCCTGCGCCGCCAGATGCTGCTCCGACGGGCCCGGCAGCAGCACCGGCGGCGGCGCGCCCACCCGGCCCGCGCCGGCCACCAGCCTGGTCGCCTGCAAGCTCAGCTGAGCCTGCACCGTCGGCAGCTCGTCGCGGGCCGCGGCCAGCGCCACCGCCTCCGCCGACGCGACGTCGGCGGCCTCCCGGCGCACCGTGTCCAACCGCTGCGCCGCGGCCAGATAATCCGTCCAGGCAGCACTGCGCTCGCTCATGCATCCCGCCCTGGAGCCGGTCCGACCAACACGCTCACGCCATCTCCTCGCTGCTCGCGCCGATCAGCACCACCGGCGGGTCCGAGTCCAGGTCACGCGCCTGCCACAGCCGCTGCCGCAGGGCCGTGAGCACCTGCAGATCGGTGTGCGGATCGGGGAAGCGCACCGTCTTCTCGTGGCCGCGCGTGGCGTTGCGCGGGCCGCCCAGGCCGCCCGCCGTGTTCACCACCGCGCAGCCCACCGGCAGCGACGCCGCCGCGTCGTTGGACGCCTGGAGCACGTCGGCGCCGCCCGGCAGCGCCACCCGCACCGGGAACTGCCCGAACACCGAATCACGCCGGGCGTGCAGCTGCTCGACCGCGTGCACCGACCGCGAGCTGAGGATCAGGTGCATCCCGTACGCCCGCGCGCGGCGCGCGATCGACTCCAGCAGCCCCACCGCCTCCTGTGCCACCGGATCGTCCCCGGCCAGCAGCACCGGGAACTCCTCCAGCACGCACACCACCCGCGGCAGCTGCGCCGACTCCCGCAGCTCGCCGAACCGCGCCACCCCGGCCTCCGCGCACCGCTGCACCCGGGCGTCCAGCTCCGCCGCCAGATCGCGCAGCACGGCCAGCCCCGCCTCGCGGGTGCAGCGCCCCCCGATGACGCGAGCGTGCGGCAGCCACGCCGGATCGGCCACACTCGGCGCGAACTCCGCGTACGCCCCGTCCCGCGCGAAGTCCAGCAGGTACAGGGCCAGCTCGTCGGGGTCGTAGCGGGTGCACAGGCCGTACAGGACATTGGTCAGGAACGCGGTCTTGCCCGCGCTCGCCCGACCCGCGACCAGCCAGTGCGGCGTCAGCTCGGTGAAGCTCAGCGGGATCGGCGCCTCCCCGGCCAGGCCCACCACCGTCGACAGCCCCGCCGCCGACGACTCGGCCCACCACTGGTCCGGGTCCGGCAGCAGGTCCATCAGATGCACCTGGCCCGAGGCGGCATAGCGGGCCGCGAGCTCCCGGCACACCCGCTGCACCAGGTCCGCGGGCGGATCCGGGTCCAGCTCCACCGGCACCGACAGACCGGACCACGTCGTGGTCGGGCTCGGCGGCCCACCGGCCGGCTGTGTCGCGAACGGACCACCACCCACCAGGGCGTACGGGTTGCGCAGCGCGAGCTGCGTGCTCATCGGCAGCGGCGCCTGCGCCGACGGCTGCGAGGTGTGCGGGGACAGGGGCGGCGGCGGCCAGCCCGCCACGATCAGATGCAGCCCCGCCGCCGGACCCGCCTGGGCCAGCGCCGTGATCCGCGACAGCTCGGCACCTTCGACATTCGACGGCAGAGCCGCGATCAGCAGCAGCATCGTGCAGTCCCGCCGCCGCGGCCGTGCCGCCGGGCGCCGCTGCGCGACCGGGCGGGTCGGCCGCACCCAGTGCTCCGCCTCGGCCAGCACCGCCTGCAACCCCGCCAGATCGTGCACCGGCGGAGGCATCAGCCCCGCGTCGGCCAGCGCCCCGAACGGGGCGAACAGCGCTCCGCCGACCGCGTCCACCGCCCGCACCACCAGCGTGCCCGACGGCGCCGTCGCCAGCAGCCGCAGCAGCAGCGACCGCAGCGCACCGGCCACCCGCGGATCACGCGAATCAGCCCCGAACGTCAGATGGCCCGTGCCCAGCAGCGGCACCACCAGCGGAAACTGGTCGTCGTCGAGCGGCCGGGCCGTGCCGACCCGGACGAACTCCGGGCGGCGCTGATCGCCCAGCGGCGTACCCGAAGAGATCCCGTCCAACCGTGCGCCCAGCCAACCCGGCGCCAGCTTCGCGGCCGCGGCCCGCAGCCGCTCCGCGAGATCGTGCTGCTCGGCCAGATCCGTTCGCGGCGGCGGCAGATAACTATCCAAAGCCGACATCGCCGCCTGCACCACAGCCGCCGCATGCCGGTGCAGACCAGCGGCCTGGTCAATGCGCGCGTTCCATCCTGCCAACGCTGAGCCCTCCGCTGCGTCCTCCCCCGGGGGAGGTTAGCGCAGGGCCCTCTACACCTCGCGCACAAACGCGCGGGAGGGTTTCACATACTTGCGACAGATCGACATCCGGAATCGGCTGCGCGGCACGCCCCCATCGGGTACGCGCCGCGCCGCGTCGTCCGCAGACCGGCTGCCGCCCTGCTACTGGGCCTTCGACAGGTAGTCGATGAACCGGGCGCGGATCAGGGGCTCGCTGCTGCCGTAGTGGTGGCCGGTGAACTCGCGCCACAGCGACACCGCGTCGTCGACCGCGGCGCCGATGTCGGCAAGCTCCCGCTCCTCCGTCTCCGGCGCGGTGGGCAGGTGACGGAACAGGTCCCAGAAGAAGCCCAGGTCGCGCTCGTCGCGCGCCTTCGCGAACGCGCGCTCGCGCAGCTGCTCGGTCGACATGGCGTCCAGTTCGGCGAAATCGGTCACCTGGCCAGCGTACCGGGGGGCCTGGATCGGGCCCGGCACGGTGGGAGATCACTAGGCGCCGGGGCGTCCAGGCCATAGGGTGTCGGCATGCAGCCTGAGCCGCCCAAGCCGCCGTCGCGACTGCTGGGGTATCTGAAGAAGCCGGTCGGGCTCGTGCTCGCGGCGGTCGCGATCGCGCTGATCCTGGTGATCATGTGTTGCTGCGGGCTGTGGGCTGCCGGAACGCTGAACCGCGGGTCTGTCTGAGCTGCTGCGGGGGGCCTTCGGGCCGGGGGCGCCGCCTGTCGGTGAAGTGATGGCGGGCGGGTGCGGCGGTGTGCCACGCTGGCATGCACTCACATGAGCGGATGTCTGAGCGAGAATGGTGCGATGGAGCGGCGGTCGGTTTGGCGCAAGGTCCTGCTGGGACTGGTGATCGTGTTGGCGGTGGGGGGCATCGGCGCCGCCGTCGCCACGTTGACGGCATACCACGAGGCAACCAAGATCGACCGATCCGTTCCGGAGGTGGTCGTCGCCGAGTATCTGCGGGCAGCGCTCCAGAACAAGGATGAAGTCGGTGTTGATCTCTACACCTGCCAGGATCCGAGCGCGCTGGCACCGATGTCAGCTCTTATCGATGAGCTGGCGAAACGGGAACACGACTTCGGCGTTCAGGTCATCATCAGCTGGGGTGCTCTCAACCGTGCTGACCAAAGCGGCCAGGTGCGGATTCAGACCGATCTGACCGTCACCGCGATCAAGGACGGCGCCGAGGAGAGCAGTAGTCAGCAGCGCTGGCAATTCGGTCTGGTAGAGGAGGACGGTTGGCGTGTCTGTGCTGCGGAGCAAGGCCCGATGCCAAGTGCCTCACCGACGCCTTCGCCAAGCATCGCAGCGTGATCGGCCACGACTACTCAAGCCAGAGTTCTGCTAGCGGGACGGCGCGAGTGGCTGGTGCCTGACCGGTAGCAGCCCAGCGATACCACTCACTTTCCTGGGCGACCCTGACCTGCGGCGAACCAGCCGTTCCCAGGTGCGCCTCCGTGACGGCCCGTAGACCGCGCTGCTCACCGTCGTTGCCAGTCTGGACGAGCCGGCGGCCCGTCAGCTGTCCAGTGGCCTGTGACGCCAGGATCTCGGCTGGCAGGGCCCCCCGAGTCGGCGGGGCGTCCAGCGATACCAGCACGAGACTGTCCACAGGTCCGGCGGCTCTTTCGGCGGCAGTACTGATGGTCTCGACCCAGACTCGCTCGACTGGTACCAGCGCCGCGAAGACCTCGACGCGTTCCCTCTCAGCGCGGTACCACTCTGCCTCCGCCAGAACTGGGACCAGACTTCGCGCGCCCTGCCGGATGATCGCATCACCACGCAGCTCGGTACGCCATCCGTGCCCCGGCAACCCGATCATCACGCGGGCTCCACGAAGCGATCCGCCACTGCCGACAAGTGTCATGGCAGGAACAGGAACTACCGGGGCAGGCGGAGTACGCCATTCGGCGGCCCAGGCCGCAAAGTCCGCTTCAGTCATGCGTCCTTCCCCCCATCGCCGTTGCCGAGAGCGGCGCCCTTTCCTGCCATGAAGGGAATCGGATCCACGGCGCCGCCATGCGAGCGGTCACCATCGAGATGGACTTCGAAGTGAAGGTGCGGTCCGGTGGAATGGCCACTGTTGCCGACGTACCCGATCACCTGCCCGGGCGAGATTCGATCGCCGACACGTACAAGGGGGCGGCTTTGCATATGGCAGTACCTGGTTATGACCTGGTCGGCATGAAGGATGTCTACGTACCAGCCGCATCCTGGGGTGTTGAGGTTGCCGTCTCGGTCGCAATTCCCGAGGTCGCACTTGCTTATGATCACCACGCCGGCTGCGGCGGCTCGAATGGGGGTGTGGCGGGCGGCACCAAGGTCGACGCCATTGTGGGCCGGCCGATCTGCAGTTCGAAAACGCGAATTGATCGAGGCCTTGACGGGGGCCGTCCATCCCGATGCCGCGATCTGGCCGAACGCCGCGCAACGCAGTTGGTTGCCGACGAGTACCGCGCGGGCAGCACCGTCGGTCAACTCGTTGACGATGCGTGTCGCCAAGGGCTCATGTTTTGCGTAGGCGTTCGGATAAGCGCTGATCTGGACCCGCTGTGCGGCGACAGTGAGCGGAAGGGTATCCCAGTTCTTTATCTTCAGGAGCTTCTGGTAGAACTTCGTCGCCGCGTACACAGGATCCATGATCTGTTCCGGGGTGCCCCAACCCTGACTTGGACGTTGTTGGAACAGCCCAAGGGAGTCATGGTCGTTGCGCTCGCCGAGAAATCCGTGATTAGTCAGGCTGCTTTCCTGCATCGCAGTTGCCACTGCGATCACCCAGCCGCGCGGTGGCACCTTCAGCTGCTGGCCGGTCTTGATGATGATGGCGGCATTTCGAACCTTGTCCTCGCCATAAGGACCGATGCGCGGAAACTGACCTGTGGCGCTCACGGTCTTGGTGCTGCCGCAGTTGAGTGTATTCGTCAGTGGTGATTGATTCGTAGCCAGATCTCCGAAGATCACGGCTGTAACGGCTCCACCGCAGCACAGCAGCGCCAGAACCGAAGTGACGGCAACTATGACTCCAGGGCGGAGTAATCGACGGCTGCCCTCGCGGATAGGGCTCGTGATGATAGGAGGGACGCTCATACGCGCTCCCAGTCGATGCCGTCCACCATCCATTTGCCCTGGGGCGCGACCAAACGTAGCCGAAGTGTACCGGCATCGATAGGAATGGCGACCTCGACGTAAGTGTCCGCAAGAGCCTCGACATGTGCCGTCCCGGTAATGCGATTGGCGGGCACGCTTACCGGATCCACCCCGTCGAGTTCGGTGACGAGCGCATCGGTGCACATCGGCCTGAGAGCGTCCAGCCATTCCTTCGCATTACGGTCGTGCCGGATCCAGTTCTTTGCGAAAGAGGTGGCTAGTGCCAAAGCCTCAGGCCCGTTGGTCGGCGTCACCGCGCTCGGCGTGGTGTCGACCGTTACGACCCCGTCATCGTCGGCGTCCGCGTCCACCGTGTGCTGTGTAGTCGGCGGCGGCTCATCGGCTGGCAGTACGCTTCCGCCGCCGACCAGCTTGCCGATTGCCACGATGAAGACGACGAATACCGCCAGCCCGAGCGCCACCACGGTTCGGGGCCGTAGAGGGATTCGGGACATCACTACCTCGACTCGGACCTGGTCTCGGCCCTGCTCGGCCGAGCGGGCTCGCTGGACGGCTCGGTTCGGGCCTCGGATCTGGTCGTGGCCTGCTGGGGCACGTTCGCCGGCCGGTAGACCGAGTAGCTCGGCTCGAGATCGGGCACGTCCGCCGAACGCCATGCCTCTGTCCGCACAGGGTCATTGCCGCCCCGTGCTTCGGCGCGAACCGATGCTGCGGACTCCTCGGCGGCTACTGCTAGCTCAGGCCTCGCCTCGGGGACAGATGTGGCGGTAGTGCTACCAGGAGCTACCACGATGCCAGCGGGGGTACGGTCGCCTGGCTGGATGCTCGTGGCCGCTGACGGCCGTGCGGTAATCAGGGAGGTGCCGCTGCTGCCTCCAGCCAACTGAGTGATTCGGCTGTATGGCCGAAGCAGAATCCATCCGACTATGCCGCACAGGAGCACCAAGGTGACCTGGAGCCAGCCTGCCAGCGACGACGTACTCATGATCAAATCAACTGCGAACAAGTAGATCGCGGCGCCTGTGCCGAAAATCGCGATGTTGAAGAGTGCTGCCAGCACCGAGTTGACCAGGCGTCGAAGCCCAGCGCTGGCCGGGCGTAGCAATCCGACGGTGCCGAGCGCCGGAGCAGCGATTACAGCCCATCTGATGATGAGGAAGCCGAGCAGGACCAGTACCGAAGCGATGACGTCAAACGCGGCGAAGGAGATGGCCGACAGGATCGCAACGAATCCCGCGCCGATCCGCTCCATACCCTTAGTGCCCTGTAGGTACTGGTATGCCTGCGGGTCTTCGGTGCGGATCTGCTCCGAGACCTTCATCCAATCGCTCTGCTTCTGACGAATCAGCCCGTCTCGTAACTGCTGTCGAGCATCCGCGTTCGGCGTGTCGTTGATCTGTTCGACTTCCTGCCAGCTCAGCGACTTCGCTCGGAGGAGAGCGGGTCCGTACTTCTTCGCCGTCTCGCTGTCTGCAGATCCGAGTTCGCCTCGCAGCCAATTGCGGTACAGGAGCGCCTCAACTGCAGTGTCCCCGGCGCGGACCGCCGGGGGCCGATGGTCGTCGCAGGCACCGGGTGCCGGGTCGCTACAGGTAGTGGTCGGCGCGGACCGAGGACCGACCGCATCGTGTACGACGCTGAGCACTCCAACCAAAGTTCCATCGGCTGCCTTCGCGGACTGGACAGGCCAGCTTGCTAGAGCAGTAACCCCGACCATGACGAGAATCGCCCAGCCGACGGTCGTGAGGGCCATGGACATCTGCGCCTGCCGGGATCGCCACAGCAGGTACACGCCGATGACAGCAAGCGTGATCACGCCGAAGACTGTGAACACCTGCGTGTAGAGGGCCTGGGTGGCCTTCTCGACGAGCGGGTCGGCCCAGCCCCACATCTCGCTGGGCTCCCAGGCACGCTCCCGGAGCGCGTTGGACACCCCGACGATGCCGCTGGCGAGCATGAACTCGCCGTTCGCGATCGTGTTCTCAAGCTTGTAGTCAGGGTGCATGACGGTCTGCACGCAGTTGATGTCATACGTGGTGTAGTCATAACCCGCGTAGCCGTAGCGGGCGTACTTACCCGCCGGCCCCCGGGTGTCCCAGGTGGGCTTGGAGACGAACCAGCCGGCGAGGCCGGAGTCGGGCGCGGCAGGATTCGGCGCCGCGAGGCACTGGGCCCGCGCCGCGCTGACCTCTTGCAGCCGTGAGATGCACTCGTCGAGCCCGCGCTTGGTCCACTCCTCCAGGGAGCACAGCTTGTCCCCGGGCGCAGTCTTCGCCGCGGCAGCAGTGTCCGCAGCCGCCTGCACCGGAGCCCCGAACAGTGTCCCCAGTGCCAGTACGACCGAAGCAACCGCCGCAGCTCCCAGCCGCTTCACCGCCCGCCCCCCTGCGCGCTCCGTGTCTCAGCCTGTCCGGTGGGCGTCGTGTCGAGGGTTTCGAGCAGCCCCGGCACGTACGACACGTCGACTCGCACCCGCTGCACGCGGCTGTCCACGTCCCGCAGCACGAACTCGCGGTATCCCAGCCGCCCCGCGCTGTTGGCGTCGGGCGCCGACAGCGAGGCCAGCACTTCCTCGTACCCCACATCCGTCGGCACGCGCAGCAGCCGCAGCGCCTCGGAGGCGATCTCCGGGTCCTGCGCGATACGCCCCACGAACACGGTCGAGACGAGGTTCTGCACGTCGAGCCCGAGGATGTCCTTCGGGTTCTGGGAGGCGACGAGCGCGGCGAGGTTCCACTTGCGGCTGTCGCGGGCGAGCCGGACCAGGAACGAGCGCCCGGACCGCCACCCCTCCATGAAGTGGGCCTCGTCGAGGCCGACGAGTTTGCGCTGGTGCATGTCGCCGGAGTAGCAGCGGCGCACGGCGAGCCGGTGCGCGGTGTGCAGCATCGGCAGGGCCAGGGCCTCTTCGGCCGACCAGTACTCGCGCTCGATCTTGAGGTCGGGCAGGCGCAGGCCGGACATGGTGATGACGGTGAGCGCCGCGTCGGTGCTGAGCAGGTCGCCGGGCGGGCTGCCGAAGAACAGCAGCGCCAGCGGCATCTCGGCGGTGTCGAGCAGCAGGTTGGCCAGTTCGCGGCCGGTGTCGTCGATGCCGGCGAGGCAGCGTACGACGTCGTCGAGGGTCGCGGTCTCCTCGGCGGGGACGGTGCGGACGGCGTGGCGCAGCAGCGTGGCGGTGGACGCCTCGCGGGCGACCTGCGGCGGCACGAGCATGGCGCAGATGTCCTGCACGAGCATGCGGCGTTCGGCGCGGGCGTTGCTGACGGCGATCTCATACTCGCGGTCGCCGTTGGGCCCGGTCGGGAACTCGGTGCGCTGCGGGGTCGGGATCAGGGAGTACGGCGCGAGCGTGCCCTGCTCCCCGCCGGTCAGGTTGAGCACGCGGGAGTACGGCCGCAGCTCGGGCATGCTCGCGAGCCGGGCCAGCGGGCCGCTCGGGTCGAGCAGGGTGACCTGGACGCCGCGGCGGGCGTTGAGGTAGCCCATGGCGCCGAGCAGGGTCGACTTGCCACCACCGGGCTCGGCGACCATGACGGACAGGCCGGAGCGCTCGCGCACCTCCATCGGGAAGTGCGGGTCGAGGAAGACGGGGCGGCGGCAGGTGCCCGCCGTACGGCCGAGCAGGTCGCCGCGGCGGTCGCCGACGGTCGACGCGGCCTGGGGCAGCGCGGCGGCGAGCAGCCGCACCGGCATACGGCGCAGGTAGCCGGTGTTGGCGATGGGCTCGCCGGGGATGAACTCGCGGGCGAGCTGGTCCTGCTGCTTGGGGTGCTGCAGGGACACGCGCAGGTCGCGGCTGTATGCCGAGATGACCGAGCGGGCCCGTTCCAGGCACTCGTCGCGGGTGGCGCCGCTGACGGCGACGCGGTGCCAGCCGTGCGCGCGGGCGGAGTCGACGGGCAGGCCGGTGGTCATCTCGTCGCCCATGACCAGGGCGCGGCTGGCCAGGCGCTCCAGCTCGGGCGGGGCGTCCATGCCGTGCTCGAGGTAGTCCAGCTGTTGCGAGCGGATCATGCGCAGCCGGTGTTCGAGGTTGCGGAAGCTGTCCTGCGGGCCGAGGATGTCCACCCGCGACGACAGCTCCATCGGCCAGGGCAGCCGCTCGTGGAAGTGCAACCAGGGCTCGTGCCGCTCGGGGATGTCCAGCGGCTCCATGCGGCCGACGGTGAGCACGGCGACGTGCCGTTCCTCGCCGGTCATCCGGTTGACGAGCTTGACCGTGCTGCCGTACGGCGCGCGGTAGCGCTCGATCTGCTCGGTGAGGGCGAGCAGGTCGCCCTCCTCCCAGCGGCCGTGGCCGACCGAGCCCATCGTGGCGGGCGGGCTCATGCCGAGCGCGACGGAGCGGTAGAGCAGCCATTCCAGCTCACCGGAGGCGGCGCGCTGGCCGCGCATGCCGAACGCGGCGAGCACCTCGTCGAACTGCTCGACCTGCTTGCCGAGTTTGCGGCGTTCGGAGTCGGCGGTGCCCTTGCCGAAGGCGCGCAGCAGCTTCTCGCTGAACGAGTCGCCCAGCGCCCGGCGGGCGAAGGTGACGCCCAGGAAGGTCTGGCCCTCGCTGTGGTTGATGTCGAGTAGGTGCCGCTGGGCGTTGACCAGGTGGTCGCCCCAGCCGGGGGCGCCGGGCACCGCGGGCAGCGGGCGGGTCGTGAGCTGGTCGAGCTGCTGCGCCCACTGGTCGGCCGGGAACGGCCTGGTGGTGCGCCGCAGGTGCAGCCGGAATCCGGCCAGGCCCGCGTACTGCTCGCTGATGGCGGACAGGAGCGCCTCGCGGTCGGCGTCGGGGCGGAACGCCCAGCGGACCTCGGGCAGCAGGTACCAGGCCGTCACCGCGTGCGGGGTGAACGTGAGGTGCCCGGCGATCTCGGTGATCGCGATCTCCTGCGCGGCGTCGCGGTCGCGCTTCTGCCTGGGCGGCGTCGCCGCCTTGACCGGCTTGGTGCTCGCGCGCTGGGGTGCGCGCGGCGCGGCCGGGGCCGCGTGGCGGCCGGGATGCTGCGCCGGGGCGCCCTGCGGCGCGAGGGGTCGGCTGCTCAGCGGCACGGTGCTGACCGGCACGGAGCTCACCGGGACCGAGCTGACGGGACGCTGGCGCAGGTCCGGCGGCGGGCGCATGGGGATGCCGCTGACGGGCACGCCGCTGACCGGGGCGGCCGGGGGCGGCCCGGCCGGGCGGGCCGGTCCGGCGGGCCCACCGGGGCGCTGGCCGGCCAGGCCGGATGCGGCCGGTCGGCCGGTCGCGGCGGGTCCGGCGGCAGGCGCCTCGGGGGTACGTCCCGACGGCTGCTGCGCGCGGCTCGGGGCGGCGGGCTGGCTCGGGGCGCGGCCCGGTGCCGCGGCGCCCGGGTGGGCGGCGGCGCGGGTCGGGTCGGGCGGCAGCGGGACGAAGTTCGGGGCCGGGCCGGCCGGCGGCGGCGGGACGGGCGGCTGCGCGGCCCGGGTCGGCGCCGTGCGGGGCACGCCGCCACCGCGGGTGACCGAACCCGGGTCGGCCGCCTCGGCGTCGAACAGCTCCAGGAACGGCGACTCGATGTCCGGGCCGACCGGTGCGGTTGGCGGCGGGGGAGGCGGTGGCGGCTCGTTCTCGCGGCGGGCGCTGGCGAGCCGTTCCCGCTGCGCCTGGGTGGCGCGGTCGGCGGCGGCGCGCAGCTCGGCGGCGCGGCGGTCGGCCGTGGTCTGCAGGTCGCTGCGCAGGTCGCGGCCGCTGTCGGGCCGGGTGCCGTCGATGCGGGCCTCGGGGCGGCCGTCACCGGCGACGGGGGCCTGCTCGGGCGCGGCCGGTTCGCGGCGCCGGGGCGGCTGGAACACGGCGACGGGGCCCTGCGCGGCAGAGCCTTCGACGGAGGGGACGACGTCGGAGACGGTGTCGTCCAGGTCGTACTCGGTATCGTGCCCGGTCATGTGATCGCCCGCCGCACGACGACGCGGCGCGCGACCAGGCGCGGGTCGTGATGCTCGGCGCCGGCCTCACGGTCGCGCCGCCAGTCGGTGAGCGCGGTGCGGATCACCATGCGGGCGGGGCGGTCGGGGTCGACGTGGCGGAACACGTACGACGTCGAGACGATAGCCAGCGCGATCTCCCAGGTCGGGAAGATCTCGAAGCGCTGGCTGAAGATCCAGTGGATGCCCATGTAGAGCGGCACGAGCAGCACGAACAGGCCGTACTGCGCGTAGGGCAGCTGCACCGGGAGGGTGTAGCCGGGCGGCCCGAGATAGACCAGGCGAGCCCGGTAGATGTCGTCGTCCGTGCGCAGCCGCATGGTTCCGCCTACTCGAACATGATCTTGACGAGGTTTTCCCCGACCAGCAGCAGCGCACCGGCGCCGACGATGAAGGCGATGCCGATGATGGCGATCGCGGAACTGGTGAGCACCTTCGAGACCTCGCCCTTGCTGGCGCGCCCGATGAAGATCACGCCCAGGATCGCGAGCAGGATCGGGGAGATCTTGGTCGCGAAGAAGGTCAGGATGTTCGTGGTGGCGATCTCGCCCTTGGGGTCCCCGGGTGCGGCCAGGACGGCGTCGGCGAGCGGGCTCAGCGTCGCTGTGGCGTGCGTCCACGCCGCCTGGGCGAGCTCCATGGCGATCATTTGTTACCTCCCCGCCGCGACCCGGCGCTGCATAATCGCTTAAGCCTTACCGATGGGGGTGCTCATCGGTGGGATGCGCCGAGTAACACCCTGCTTCGTGTCGAGTACTGTCAGTGGTTAGCGCCGGGATATTTCCATGTCTTGGTCCGGTGTCGGATCCATAGCAGAGAGTACGGTGCCCCCTGCGGCCCGACAAGCCGCGCAGCATGCGGCAGGTGTCAGATGTCCGCGCGTCACCTGCGCCCGGTGGCCGTGACGCTCACGTCACCGAAGGACAGCGGGATCGGCGCCTGTGGCTTGTGGACGGTGACCGTCGCCCGCGCCACCCGGTCGTCCTCCATGCAGGCCGCGACCAGGCGGTCGGCCAGCGTCTCCAGCAGGTTCACCGCGGGGCCCGCCACGATCACGGCCAGACGTGAGGCCAGCTCGCCGTAGTGGACGGTGTCGGCGACGTCGTCGCTGGCGGCGGCCGGAGCCAGGTCCAGCTCCAGCTCCACGTCCACGACGAAGTCCTGCCCGTCGCGCCGCTCGAAGTCGAAGACGCCGTGGTGGCCGCGTACCCGCAGGCCGGTCAACCGGATCAGACCCATGGTCACCAGCGTAGGCGGGGACTGCCCGTGGCCCGCCACACCGCGATCGCGTCGGCCGTGCCGAGCACGTCGTGCACCCGTACCCCCCAGGCGCCCGCGGCCACCGCGAGCAGGCTCGTCGCGGTGGTGGCCGCGTCGCGGTCGGCGGCGGGCCGCCCGTCCAGCAGCAGCCCCAGGTACGACTTGCGGCTGGCCGCGAACAGCACGGGGAAACCGAGCCCGACCAGCTCGTCCAGCCGCCGCGACAGGGCCCAGTTGTGCTCGGCCGTCTTGGCGAAGCCCAGACCCGGGTCGAGGATCAGCTGGTCGGGGCGCACCCCGGCGGCCAGCGCCTCGTCGACGCGCTCGGACAGCTCGGCCCGCACCTGGCCCACCACGTCGTGATAGGTCGCGAGGTCCTGCATCCGGTCCGAGTGCCCGCGCCAATGCATGATCACGTAGGGGCAGCCCGCCTCGGCCACCACCCGCCGGATGCCGGGGTCGGCCAGCCCGCCGGAGACGTCGTTGACCAGCACCGCCCCGGCCTCCAGGGCGGCGGCCGCGACGGCGGCGCGGGTGGTGTCCACGCTGGTCGCCACCCCCGCCCGCGCGAGCGCCCGGATGACCGGCACCACGCGGGCGGCCTCGGTCGCCGCGTCCACGCGCAGCGCGCCCGGCCGGGTCGACTCACCGCCCACGTCCACCAGGTGCGCGCCCTGGTCGCGCAGCTGGACCCCGTGGCGCACCGCGCTGTCGAGGTCCGTGTAGAGGCCGCCGTCGGAGAACGAATCCGGGGTCACGTTGAGAACGCCCATCACCACCGGCGGCGTCGCGCGCATCAGGTCGAGCACCACGCTGCGAGAATATCGGGCGTGACTTCCGTGGTCTTCTCGATCGGCAGCAACCTCGGCGACCGCGCCGACCACCTGCGCTTCGCCGTCCGGCGCCTGGCCGAACTCGGCGAGGTGGCGGCGGTGAGCGGGGTGTACGAGACCCCGCCGTGGGGCGACACCGAGCAGCCGGCGTACTACAACGCCGTGGTGCTGATGACCGGGGAGCACTCGGTCGAGGAGTGGCTGCTGCACGCGCAGCGCATCGAGCACGAGGCGGGCCGGGTCCGCCACCAGGCCCGCCGCTACAGCCCGCGCACCCTGGACGTGGACCTCGTCGCGGCCTGGACCGGCGAGGGCACCCCGGTCCTGCGTACGACGCCGGAGCTGACCCTGCCGCACCCGCACGCGCACCAGCGGGCCTTCGTCCTGCGCCCGTGGCTGGAGGTCCAGCCGTACGCCCAGCTCCCGGGGCACGGCTGGGTCAACGACCTCGTGCTGGCCGATCCGATGGCGGCGGAGGTGGCCGCGATGACCGCTCTACCCGAGGTCCGGCTCGAAGTAGAGTCGTAATCCGATCGGCCGCATTCTTGTCACGGGTGTGTGTCGCGACCGGAAGGGGAACGCCGCATGAGCGTGCGGAGCGAGGCGGCGGCATGAGCCGGCAACCCGCGCAGGAGCCTCGGCTGCAACCCACCAGTGCGTCCACCCTGGTCGTCGCGGCGCTCGCGTCGGCGGCGGTGGCCTGGCTGGTCATCAGCAACTGGTACATCAAGATGCCGCCGGTGCCGTGGCTGCCCGCGTTCACGCTGCTCGCGCTGGCGATCGTCGAGTTCACCCTGGCCCAGCAGACCCGCGCCCGGATCGAGCGCCGCCCCGGCCGTCTGCCGGTCGAGCCGCTCGCCGTCGCCCGGTACGTCGTGCTGGCCAAGGCGTCCTCACTGGCCGGTTCGATCTTCCTCGGCTTCTCGTCGGGCATCGCGGTGTGGCTGCTCGTCGACGACCGGCAGCTCGCCGCCGTCCAGCGCGACGTGCCGCCCTCGATCGTGCTGGCGGCCTGCTCGGCGGCGCTGGTGGCGGCCGCTCTGTGGCTCGAACGGGCCTGCCGCGTGCCCAAGCGGCCGGACGAGGACAAGTCCGAGCAACCCTGACGCTGCGCAACGGCGGCCCGACCCTCCGGAAGGGGCCGGTCGGACGCCGTCCGAACACTCGGGCAAGACTCTGTCGCATTCACGTTTCAGCCGGTACGGTGCGTCGGGTAACCCGGTCGTACCCCGCGACCGGTGGGGAGCCGACTCGGGAGGCGCGAGTCATGGCCTACGACAATGACGCGACCGAAACGACCGGGCAGCGGCGTTTTCGCGACGAGCCCGGGTTCCGGGAGGAGCCGGACTTCCGCGAGGGCGGCAGCACCGGGCAGCATGCGGCCGTGCCGAGCCGGGAGGCCGGGTTCCACCGCGGCCGTCCCGCCGCGGGCGGCAACCTCGACGACGTCTTCGACGACCCGGCGCACGGCGCGGTCGGCCGGGACCGGCTCGGCGTCCACTTCGCGTGGGAGGGCGTGCTCGCGCTCGGCATCGTGACCATCGGATACCTGCTGTTCCGCGGCTATGAGGACCGCCTGCACGGCACCTCGTTCAAGGAGCTGCTGGTCTTCGTCTCGGTGCTGGGCATGCTCGCCCTCGGCGCGTCCATGACGCTGCGGGTCGGCGCCGTCAACCTCGCGCTCGGCCCGGTCGCCGCCGGTGCGGCGGTCTTCTACGCCCAGCACGGCAACGACGGGATCGTCCCCACCGCCGGGGTGGCGGTCGCGCTCGCGGCCGCGCTCGGCGTGGCGATCGCGATCCTGGTGGTCGGCTTCCAGGTGCCCGGCTGGGCGGGCAGCCTCGCCGGGGCGCTGCTGGCCGTGGTCTGGATCCAGAAGCAGCCCACCACCGCGCTGACCGTCGCGGGCGAGTACAACCCGGTGCCCCACGCGTACTACCTGCTCGGCGCCTTCGCCGCGCTGAGCCTGGTCGGCGGCCTGCTCGGCGCGATCCGCTCGATCCGGCGCGGGATCGGCCGCTTCCGGCCCGTCGGCGACCCGGCCGAGCGCCGAGGCGCCCTCGCCGCGACGATCGCGGCGCTGGGCATCGTCGGCTCGACCGTGCTGGCCGCGATCGCCGGTGTGCTGCTCGCGGCGCTGTACGGCGCCCAGCAGCAGGTCGTCCTGCCCACTCTCGGGTTCGAACTGACCGGGCTGGCGGTCGGGGCGGCGCTGATCGGCGGCGTCAGCGCGTACGGCCGCCGCGGCGGCGTCTTCGGCACCGTGCTCGCCACGATCCTGCTCGGACTGGTGATGTGGTATTCGATCGCCGCCGACTGGAAGATGTCGCAGTTCGCGCTGGCCGCCGGGGCGCTCGCGGTCGGCCTGGTGGTCACCCGCCTGGTCGAGACGTTCGGGCGCCCGCTGCCCGCCGACGACCCCGACGACTGGTCCGACGTGGGTGTGCCCGGGACCGCGTCGTGGTCCACCGGCAGCGGCGACACCTGGGCGAACCTGCCCGCGCAGCCGGCGCCGCCGCGTACCGACCAGTGGGGCGACGACGACCGCTGGTCGTCGCTGCGCTGAGCTCACACTTTCGGGGGGTTGCCGCGCACGGCCGCGGCAACCCGTTCCCGGCACGTCACCGATCGTTAAGACGATGTGACGAATGTGCGGCGGTTACCGGCGCGACGGGCGTCGTTCTCCTGGTTCCAGGGGCTGTTCCGGACCGGGCGGCGCAGGTCCTCCGGCAAAAGGCTCTCGCATTCACCGGCCGTGGAGCATTCCCCTGGGCGGCAACTGTCGGTAGCCTCTAGCACCATGCCGGATTCCGAAACGCGAGATGATCAGCGGAGCGGACGACTGCTGCCAGTGCTCTTCTGGGCCGGCGTCGGTCTGGCCCCGATCGCAGCGTTGTTCCTGTTCGCAGCCGATGGAAGCATGGCGCTGCGCGCCGCCATCGGGATCATCATCCTATCGGTGATCTTGATTGGCCTGTCCATCACTCTGCGTCGCGATACCGAAACGGTACGCATAGAGCTTGAAGACATGATGATGGACGAGGTGGACACTCTGCGCGCCGACGTGCGCGACGACATCGCCACCGCCGCCCACGCGACCCACCGGGCGTTCGGCGAGAAGTTCCAGTACCTGGTGGACCAGCTGGAAGCCACCCGGCACGAGCTCGACGCCACCCGGGCGCAGATGGAGGCGATGCGCGCCGACCTGGCCCGCGCCGGTGCCCCCGCCCCGGCCGCCGCCCGCCCCAACGCCGCTCCCGCGCCGCACCAGCCGGGCCCCGGCGGGGGCCGGCAGGGCATGGCGCCCGGCGGCGTCGTCCGGCACACCGAGACCGTCCAGGTGACCACCCGCCAGACCATCGTCGACCCGCACGCCGAGGACGCCCAGCGCGGCACCGTATACGGCGGCTACGACCGAGACCGCGATCGCGACCGCAGCCGCGGCGACGGCGACTACGCGGCGCCCCGCATCGAGGTGCAGCGGCCGCGCTCCGAGCGGCACCGCGAGCGCGATCGCGAGGAGTCCTGGACCGAGCAGCGCCTGCGCGAGCAGCTCGACCGGCGCCGCGACGCGGCCGAGCCCGCCGCGGCCGAGCGCCGCAGCGGCCGTGAGGACCGCGACGACGACCGCCGCGGCCGCCGCTACGCCGACGAAGAGGACGACCGCCGCCCCGACCTCAGCGCCGGGGACCGCTGGGCCAGCATCCGCAGCGACGACCGCGGCCGCGAGCTGCGCATGGGCGAGCGTCGCGCCGACCTGCGCAGCGACGGCTCCGGCGGCACCGAGCTGCGCATCGAGGACCGCTGGGCCGCCGTCCGCCGCGAGGCCGACAAGCCCAGCAGCTTCTTCGACGACGACCAGTCCGACGAGCCGAGCAGCGGCTTCTCCAGGCGCGACCAGGAGCGCCGCGGCGACAACCCGCGCGCCCTGTCGTCCGCCTCCGACCGCGAGGAGCGCTGGTCCGACTACGAGTCCCGCCCCGAACGCGAACGCGACCGGGACCGCGACCGGGATCGAGACCGCTACCGCTGAGAGATCATCGATAGATGAGAACGGCGCCCGCCGACCGCGGGCGCCGTTCTCATTTGTCGATGTCGCCGACGACGAAGAACATCGAGCCGAGGATGGCGATGAGGTCGGGGACGAGGGTGCCGGGCAGCAGGGTGGACAGCGCCTGGACGTTGGCGTACGAAGCGGTGCGCAGCTTCATCCGCCACGGCGTCTTGTCGCCCCGCGACACCAGGTAGTAGCCGTTCACGCCGAGCGGGTTCTCGGTCCACGCGTAGGTGTGGCCCTCGGGCGCCTTGACCACCTTCGGCAGGCGTACGTTCACCGGCCCGCTGATCCGGTCGACCCGGTCCAGGCAGGCGCGGACGAGCCCCAGTGACGCGTACACCTGGTCCAGCAGCACCTCGAAGCGCGCGTGGCAGTCCCCGGTCGTACGGGTCACCACCGGCACGTCCAGCTCGCCGTACGCCAGGTACGGCTCGTCGCGGCGCAGGTCGAAGTCGAGCCCGCTGGCCCGCGCGACGGGCCCGGAGGCGCCGTACGCGGCGGCGGCGGCGGCGCTCAGCACGCCGACCCCGACCGTGCGGGCCAGGAAGATGTCGTTGCGCCGGATCAGGTCGTCGAGCGCGGGCATGCGCGACTCGACGAGGTCGACGGCCTCCCGGGCGCGCCGGGTCCAGCCCGCCGGGACCTCCTCCTTGAGGCCGCCGACGCGGTTGAACATGTAGTGCATGCGCCCGCCCGTGGCCTCCTCCATCACGGCCTGGAGCACCTCGCGCTCGCGGAACGCGAAGAACATCGGCGTGATCGCCCCGATCTCCAGCGGGTACGACCCGAGGAACATCAGGTGGTTGAGCACCCGGTTCAGCTCGGCCATCGCGGTGCGCAGCCAGACCGCCCGCTCGGGCACCTCCAGGCCCATCAGGCGCTCGACCGCCATCGCCGCGCCCAGCTCGTTGCTGAACGCGCTCAGCCAGTCGTGCCGGTTGGCCAGCACCAGGATCTGCCGGTAGTCGCGCACCTCGAACAGCTTCTCCGCGCCCCGGTGCATGTATCCGACCACCGGCTCGGCCGACAGCACCTTCTCGCCGTCGAGCACCAGCTTGAGCCGCAGCACGCCGTGCGTGGAGGGGTGCTGCGGCCCGATGTTGAGGACCATGTCGGTGCCGAGCTGCTGCGCTCCCGCGCCCGCACCGACCGTCAGTTCCCGAGTGCCGCCCGCATCCGCCATGGCCGCCATCGTAAGCCAGCTCCAGGCCTCCCCACCCCGTTAAGGAAGGGCAGCTTCAAATCGCCTACGGCGCAGAAGACGGCCCCGTCGGCCAGCTCCGCCCCGCGCCCCGCCCTTCGCGCCAAGTTGCCGGGCAATCGGGCGTATGCGGGCGCAAGATACGCCCGATTGCCCGGCAACTTGACTGATCTTGGACGTCTTTACCGCAGGTCGGTGAGGAAGGGCAACCCGCCGGGGTCGAGGTTGACGGGATGGGCTAGCCACCAGTGGGCGCCTAGGCCGGTGGGGGTGGTCAGCTCGGCGGACTCGCCGGCGGTGGCCAGGGCGCGGACGTACGCGGTGGGGTCGGTGGCCGCCAGGGACAGGGGCGGGCGGCGGCCGTCGACGCCGAGGCGGTGCAGGGCGTCGCGCTGGCGCAGCAGGACGTGCGGCCCGGCGGCGTCGGCGGCGGAGTCGACGGCGACGTGGCAGGTTATGTCGGTGCTGCCGTCGAAGGCGGGCAGGACCTCGCGGCCGTGGCGGAAGCCGGTCGCGGTCGGCAGGGACGGCCGGTCGCCGCGCAGGTGTCCGTAGTCGACGGTGAGCGCGAGCCCGGCCGACACGGCGGCGACGGCGTCGGCCCAGGCCTCGTCGCGGGCGCGGCCGATCTCGACGACGTCGTCGGGCCCGGCGGGCCACCAGCGGGCGGCCCAGGCGGCGTCGGCGGGCGACAGCGGGTCGCCGGGTTCCAGCCCGGGGTCGAGGTAGCGGCCGTCGCGGGCGAGGTCGAGGGGGACGTTGTCCAGCCACTCGGTGGCGAGCAGGACGCCGGTCAGGCCGCGCGGGATGTCGGTACGCCAGGAGATCCCGGCGCCCGTCCGTGCCGCGGCCTCCACGCCCACCGGCCGGACCCGGGCGCGGACGGGCGCGGGCAGCGCCGCCAGCAGTGCTTCCAGCAGTTCGCCCCGGCCCGCGCCGACGTCGACGAGGTCCAGGGCGGCGGGTTCGCCCAGCGCCGCGTCGACCTGGCAGACCAGCCGGGCCAGCGCGCCCGCGAACAGCGGGGAGGCGTGGGCGCTGGTGCGGAAGTGGTCGGCCGGCCGCTCGCGTACGAAGAAGCCGTCCGGCCCGTACAGGGCCTGCGCCATCGCGTCGCGCCACCGCATCAGCCGATCATGCCGTACGCCCGGTTTGTTAAGTCTGGGGGTCAGTGCGGTTTCGCACACTTGCTGTCGGGCAACTGGGACGCGGACGCATACTTGCCTCGACCGGTACCCCGACGCAGAGGACTGGATCGAACATGAGCGCAACGCGTGAGCTCACCGTGGGCGTGATCGGCGCCGGCCGGGTCGGCGCGGTCCTCGCGGCCGCCCTGCGGGCCGCCGGACACCACGTCGTAGCCGCCTCCGGCGTATCCGCCGCGGCCAAGCACCGCATCGGCACCCTGCTCCCCGGTGCCCGCAATCTTCCCGCCGACGAGGTGGCCCGCGCCGCCACCGATCTGCTGCTCGTGGCCGTGCCGGACGACGCCCTCGCGGGCGTGGTGACCGGGCTGGCCGCCACCGGCGCGCTGCGCCCCGGCCAGATCGTGGCGCACACCTCGGGCGCGCACGGGCTGGCCGTGCTGGCCCCGGCCGCCGCGGTCGGCGCCCGGCCGCTGGCGCTGCACCCGGCCATGACGTTCACCGGCGGCGCCGGTGACCTGCGCCGCCTGCGCGGCATCTCGTACGGCGTGACCGCCCCCGACGCCACCCTGCGCGAGCTGGCCGCCGATCTGGTGGCCGACCTCGGCGGCACCCCCGAGTGGATCGGCGAGCAGCAGCGCGCCCTCTACCACGCGGGCCTGGCGCACGGGGCGAACCACCTGGTGACGCTCGTGAACGAGGCGGCCGACCGGCTGCGGGACGCGGGCGTGTTCGACCCGGCCAAGGTGCTCGGGCCGCTGCTGACCGCCGCGCTGGACAACGCGCTGCGGATGGGCGACGCGGCGCTGACCGGCCCGGTGTCGCGCGGCGACGCGGGCACGGTGGCGCGCCACGTACAGGTGATGCGCGAGACGGCGCCCGACTCGCTGCCCGCGTACGTCGCACTGGCCCGCCGCACCGCCGACCGCGCCATCGCGGGCGGACGGCTGCGCCCGCGCGACGCGGAGCCGCTGCTGGGCGTGCTCGCCGGCTCGGCCACGGGGGCCGGGTATTCCGAGATCGGAGAGGCCGCGAAGTGAACGAGGGCATCGAGGTCGCGGGCAGCCGCGCCGAGCTGGCCGCCGCCCGCGCCGGGCTGACCGGCTCGGTGGCCGTGGTGATGACGATGGGCGCCCTGCACGAGGGGCATGCCACGCTGCTGCGCGAGGCCCGCAAGAGCGCCGACCACCTGCTCGCGACGATCTTCGTCAACCCGCTCCAGTTCGGGCCGAACGAGGACTTCTCCCGCTACCCGCGCACGTTCGACGCCGACCTGGAGATCTGCGCGCGCGAGGGCGTCGACGTGGTCTTCGCGCCGACGCCGGAGGTCATGTACCCGTACGGCCAGCCCGAGGTCACCATGCATCCGGGCCCGCTGGGCGACGTGCTGGAGGGCGCGGTGCGCCCCGGCCACTTCGCGGGCGTGCTGACCGTGGTCTGCAAGCTGCTCCGGCTCACCGGCGCCGACCTGGCGTTCTTCGGGGAGAAGGACTACCAGCAGCTGACGCTGATCCGGGCGATGGTCCGCGACCTGGAGCTGGGCGTGGAGATCGTCGGCGTGCCGACGGTCCGCGAGCCCGACGGCCTGGCCCTGTCCAGCCGCAACCGCTACCTCAGCGACGAGCAGCACGAGGCGTCGCTGGCCCTGTCGCGCGCGCTGCGCGCCGGTGCCGCGCGGCGCTCGGCGCCCGAGGTGCTGGCCGCGGCCCGGGCTGAGCTGGCCGGGCTGGACGTGGACTACCTGGCGCTGCGCGGCGCCGACCTGAGCGAGGACCCGGGTGCCGGGCCGGCGCGGCTGCTGGTCGCGGCCCGGGTCGGCCCGACCCG
The DNA here is from genome assembly GCF_018327705.1 of Catellatospora sp. TT07R-123. NCBI lineage: Bacteria > Bacillati > Actinomycetota > Actinomycetes > Micromonosporales > Micromonosporaceae > Catellatospora > Catellatospora sp. TT07R-123. Next base: position 4,322,969 of record NZ_BNEM01000001.1, on the reverse strand, counting down.
GTTGATCGACAACATGCCGGTGCACCTCGACGCGCCGCACCCCCGGGAGAGCTGAATGTTCCTGCGCACCATGTTCAAGTCGAAGATCCACCGGGCCGTGGTGACCCAGGCCGACCTGCACTACGTGGGGTCGGTGACGATCGACGAGGACCTGATGGACGCCGCGGACCTGCTGCCGGGCGAGCAGGTGGCGATCGTGGACGTCACCAACGGCGCCCGGCTGGAGACGTACGTGATCCCCGGCGAGCGGGGCACCGGCGTCATCGGCATCAACGGCGCGGCGGCGCATCTGGTCAAGCCGGGGGACCTGGTCATCCTGATCTCGTACGCCCAGATGGATGAAGCCGTCTCGCGGGCGTACACCCCGAAGGTGGTGCATGTCGACGCCGCCAACCGGGTCATCTCGCTGGGCGGGGACCCCGCCGAGGCGGTGGCGGGCATGGCCGGCGACCCGGTGCCGAGCCCGTACGCGGTGGTGCGCTAGCACCCTCGGCCGGTTTTGCGGCGCCCGCCGGTCCGTTAGGCTCCGGGCGGACCGGGCTCGGGAGGGGCGATGTCGATGAGGCGGTGGATCGCGGCCGGCACCGCCATGTGCGCGCTGCTGGCCCCGGCGCTGGCCGGATGTACGCAGACGATGGCCGGCGCGGACGGCGACCTCGTCGACGACTGGTCGGCGCTGCCGCAGGCCCAGGTGTTCACGCCCGGGGCCGAGGTCTGCCACCCCAAGACATACGAGCAGACCGGCCGGGCCACCGCCTACGAGCCGGTGGACTGCGCCCAGACCCACTACGGCGAGACGGTGTACGTCGGCACGCTGACCGGCGCCGCCGCCGCGCTGGCCGCCCCGCCGGAGCCGAACACGGCCGCGACGGCCGACGCGTTCGCCGAGTGCGACGAGCGGGCCACGGCGTACGCGGGACGCCAGTGGCGCGACGCCCGGCTCACCCTCGACCTCACGCTGCCCTCGACGGCGGCCTGGCAGGGCGGTGCCCGCTGGTACCGGTGCGAGCTGAACGAGCTGACCACCGTCACCGAGAACGCCGACTGGGTGCAGCGCAAGGGGAGCCTGCGCGGCGACCTGGCCGCGCCGCTGCTGCTCGGCTGCTTCAGCGAGAGCGGCGCCGACGACGTCGACAAGATGGACGAGGTCGACTGCGCCAAGTCGCACAACGCCGAGTACGTCGGCACGTTCGCCGCCGCCCGCAACCGCGCCTACCCGGCCAATGACAAGGACTGGGACTACTTCCACGACAACTGCCGCAAGGTGATCGCCGCGTACGTCGGCATCGCCCAGAGCGCGACCACCCGGTACGGGGTCATCTCGTGGCCGTACAGCCGCGCGACCTGGACCGGCGGCGACCGGGGCGTGCGCTGCTACCTGTGGCTGGAGCAGAAGAAGATGACGGGTTCGGCCAAGGACACCAAGGGCAAGGGCATCCCTACCTGACCAGATGGAATAGATCGGCCCCCAGGTGGGGAGCGGCGAGTGGCGCCCATGAACTATGCTCGCGATTCACGTTGGCCTAGATCGGGGGAGGGCATCCCATGCGACGTGGGATGAGCCGGGTTGTCGCCGGAATCCTGCTTGGTGCGGTGACGCTGCTCGCCGCCTCGGCGTGTACGCCGGAGCTGCCCAAGCACATCGACGGGAACCTGACGAACGGCTGGCCCGCCATGGCCGAGCCGAAGGGCTGGGAGCCCAAGGCGGACATGTGCATGAAGGCCTTCCACGACTCGCTCTCGCGCAGCATGTACGAGCCGGTGGAGTGTGACCGCGGACACAGCTACGAGACGGTGGGCATCGGCGAGTTCACCGGCGAGGCAGCGAACGCGGAGAAGGCCCCGGCGGCCGGTTCGGCCGCGCTGAAGGCGGCCTGGAGCGACTGCGACAAGAAGGCCACCGCGTTCGTCGGCGCCGACTGGCGCGGCGGCATGCTGTGGATGGGCGTCTCGGTGCCGGGCTCGGTCAGCTGGACCAGCGGCTCGCGCTGGTACCTCTGCCAGATCGCCGCCCTGGACCGGTCGTACGGCGACCCGAGCCTGCGCAGCATCTCGCTCAAGGACGAGCTCACCAAGAACTCGCCGCTGAAGTACGGCTGCTACCAGTACGGCAGCAGCATGGTCGCGATCGACTGCAAGAAGGCGCACAACTCGGAGTACGCGGGCATCTGGAACGCGCCGGCGAACATGACCTACGCGCGCCTGCCGAAGGCCGACGACACCATCGCGGGCGAGTGCCGCAAGGTGATCGCCAAGTACGTCAAGGTGCCGGCCGACGGCAACATGAAGTACCGCACCGGCGTCGCCTGGGACTGGCCGTCCGAGGCGGACTGGGACGCGGGCGACCACGGCGTGCGCTGCCACATCTGGCTGGACAAGAAGAAGGTCACCCGCTCGCTGAAGGGCACCGGCAACTCCGGTCTGCCGATCAACTACGCGTGATCATGATCGTTGGGATCGCCGTCTCGGGCCGTTCGGCCCGGGGCGGCGATCTTCTTTTTGCGCCGTTTCGGGGGCGAGTGTCAGGCGTCACGCGCCGTTGGGGGTGAATGGGCGGCTGCGGCGCGGTTGACTGTGCGTGTGCGCGAGGCGTTGAACGTTCCGGTCGAACTTCCGGTGCTGCCCCGGGCGCTGCCCGCGCGGGCGGCGTCGTGGGCCGAGCCCACCGACGTGGTGGTGATCGGGTCCGGCGTGGCCGGCCTGACCGCCGCCCTGCACCTGCGCGAGGCGGGTCTGCACGTCACGGTGGTCACCAAAGTCAACATCGACGACGGGTCCACCCGGTGGGCCCAGGGCGGCATCGCCGCCGTGCTCGATCCGCTGGACACCCCGGCCGCCCACGCCGAGGACACCCTGATCGCCGGGGTCGGCCTGTGCGCCGTGGACGCGGTGGACGTGCTGGTCACCGAGGGCCCGGCCCGGGTGCGCGAGCTGATCAAGATGGGCGCCGAGTTCGACCGCCACCCCGACGGCTCGCTGATGCTGACCCGCGAGGGCGGCCACCACGCCCGCCGGATCGTGCACGCGGGCGGCGACGCCACCGGTGCCGAGGTGCAGCGCGCCCTGCACGAGGCGGTGCGCCGCGACCCGTGGATCCGGCTGGTCGAGCACGCGCTCGTGCTGGACCTGCTGCGCGACGCCGACGGCCGCGCCTGCGGAGTGACCCTGCACGTGCTCGGGGAGGGCAGCGAGGACGGCGTCGGCGCGGTCATGGCCCGCGCGGTGGTGCTGGCCACCGGCGGCATGGGCCAGGTCTTCGCCTCGACCACGAACCCGGTCGTGTCCACCGGCGACGGCGTGGCCCTGGCGCTGCGCGCGGGCGCGGCAGTGACCGACCTGGAGTTCGTGCAGTTCCACCCCACCGCATTGTTCCTGCCCGGCAACAAGACCGCGCAGCAGCCGCTGGTCAGCGAGGCGCTGCGCGGTGAGGGGGCGTACCTGGTCGACGGGGACGGCAAGCGGTTCATGGTCGGGCAGCACGAGCTGGCCGAGCTGGCGCCGCGCGACGTGGTGGCCAAGGGCATCCACCGCCAACTGCTGGCCTCCGGCACCGACCACGTCTACCTCGACGCCCGGCACGTCGAGGACGTCACCCACCGGTTCCCGACCATCACGGCATACTGCCTGGCGGCCGGGGTGGACCCGTCGCGGGACCTGATCCCGGTCGCCCCGGCGGCGCACTTCGCCTCCGGCGGCGTCCGCACCGACCTGTTCGGCCGCACCAGCATCCCCGGCCTGTACGCCTGCGGCGAGGTCGCCTGCACCGGCGTGCACGGCGCCAACCGCCTGGCCTCGAACTCGCTGCTGGAGGGCCTGGTCTTCGCCCGCCGCATCGCGGTGGACATCGCCCGCGAGCTGCCCGCGCAGGGCCCGATAGGGCTCGACAAGGTCGCCGTCATCGGCGGCCTGGCCGCGACCGACGCGGTGACCGGGTCCGCCGACCTGGTCGTGGCGGAGACCGCCGAGCGCCGGGCCCGGCTCCAGCGGGCGATGACCCGGGGTGCGGGCGTGCTGCGCAGCGCCGAGACGCTGGCCGGGGCGGCCCGGGTGCTGGCCGAGGTCGGCGTGCCGCCGCTGCCGGGCCGCACCGCCGGGTGGGAGTTCGCGAACCTGCTGACGGTGGCCTCGGCGCTGGTCGCCGCGGCCTCGCTGCGCGCCGAGACGCGCGGCTGCCACTGGCGCGAGGATCATCCGGAGGCGAGCGCGGCCTGGCGCGGGCACCTGTTCCCGCAGCCGGACGCCGCGGGCAGGCTCACGGCGAAGTGGGAGGAGATGGCGTGAAGGAGTCGACGCGGCAGCGCCTGGACAAGGCGGGCCTGGACCCCGACGAGGTGCGGCGGATCGTCGAGAACGCGCTGCGCGAGGACCTCGGCCCGCAGGGGCTCGACGTCACCAGCGTGGCGACGATCCCGGCCGACCAGGTCGACACCGCCGAGCTGATCGCGCGCGAGGCGGGCGTGGTCGCCGGGCTGGCCGTGGCCGAGCTGGTCTTCGAGCTGGCCGGGCCGGGTGCCGAGGTGACCGTGCACGCCGCCGACGGCGACACCGTGGCCCGGGGCGACGTGCTCGCCACCGTCACGGGCCCGACCCGCACGCTGCTGTCGGCCGAGCGGACCGCGCTGAACCTGCTGTGCCGCATGTCGGGCGTGGCCACCCACACCCGCCGCTGGGTCGAGCAGCTGGCCGGGACGAAGGCGCTGGTGCTGGACACCCGCAAGACCACCCCGGGGCTGCGCCCGCTGGAGAAGTACGCGGTGCGCGCCGCGGGCGGCACCAACAAGCGCATGGGCCTCTACGACGTGGCCATGATCAAGGACAACCACAAGCTCGCCGCGGGCTCCATCACCGCCGCGTACGAGCTGGTCCGCGCGACGTTCCCGGACGTGCTGGTGCAGGTCGAGGTCACCACGCTGGCCGAGGCGCGGGAGGCGGTCGACGCCGGGGCCGGGTTCCTGCTCTGCGACAACATGTCCCCGCAGCTGCTGCGCGAGGTCGTCGCGGCGGTCGGCGACCGGGCCGAACTGGAGGCCACCGGCGGCCTCACCCTCGCGGTCGCCGCCGAGTACGCCGCCACCGGGGTCGACTATCTGTCGGTGGGGGCGCTGACCCACTCGTCCCCTATCGTGGACATCGCCTTGGACCTCCGACCGCGGAAGTGACGGCACATGCTGCTCTGCATCGACATCGGTAACACCAACACGGTGCTGGCCACGTTCGAGGGCGACAAGATCGTCCACTCGTGGCGGGTCAAGACCGATGCCCGCAACACCGCCGACGAGCTGGGCCTGATGTTCCGCGGACTGCTCGCCGGCGACAACGTGGAGATCAGCGGCGTGGCCGCCTGCTCGACCGTCCCGGCGGCGCTGCGCTCGCTGCGCACCATGCTCGGCCGGTACTACCCGGGCGTGCCCGCGGTGATCGTCGAGCCCGGGGTCAAGACCGGCGTGCAGCTGGCCATCGACAACCCGAAGGAGGTCGGCGCCGACCGCGTCGTCAACACCCTGGCCGCGCACACCCTGTACGGCGGCCCGGCGATCGTGGTCGACTTCGGCACCTCCACCAACTTCGACGCGATCAGCGCCCGGGGCGAGTTCCTCGGCGGGGTGCTGGCACCCGGGATCGAGATCTCGGTCGAGGCGCTGGCGGCCCGCGCGGCGCAGCTGCGCAAGGTCGAGCTGGTCAAGCCCGCGCGGGTGATCGGCAAGAACACGGTCGAGTGCCTTCAGTCGGGCGTGGTGTTCGGCTTCGCCGGGCAGGTCGACGGCGTGGTCAACCGCATGATCGAGGAGCTGGGCGGGGTGACGGCGGTGATCGGCACCGGCGGGCTGGCGCCCGTGGTGATCGGCGAGTGCCGCACCATCACCCACCACGAGCCGATGATCACCCTCATCGGCCTGCGCATGGTCTACGAGCGCAACGTCTAGGGCAGCCGGTGCATGCGGTAGACCACCGTCGTGTACGGCAGCTCGAACTCGTCCCGCCCGGCGAGCTCGGGATGCGTGGCGCACAGCTCGCGCACCTCGGCCAGCAGCCGCTGCTGCTCGTCGGGCGCCGCGGTCAGGTACCACGAGCGTGAGCTGACCAGGTTGAGCAGCCCCTGCGGGGTCTGCCGCACGCTGTGCCGGAACTCGGCCCGCTGGGCGAAGCTGAACCGCGGGCTGACGGCGAACGAGTCCAGGGCCGCGCGGTGGAAGGGCGCCGTCTTGATGAGCTCGTCCAGGCGCCTCGTCCAGTCCAGCGTGGTATCGCGGTCGTTCCACATGGGCGCCAGCACGCCGCCGGGCCGCAGCACCCGCGCGATCTCCGGGTACGCCGTGGCCGGGTCGAACCAGTGGAAGGCGGTGCCGGCCACCACCGCGTCGGCACCGCCGTCGGGCAGCGGGATCGCCTCGGCCGACCCGGCCAGGCACGCCGCGCCCGGGGTCGTGCGGGTGAACTCGGCCCGCATGTCCGGATCGGGCTCGACCGCCGTCACCTCGTGCCCGGCGGCCAGCGCGACCCGGGTGAGCTGGCCGGTGCCGGCCCCGAGGTCGACCACGCGCCGCGGCGTGTCGCCCAGCGCCCATGCCAGCGCCGCGCGGGGATAAGTGGGCCGTGCGCGGGCATAGGTCTGCGCGGCGGCCCCGAAGGAAAGGCGATGCTGTTCGAGTCGTTCCATGTCGTACCCCCGATTCAAGCGATCTTGGTCGAACACTGTAGCGCCGCGGATGGCGATGTGCCCGACCGGGCGGCGGCGGCGGATAGGCGGGCGCGGATCACTGCGCACCGCGATTGGACGACTGCCCGCAGTAATGCAATCGAGTGCGTCGAATCGTGCCCGGGAGTCGGCGGCCGTCCACCGCGTCCGGCACGCAGAGCGTACGCACTGGCGGTGCCCTGCTCGTGCCGACTCGCGCCCGGCGTTCGCGCCTCGGTACCGGCCGGTCTCGGCACCGCGCCGCCCATTGCCGGAGGCCTGATAATGGCGTCCGGTGCTGCTTATGTGGCAGCCTCGCGGTCGGCCTGGTCTGCGCGGCGGCGGCGCACGGGCCCGGTGGCCGACCGGCTCACCCGCTGTCACGGAGCTTTTGCGGAAACGTCGCCGGAAGCATCCGCGCGATGTTTAGGCCGTGTCCCGCTGTTCAGAATGTGGGCGTGCGCGGGGCGCTGTGCGGGCGCTCGGCTCGGCGGTGGGGCTTGGCGGTCGGGAGCGCGGCCAATTGACAGGGCATTCCATTTCCCCATGTCAGGGGCGCGGGCCTTCGGCTTTGTCCCGCGCGACCGCCGGGATGGTGCCGATCGCATTTCGTCGGTGGCGCGACAATGGTGCCGCAGAATTGATTCGCGCGCGTTGTCCAAGCTATCCTGTCGGCGTTCCCCATAGTTGAATTCGGCGCCTCGACTGGGACGGGGAGGCCAGGGGCGACGAGAAAGGAAGCCGAGCATGGCCAGGCGCGAGATTGTGGTGCTGGCAGACGACCTCGATGGTTCTGAGGGTGACGTCCGCAGCGTGAAGTTCGGGTTCGAGGGCAACAACTACGAGATCGACCTGGGCCCGGGGAACCACGACAAGCTGGCGCTGGCGCTGGCGCCGTTCGTGGCCGCCGCGCGCAAGGAGTCGAGCCGCCGGGGCCCGGCCGTCGCCGCCAAGGCGAAGGCGCCGACCGCCGCCGAGCAGCGCGCCTTCAACCAGCGCGTGCGCGAGTGGGCGAAGGGGCAGGGCAAGGAGGTCAACGACCGGGGCCGCGTCCCCGCCAAGGTGATCGAGGCGTACTACGCGGCGGGCCTGCGCTGACCCGCGCCGGTGCGGACCCGGGACGACCTGGGGGTTTCCAGCACCGTCCGGACTGACTGAGCGGTACAGCACGGAAGTTTCCGAGGACCTTTCGTGTTGTACCGCTTCGTGCTGTCTGCCCCCGGCACGGTCGCCGGGGGGTCCGGCACCCGATCCGGATATTTCGCTGTGCGCGTAGCGCCCGTGGATGCGGAACAGCCCGAGGGCGGGCATCGTTGGCTCAGATGCCTTTCCTGACCGAGGATTCGCGGGCAGTTTGCCCGCGAATATCCGAATTTCGACCGACGGTAAGCGACGTTACGGTTACCCAACGGTGACCGGGCGACCGTTTTCGGTGGGCCGACAGCGTCGGGGTCTGGCGTTAGAGTGAGTGAAACAGCTTCGCCGCCCCGCACCTCCAGAGGTGGAGGTCCGAGGAACTGAGGCGTAGGTGAGGAGCGGGAATGTTCGAGCGGTTCACCGACCGGGCGCGTCGGGTGGTCGTCCTGGCCCAAGAAGAGGCCCGGATGCTCAACCACAACTACATCGGCACGGAGCACATCCTGCTCGGCCTCATCCACGAGGGTGAGGGCGTCGCGGCGAAGGCGCTGGAGAGTCTCGGCATCTCGCTCGAAGGTGTGCGCCAGCAGGTAGAGGAGATCATCGGCCAGGGCCAGCAGGCGCCGAGCGGGCACATCCCGTTCACGCCGCGGGCCAAGAAGGTGCTGGAGCTGTCGCTGCGCGAGGCGCTGCAGCTCGGCCACAACTACATCGGCACCGAGCACATCCTGCTCGGTCTGATCCGCGAGGGTGAGGGTGTCGCGGCCCAGGTGCTGGTGAAGCTCGGCGCCGACCTCAACCGCGTGCGCCAGCAGGTGATCCAGCTGCTCTCGGGCTACCAGGGCGGCAAGGAGCCGGCTGCCGCCGGCACCGCCACCGGCGAGGCGGCCCCGTCCACCAGCCTCGTGCTGGACCAGTTCGGCCGCAACCTGACCCAGTCGGCACGGGAGGGCAAGCTCGACCCCGTGATCGGCCGGGAGAAGGAGATCGAGCGGGTCATGCAGGTGCTGTCCCGCCGCACCAAGAACAACCCGGTGCTGATCGGCGAGCCCGGCGTGGGCAAGACGACGGTCGTCGAGGGCCTGGCCCAGAAGATCGTCAAGGGCGAGGTGCCGGAGACGCTGAAGGACAAGCAGCTCTACACCCTCGACCTGGGTGCCCTGGTGGCCGGTTCGCGCTACCGCGGTGACTTCGAGGAGCGCCTGAAGAAGGTGCTCAAGGAGATCCGCACCCGCGGCGACATCATCCTCTTCATCGACGAGATCCACACCCTGGTCGGCGCGGGCGCCGCCGAGGGCGCGATCGACGCCGCCAGCATCCTCAAGCCGATGCTGGCCCGCGGCGAGCTGCAGACCATCGGCGCGACCACGCTCGACGAATACCGCAAGCACCTGGAGAAGGACGCGGCGCTGGAGCGGCGCTTCCAGCCGATCCAGGTCGGCGAGCCCTCGGTGGCCCACACCATCGAGATGCTCAAGGGCCTGCGCGACCGGTACGAGGCGCACCACCGGGTCACCATCACCGACGCGGCCCTGGTCGCGGCGGCGAACCTGGCCGACCGGTACATCTCCGACCGCTTCCTGCCGGACAAGGCGATCGACCTGATCGACGAGGCCGGTGCCCGGATGCGCATCCGCCGGATGACCGCGCCGCCGGACCTGCGCGACTTCGACGAGAAGATCGCCCAGGTGCGCCGCGACAAGGAGTCCGCGATCGACGCGCAGGACTTCGAGCGTGCCGCGCAGCTGCGCGACAAGGAGAAGCAGCTCCTGGGCCAGAAGGGCGAGCGGGAGAAGCAGTGGAAGGCCGGTGACCTGGACGTCGTCAGCGAGGTCGACGACGAGCAGATCGCCGAGGTCCTGGCCAACTGGACCGGCATCCCGGTGTACAAGCTGACCGAGGAGGAGACCTCCCGCCTGCTGCGTATGGAGGATGAGCTGCACAAGCGGGTCATCGGCCAGATCGACGCGGTCAAGGCCGTCTCCAAGGCGATCCGCCGTACGCGGGCCGGTCTGAAGGACCCCAAGCGCCCCTCGGGCTCGTTCATCTTCGCCGGTCCTTCGGGCATCGGTAAGACCGAGCTGTCCAAGGCGCTGGCGGAGTTCCTGTTCGGCAGCGAGGACGCGCTGATCCAGCTCGACATGTCCGAGTTCCACGACCGGTACACGGTGTCCCGCCTCGTCGGTGCCCCGCCCGGGTACGTCGGCTACGACGAGGGCGGTCAGCTCACCGAGAAGGTGCGCCGCCGGCCGTTCTCCGTGGTGCTCTTCGACGAGATCGAGAAGGCCCACCCGGACGTGTTCAACACGCTGCTGCAGATCCTGGAGGACGGTCGCCTGACCGACGGCCAGGGCCGCATCGTGGACTTCAAGAACACGGTGATCATCCTGACCACCAACCTGGGCACCCGTGACGTGGCCAAGGCCGTGTCGCTGGGCTTCCAGAAGTCCGAGGACGCCGAGTCGAACTACGAGCGGATGAAGGTCAAGGTCAACGACGAGCTGAAGCAGCACTTCCGCCCGGAGTTCCTGAACCGTATCGACGACACCATCGTGTTCCACCAGCTGGGCGAGGCGGAGATCCTCTCGATCGTCGACATCATGATCAAGCGGATCGAGGTCCAGCTGCGCAACAAGGACATGGGCCTGGAGCTGACCGACAACGCCAAGCGCTACCTGGCGAAGAAGGGCTTCGACCCGGTCCTGGGTGCCCGGCCGCTGCGCCGGACCATCCAGCGCGAGCTGGAGGACACGCTCAGCGAGCGCATCCTGTTCCAGGAGCTCAAGCCGGGCCAGCACGTGCTGGTCGACTGCGAGGGCGACCCGGAGCAGGTGGAGACCGCGAAGCTGACCTTCACGGCCTCGCAGCGCGCCGTCGCCGCCGAGGCGCCGGAGGCTCCGGCCGAGCCGGCCGCAGCCGCCTGACACACGGCAACGAGAAGAGGGGCACCGCGCGAGCGGTGCCCCTCTTCCGTATCCGGGACCGGTCAGTCGAAGACGACGTAGTCCTCCAGCAGAGCCGGGGTCAGGCCGGACCGGTAGATCGCCCGCAGGGCCGCCACCAGGTCGTCCATCAGCGCCGGGCGGAAGTGCATGAGCAGCACGTCGCCGGGCTTCACCACGTGCTGGGCGCTCTGGTAGCGCACGACGCCCTTGTCGACGGTCTGGGTCCAGTAGAACGACGCCTTCATGCCGCAGTCGCGCGCGGCGCGCAGCGTCGTGGCGTCGCGGTTGCCGTACGGCGGGCGGAACAGCGTCGGGCGCTTGCCGAACAGGTCCTCCAGCTTGTCGGCGGCCCCGCAGATCTCGTGCCGCTGGAAGTCGTACGACTTGCCCTTGAGCGAGTCGTGGCTGATCGTGTGGTTCTCCACCACCCCGCCGGCCGCCTCGATCGCCTTGAAGTAGTCGGTGTACCTCGACGCGGCGGGCGAGTTCAGGAACAGCGTGACCGGGATGTGCGCCTGCCGGATGAACTCGGGCACCATCGCCGGGCGCGACAGCGCCCCGTCGTCGATCGTGATGAACGCGACCTTCTGGTCGGTCGGCACCCGGAACCAGAACACCGACGACGTGCTCTCCGGCACGTGCACGCGCTGCGGTTCGGGTGCGTCCGGGAAGTCCGGCACCCGGGCCAGATACCACTCCAGCGACTTGGGCACCAGGTCACCGACCGGCACCGACGACGGGCTGGCCGACGGGTCCGGCGCGGGGCTGCCGGACGCGGAGGGGCTGACGATGGGCGAGGCCGGGGCCGAGAAGACCGGGGGATCCGACTTGTCACAGGCGTTCAGCGAGAGCACAGCCAGCAGGGAGCACACGGCAAGGACGCGGCGAGAGGGGGTGGATGCCACGCCCGGACTCTATCCAGGCGGCGCCGAGAAACAACCCCCCGCAGGTGGCGGGATCTCGTCAGATAGGGGAGTCGACCGGACCGGCGGGCAGGGCGAAGCGCTCGCGCTGCCGCACCACCAGGCCGTCGGCGAGCAGGCTGGCCAGGGCACGTTCACGCTGCGTGGCGTCGGGCCATACCGCGTCGAGGTCCTGCCGGGGCACCGCGCCGTCGCTGCCGCGCAGCACGGCCAGCAGCAGCCCGCGCACCTGGCGGTCGGTGCCCGCGTAGCGCTGCGGCTTGCGTGAGGGGCCTTCCGGCAGCGGCAGGCCGGTCAGCCGCCACTTGCACGCGGCGTGCAGCGGGCAGTCGCCGCAGCGGGGCGTACGGGCCGTGCACAGCACCGCCCCCAGCTCCATCAGCGCCGCGCTGGCCCGCGCCGCGGTCGCCGGATCTGGCGGCAGCAGCGTCTCCACCAGCGCCAGGTCGGCCGGAGTGGTGGCGGCTCCCGCGTCGGCCGCGCCGGTGACCGCCCGCGCGGCGACCCGGCGCACGTTGGTGTCGACCACCGGATGGCGCTGCCCGTACGCGAAAGCCAGCACCGCCCGCGCGGTGTAGTCGCCGACCCCGGGCAGGGCGAGCATCTGGTCCAGCCGCCGCGGCACGACCCCGCCGTGCCGCTGCACCAGCGCCACGGCACAGGCGTGCAGCCGCATCGCCCGGCGCGGGTAGCCCAGCCGCCCCCAGGCGCGGATCGCCTCGCCGACCTCGTCGGCGGCCAGATCGGCCGGGGCGGGCCAGCGCGCCGTCCACTCGTGCCACACCGGCAGCACCCGCACCACCGGCGTCTGCTGGAGCATGACCTCGCTCACCAGGATGGGCCAGGCGCCGACGCCGGGCACCCGCCACGGCAGATCGCGCGCGTTGGCGTCGTACCAAGCTGTGGTCAGCGCGGCGACTTCGGACATGACGCACACCCTACTGCGGCACAATCTGCCCATGAGCGAGCAGAGCGAGCGAATCATGTTGCAGGGAAATCCGGTGCCTCAGCGCGCCTGCTCGCGGAGCGGGGCGGCGGCATGAGCGCCCCTGGCAGTGCCGAGCTGGCCGTCACCGTGATCGGGCCGGACCGGACCGGGATCGTCGCCGACGTCGCCGAGGCGCTGGCCGGGCTCGGGGCCAACCTGACCGACTCGACGATGACCCGGCTGCGCGGGCACTTCGCGATGACCCTGATCTGCACCGCGTCCGCCCCGGCCGAGCAGGTCGAGGCCGCGCTGAGCCACCTGTCCGCCGACGGCCAGCTGCTGGTCACGGTCAGAGGCGTCGGGCCGGACGAGTCCGCGGCCAACGGCGGCCTGCCGTACCTGCTCAGCGTCCACGGCGCCGACCGGCTCGGCATCGTCGCCGCGGTGACCCGGGTCGTCGCGAACGCGGGCGGCAACGTCACCGACCTGTCCACCCGCCTGGTCGGCCCGCTCTACCTGCTGGTGGCCGAGGTGGACCTGCCCGAGGGCGTGCCGGGCCCGCTGACCGAGCAGCTGGCGCAGGTCGCCGACGAGCTCGGGGTCGAGGTCAGCCTCCGCCCGGCCGGGGCGGACGTCTTATGAGCGAGCAGAGCGAGCGCGTCAGCGCCGTCATCGAGGGCTGGGACCTGGCCTGCCTGGGTGAGGGCCGGGTGCTGCCCGTGGTCACCGCCCCGGCGCACGTGCTCAGCCGCCCCGGGCCGGCGGTCGACCCGACCGCGCCGGACATCGTCGCGCTGGCGGCCGACCTGGTCGCCACCATGCGGGTCTCGCCGGGCTGCGTCGGACTGGCCGCGCCGCAGGTCGGCGTGAGCGCGCAGCTGTTCGCCGTCGACGTCACCGAGCATCCGAAGACGGTCACCACGCACGGCATCTTCGTGCTGGCCAACGCCGTGGTCGTGGAGGCGAGCCGGTGGCGGCCGGGCCGGGAGGGCTGCATGTCCGTGCCGGACCTGACCGGCGACGTCAAACGCGCCGGGCGGATCGTGGTCACCGGCGAGCTGCCGGGCACCGGCCGCAAGGTCACCGTCACCACCGACGCCTTCGAGGCGCGGGCGCTGCAGCACGAGATCGACCACTGCAACGGACTGCTGTTTTTGGACAAGGTGAGTGGCGCGCACGCGATCTACCAGCGCAAAACCTATCTGTGATGTGGCCAGGCGTGTCGCGCAGGGCGTGTCGTGATCGAGGGCGCTAGCGTGAGCACATCATGAGACTGATAGTGGGTCCGCTGCCCGCCGCCGTCTATTGGCGTCGCCGAGCCATGGTGCTCGGCGCGGTGCTTCTCGCCGTGCTCATGATCTCGCTGGTCGTGCGCGGCACCAGCAGCGACGGCGCGAAGACGAACACCGCCGCGACCTCCTCGCCGGAGCCGACCGACGCCGCGGAGCCGAGCCCGGAGCCGTCGCCCAGCCCCAGCGACAGCACCATCGTGCCCGCCTCGGACGTGTCGCCCAGCCCGGAGCCGTCGTCGGCCGCCGACCCGGGCGAGTGCACCGACACCGAGATCAAGGTGACCGCCAAGCCCGCGCAGAACGCGATCAAGCGCGGCGCCGAGCTCTACATCACCCTGCTGATCAAGAACGTCGGCAAGCGCACCTGTGCCCGCGACGTCGGCGCCGACCTGCAAGAGCTGCGTATCGTCGACGGCACGACCAAGGTCTGGTCCTCCGACGACTGCGGCGGCCCGCGCGGCCACGAGGTGCGCCAGTTCCCGCCTGGCCACGAGCGCGCCTACACGGTGATCTGGAACGGGCACGCGAGCTCCGCCTGCGCCAAGACCATGAAGCGCACCCCGGACGGCCCGGTCCCCGACGCCGGCGACTACCAGCTGTTCGGCCGGGTCGGCACCGCGATCGGCCACGCGGTCACCCTGAAACTGACCTGAGGGTGCTGCCGGGTCGCGCGGCAGCTCAGACGTAGCGTTCCAGGATCGAGGTCTCGGCCAGCCGGGACAGCCCCTCGCGTACGCCGCGGGCGCGGGCATCGCCGACACCGTCCACGGCCTGCAGGTCCTCCACGGTCGCGCCCAGCAGCCGCTGGAGGCTGCCGAAGTGGTCGACCAGCCGGTCCACGATCGCCCCGGGCAGCCGCGGCACCCGGGCCAGCAGCCGGAACCCGCGCGGGCTGACCGCGGCGTCCAGCGCCTCGGTGGTCGCCGGGTAGCCCATCGCCTTGGCCACCGACACCAGGTCGATCAGCTCGCTGGGCGAGAGCATGTCCAGCTCGACCAGGGCCTCGTCGACGGTACGGGCCTTGCGCGCCTGCGGCAGGTAGTCGCGGATGACCAGGGTCCGGTCGGCGTCGACCCCGGCCATCATCTCGTCGAGCTGGAGCGACAGCAGGCGGCCGTCGGTGCCCAGCTCGACCACGTATCCGGCGATCTCGTCGGAGATGCGGCGGACCATCTCCAGCCGCTGCACGACCGCCAGCGCGTCGCGCACGGTGACCAGGTCCTCGATCTCCAGCGCGGACAGGGTGCCGCTGACCTCGTCCAGGCGCAGCTTGTACCGCTCCAGCGTGGCCAGGGCCTGGTTGGCCCGGGACAGTATCTGGCCGGAGTCGTCCAGCGCGTGCCGCTGACCCGCGACGTACACCCCGATGATGTGCATGGACTGGCTGACCGAGATGACCGGGTAGCCGGTCTGCTTGGAGACCCGCTCGGCGGTGCGGTGGCGCGTGCCCGACTCCTCGGTCGGGATGGACGCGTCCGGCATCAGGTGGACGGCGGCGCGCAGGATGCGGGCGCCGTCGGCCGACAGCACGACCGCCCCGTCCATCTTGCACAGCTCGCGCAGGCGCGTCGCGGAGAACTCGACGTCGAGCGGGAACCCGCCGGTGCACACGGTCTCCACGACCTTGTCGTACCCGAGGACGATGAGAGCTCCGGTGCGGCCCCGCAGGATGCGCTCCAGGCTGTCGCGCAGCGGCGTGCCGGGAGCGACCCGTGCCAGGGTGGCGCGCAATGGATCACCGCCGACGGCGGCGGCGTTCCAGGTGTTGTCGCGATCGATCGGCACGGGCACAGTCTAGTGGGGTCCTGCGCGAACGCTTGGCGCCCCGTGGCGCCGCCGTCACTCAGCGGACATCCGGGCAGCCCAATGCAGTGCCGTACGCAGATCGGACACTTCCTCCACCCGGATGCCCGGCGCCGCCACCCCCGTCGAGGCGGGCCCGCAGCCGGGCGGCACTAGCGCGTACTTGAAGCCCAGCCGGGCCGCCTCGGCCAGCCGCCGGGGCACCGTGCCGATCCGGCGCACCTCGCCGGTCAGGCCCACCTCGCCGATCGCGACCAGCCGGGGCGCCAGTGCCAGGTTCAGCCCGGCCGAGGCCACCGCCAGCGCCACCGCGAGGTCGGCCGCGGGCTCGATCACCCGAATGCCGCCCACCGTGGCCGCGAAGACCTCCTTGTCGTGCAGCGACATCCGCTCGGTGCGCCGCTCCAGCACCGCCAGCACCATCGCCAGCCGGGCCGAGTCGAGGCCGGACACGGTGCGCCGGGGCGAACCGGCCACGGTCGCCCCGATCAGCGCCTGCACCTCGGTGACCAGGGCGCGGCGGCCCTCCATGGCGACCGTGACGCAGGTGCCGGGGACGGGCTCGGCATACCTGGTCAGGAACAGGCCGGACGGGTCGGGCAGGGACGAGATGCCGCTCTCGGTCATCTCGAAGCAGCCGACCTCGTCGGCGGCGCCGAACCGGTTCTTCAGGCCGCGCACCAGCCGCAGCGAGGAGTGCTTGTCGCCCTCGAAGTGCAGCACCACGTCGACCAGGTGCTCAAGGACGCGCGGACCCGCGACGTTGCCGTCCTTGGTGACGTGCCCCACCAGGACGGTGGCGATGTTGCGCTCCTTGGCGACCGCGATGACCGCCGCGGTGACCGCGCGCACCTGGGTGACGCCGCCGGGCACGCCGTCGCTGCCCGGCATCGCGATGGTCTGCACCGAGTCGAGCACCAGCAGGCCGGGCTTCACCGCGTCCACGTGCCCCAGCACCGCGCCGAGGTCGGTCTCGGCGGCCAGGTAGAGCCGCTCGTGCAGGGTGTTCATGCGCTCGGCGCGCAGCCGGACCTGGGAGACGGACTCCTCGCCGCTGACGATCAGGGAGTTGCTGCCCGCACCGGCGGCCCACTGCTGGGCCACGTCGAGCAGCAGGGTCGACTTGCCCACGCCGGGCTCGCCGGCCAGCAGCACCACCGCGCCGGGGACCAGGCCGCCGCCGAGCACCCGGTCGAGTTCGCTCACGCCCGTGGCGACGGCGCGGGCCGGTTCGGCGCTGATGGTGGCGATGGGGCGGGCGGGCTCACCCGGGGCACGGGGAGCGACGGTGCGCATGGCGCCCAGCGCCGGGCCGAGGGACGACTCCACCACGGAGCCCCACTCGCCGCACTCGGGGCAGCGCCCCACCCACTTGGGAGGCTGATGCCCGCACGCGTCGCATTCGTACGCAGGGCGTGCGGGCTTCGCCGTCTTGGTCGTAGTGCTGCGCGCAGTCACGCCGATGAACCTACCGGGTGGCTGCGACAGAGCGTGCCGTCAGTGACCCTCGCCGACCGCGGCGCCCTCGCCCTCGGGCAGGGTCAGCGGGCTGCGCGGCAGCGGCGACAGCGGGATCGCGACCGGCACGGCCGGGATCACGATGGCCTGCTCGGTCTTGCCGTTGGAGACGTTGACCGTCAGCGGCACCGACGCGCCGTTGGCCAGCGCGGCCTTGAGCCCCTTGAGGACGTAGAACTGCTTGCTGGTGGGCAGCAGCTCGACGTAGCTGAACGGCGCGATGGTGATCTTCTCCGCCGCCGGGGCGGCCGGGCTGGGGCTCGGCGAGGCGGACGCCGAGGCGGCGGCCGAGGCGGCGGCCGAGGCAGAGGCCGACGGCTTGGCCGACGCGGAGGCAGCAGCCGAGGCGGACGCCGAGGGCTCGGCGGTCGGGCTGGCCTTGACGGCACCGGCCGAGGTCAGCTCGACGCTGCCCGCGGCGGCCGACGTCAGACCGGTGACCGTGACCGTGTCCTTGGTGTTGTTGAAGATGCGCAGCTGGAGCGGCGCGTCCTCGCCGACCTTGTAGCCCTGCAGGCCGGGGTAGGCGACCATCACGTCGCGCACCACGATGGTGCCCGCGCCGGGTGACAGCTGGATGGTGCCGCCGGCCGCGCCGGGCACGGCCGCGACCTGGTTGGCGGTCTGCGAGTGCATACCGGCACTGCAACCGGACAGGGCCAGGGCGGCGGCGGTCGCGCCGCCGGCGATGAGCATGGTGATCGAGCGCGTCACGGGGGTCAGCGTAATCTCCGCCGATCAGCGGCCCCTCGCCGACCCGCCGCTGTTCACAGCACCCCGGCGGCGACCAGCACCAGCACGTCCACCAGGGCGAGGCCGAGCAGCGCGCGGAAGGCGGTGCGCGGGGTGGCGTACCGGCCGATCGGGACCATCGCGATCGCCGTGACCGAAACCACCAGCCCGGCCCACAGCGGCGGCCGCGCCCCGGCGATCAGCACGACCATGGTGGCGATCAGCAGCGCCGTGGCCAGCAGCAGGCTGCGCCGGGCGCCGAGCCGCTGGGGCAGGCCGCGTACGCCGGTGGCGGCGTCGTCGGCCAGGTCGGGGACCGCGTTGAGCAGGTGCGCCGCGCCGGTGAGCAGCGCGGCCGCGAGCACCAGCCAGCCGGGCGCGGGCGCCGATCCGGGCCGGGCCGTCCCGATGAACTCGATCAGCGCCGCGAACGAGACCAGGTACGGCACGATCGAGGCCGGGGTCGCCTTGAGCGGCCAGTTGTACAGCTGCGCCGAGGCGAACGCCAGCAGGAACCAGCCCGAGGCGGGCCAGCCCCAGGCCAGGGCGGCGGCGACGGTCGCGGCCGAGGCCAGCCCGGCGGCGGCCGCGACGGTACGGCGCCCGCCCGGCTCCGCCGCCAGCGGCTTGTCGGCCCGTCCCACGGCCAGGTCGCGCCCGGCGTCGACGGCGTCGTTGGTCCAGCCCACGGCGAGCTGGCTCAGCCCGACCGTGCCCGCGACCAGGAGGGCAGAGCGCGCGTCGTGACCCAGTCCGGCGGCCAGCAGTCCGCTGACCGCGGTGACGGCGAGGGCGGGCAGCGGGTGGCAGGCGCGCAGCAGCCGCAGCGGTGACATCTGGCCAGTGTGGCGCGTCATCGGTAATCTCGCCGCATATGGAGCCTCGTCGCGCACCGACCGTCGCCTATGTCGTGGTGACGGCGATCCTGCTGGCGGCGGGAGCCTTCTGGTGGCACCGCAGCGCCCCGGCGGAAGTGGCCCCGGTCGCGGCACCCTCATCCTCATCCTCGCCGCTGGCGCCGCAGTTGGAGGAGGCGCTGCGCAGCCTGCCCGACCTGATCGTGCAGGGCCCCAGCATGGGCTCGGCCGAGGTCTTCCAGCCGTCGGTGCTCGACGTCGACGTGCCCTTCCAGCGCGATCTCGTCCTGAACGGCGGCCCGCACGAGCTGCGGCTGAGCTGCGTGGCGGAAGCGGCCCAGGGCACGGTGCACGTGGCGTTCGCCGGGCCGGGAGTGCAGCTGCCGGAGGCGGTGGTGCCCTGCGCCGACGGTCTCGGCTGGCAGCAGCAGACGCTGCTGGTGCCGGACCTCCAGCGCCCCCTGGAGGTCACCACGACGGTGCACGGTGTCGCCGCCGCGGTCGTCGGCTGGGCGATCATCCCGCGCGTGCTGACCGCCGCGCCCGAGACCTGGCACGACCGGGTCCTGAGCCAGCTGCCGGGCCAGAAGGGCCGGCCGTCGGCCGATTTCCGGCTGACGGCCGGCGAGCAGGTGCGGCACCGGTTCGAGACGCCCGCGACCAGGCAGGGGCTGCGCATCGTCTGTGCCGGGAACACGGTGGTGCGGGTGACCGTGACCGGGGAGAACCAGCAGCAGCTCGAGATGTTCTGCGACGCCGCCGAGCAGTACATGCTGGAGTTCGTCGGCGGCGCGACCGGCGGGACCGTGGTCTTCGAGGCGCTGGGCGACTCCGGCTCGGCGTACGTGCGCGCCGTCGTCGGCGACCCGATCGCCACGTACTGAGGGCTCAGCCTGCGGCGGGGCTGGCGGGCGGGGTCCCCGGCGGGGTCGAGGCCGGGGCGGAGACGGACGGGCCCGGCACGACCGGCGGGCCCGGGTTGGGCTGCCGCGGGATCGGCCGGGTCAGCCCCGGCCAGGCGATGAGCACCAGGCTGAGCAGGGTGATCACGACCGCGACGGCCAGCACCAGCAGCGGCAGCGCCAGCGAGGGCGCCTCGGGGTCGTCGATGCGTTCGGGCAGGTGCAGGCGCTTTCGCCAGCGGGCGCGGCGTACGGCCCGACGCCGGGCCCGTGCCTCCCGCTTGAGTTCCGCGCGGACCTTCACGGCCTCTTCGGCCAGCTCCGCGGGATCATCCGGAATGACGACCTCACCCCACTCGGGCGGGAGGTCGGGCAGTCCGTTTCCCAGCGTGCCCATCGCCGGCTCCTCGCGTGCAACACCGCGTCCCTCTACTGTCGCGCTTCGAAACCGATCACGCCAGTGGCAACATCGGAGGAGATCGAGTCTCGTTGACGAGACGGACAACGGACATCAGTCGCGCCAATGAGTGGATAAACGGTCACTCAGCGTAGTGCACCGAAGTCGCGCCCGCTGTGTCAAGCAGAAGAAATACGGCTCACAACAGGGGTGAGCTGCGCTAACTGTGCAAGACGGGCTGGGACTGCACGGCACGTCCGTGTTACCCTAGACACAGCGAAAGGGGTTTCGTACCTATGGATTTCAGTGTCGGCGAGACCGTTGTCTACCCCCACCACGGGGCCGCACTCATCGAGGCTATCGAGACCCGCACCATCAAGGGCGAGGAAAAGCTTTACCTCGTCCTTCGGGTTGCTCAGGGTGACCTGACGGTGCGGGTGCCCGCCGAGAACGCCGAGATCGTCGGCGTGCGAGAGGTGGTTGGCGAAGAGGGCCTGTCCAAGGTTTTCGACGTCCTCCGCGCTCCGCACACCGAGGAGCCGACCAACTGGTCGCGGCGTTACAAGGCGAATCTCGAGAAGCTCGCCTCGGGTAACCCGCTCAAGGTGGCTGAGGTGGTGCGTGACCTCTGGCGCCGCGAGCGGGAGCGCGGTCTGTCTGCGGGGGAGAAGCGGATGCTCGCCAAGGCCCGGGACATCCTTGTCGGCGAGGTCGCGCTCGCTGAGAAGAGCACCAAGGACGGGGCTGAAGTTCTCCTGGACAAGGTGCTCGCCGAAGCGTGACCGTTCCACCGGCAATGTCCTCACACATCGAAGACCGCGACGTCCCGCAGCATCGGGACGTCGCGGTTCTCGTTCCCGCCGCCGGCCAGGGCCTGCGCCTCGGCGGCGGCATCCCCAAGGCGCTGCGCGAGCTGGGCGGCCGCCCGCTGCTGGCGCACGCGTGTGCGCGGCTGGCCCAGGCGCCGTCGGTCGCGCTGGTCGTCATCGCGGCTCCGGCCGACCAGGTCGACGCCGTCAGAGAGCTGGTCCCCGCCGCGACCGTGGTGGCCGGCGGCGCCACCCGGCAGCAGTCCGTGGCCAACGCCCTGGCGGCGGTGCCCGCCGGGCTCGACATCGTGCTCGTCCACGACGCCGCCCGCGCCCTCACCCCGCCGGAGCTGGTGGAGGCGGTCGCCGCCGCGGTGCGCGCGGGCCACGACGCGGTCATCCCGGTGCTGCCCGTGGTCGACACCGTCAAGCGCGTCGACAGCACCGACACCGTGTTGGAGACGGTCGACCGCGCCGCCCTGCGCGTGGTGCAGACCCCACAGGGCTTCCGCCGCGCGGTGCTGGCCAAGGCCCATGCCGAGGCCGCCTCGGAGCACACCGACGACGCCGGCATGGTCGAGCGCCTCGGCCTGCCCGTCCACTGCGTCCCCGGCTCCGAGCACGCCCTCAAAATCACCCGCCCCCTCGACCTCGCCATCGCCGCGGCCCTCCTCTCCCACTCCGACACCGCATCCACCACCCCGGCCTGAGCACCGGGCCGCGGGGAGCGCACCGGGCGCCGGGCCCCCAAGATCGCGCAAGTTGCCGGGCAACCGGGCGAAAGCGGGGTCAAGATACGCCCGATTGCCCGGCAACTTGGATGATCGAGGGCGGGGTGTTCTAGGGTTCGGAGCGGGTGCCGTGCCCCTGGCACCGTGATCGTCAAGGAACGGGAACAGCAGTGAGAGTCGGTATCGGTACGGACGTGCACGCCTTCGACCCCCAGCGCCCCTGCTGGGTGGCCGGGCTGCACTGGCCGGACACGCCCGGCCTGGCCGGGCACTCCGACGCCGACGTCGCCGCCCACGCCGCCTGCGACGCGCTGTTCAGCGCGGCGGGCCTGGGCGACCTCGGCGCCAACTTCGGCACCGACCGCCCCGAGTGGTCCGGCGCGGCCGGGGTGGTCCTGCTCGCCGAGGCGGCCCGCCGGGTGCGCGCGGCCGGTTTCACCATCGGGAACGTCTCGATCCAGGTGATCGGGGTGGCTCCCAAGATCGGCAAGCGCCGCGACGAGGCGCAGCAGGTGCTGTCGGAGGCGGCCGGGGCACCGGTCACCGTCTCCGGCACGACCACCGACGGTTTGGGCCTGACCGGCCGGGGCGAGGGCCTCGCCGCGATCGCGGTGGCGCTGGTGCTGCCGGCCTGATACGGTCGCAAAGCCCTCCCGTAAATCGATTTCTGCCGCGTTTTCGCAAGTCTGCGCCCACGCGATTCCGAATTAGACGATAGAGGCGGGGTCGGCGCTATGCTGACAGCCCTTTCGAGACGGCTCGCACGACGGTTCACTGTCGTGGAGTCGATAGCGGGAATGGCTGTTGTGCGCGTCACGACGACAGGTGCCTGACCTCGGACGACCGGCGGCCTGTCGCAAGATGGCGATCATATGGCCAGGCAGACCGGGGTGGTGTGCGCGGCTCGGCCGAACAGTCACATTGCCGCACTCCCTCTTGCCTGCCGCAGCGTGCTAACGGAAGCTTCAGGTTTAGCGTTTGCCGCCCCGCGAGCCTGGTCGCGTTTGGGCGTTGGTCGGCCGACGCCGACCCCTTTCTATGTGCTGGGTGGGAGAAAACTGTGCGAAGGCTTAGTCGCACCTCGGTGGCAGGGCTGTCCGCCCTGGCCATCACGCTACTTGGCATCGGTCCAGCGCAGGCGGTCCAGCCGGTGCACACCGGCCTGCCGTCGGCGGTGCCGTCGACGGCGACCCCGAACATCAACGACGGCACCGTCAACACCATCCTCAAGGTGGGCAACAAGGTGTTCGCCGGTGGCACGTTCACGGGCGTGACCGACCGCGGCACCGGAACGGTGTACGCCAAGCCGTGGCTGTTCGCGTTCGACGCCACCACCGGTCTGGTGGATCCGGCGTTTAGCCCGAACATCAACGACGAGGTCGTTCAGGTGATGCCGGGCCCGGCCCCGAACACCATCTACGTGGGCGGCCGGTTCACCGGTGTCCAGGCGGGTGGCTGGAGCCGGCTGGTGCTGCTCAACACGACCGACGGCTCGGTGGTGAACTCGTTCAAGGCGCCGTCGCTGAACGGCGCGGTGAACACGGTCAAGCAGTTCGGCAACCGGCTGCTGGTCGGTGGCTTCTTCACGACCGTGACGACCGCCACTGAGGTCATCACCCGCAACGGCCTGGTGACGCTGGACGCGGCCACGGGCGCCTACGACCCGTACGCGAACATCTCGCTGACCGGGCACCACAACTACAACGGCACCGGGGCCAACTCCGCGGTCGGCGCGACCGACCTGGACATCACCCCGGACGGCACCAAGGCCGTCGTCATCGGCAACTTCAAGACGGCCAACGGCGGCGACTACGACCAGGTCGTCATGCTCGACCTGACCGGGCCGACCGCCACCATCGCCAACTGGCACACCAACCGGTTCGACGACGTGTGCAGCCGCAACGCGTTCGACAAGTGGGTCCGCGACGTCGACATCTCGCCGGACGGCACCTACTTCGTCGTCGTCAACACCGGTGGGCCGTACGGCAACACGGTGCTGTGCGACAGCGCCTCCCGCTGGGAGACGTCGGCGACCGGCACCAACCTCCAGCCGACCTGGGTCGACTGGACCGGTGGCGACACCCTGCTGTCGGTGGCGATCACCGGCGCCTCGGTGTACGTCGGCGGCCACGAGCGCTGGATGAACAACAGCGACGGTGCCGACCGGGCCCGCCAGGGTGCCGTGGCCCGTCCCGGCCTGGCCGCGCTGGAGCCGGTCAACGGCGTTCCGCAGGCGTGGAACCCCGGCCGCCACCCGCGCGGCATCGGCGCCTCGGCGCTGTACGCCACCGAGGACGGCCTCTACGTCGGCTCCGACACCGAGTACATCGGCAACTTCGAGTACAAGCGGGGCCGGATCGCGTACTTCCCGCTGGCCGGTGGCTACACGCCGCCGTCCTGGACGGTGGGCGACCTGCCGACCGACGTGTTCTTCCCGAACAACACGGTGAGCATCCCGGCCAACGACGTGCTGTTCCGCGTCAACGCCGGCGGTCCCGAGGTGGCTGCCAACGACGGGCTGCTGCCCTGGTCCGCGGACACCGCTGCGGCGCCGAGCACGTACCACAACACGGGCAGCTCGGTTAACTCGATCACGTCGAACGCGATCTCGCTGGACGGCTCCGTGGCGGCCAGCACCCCGCTGGAGGTCTTCAACGACCAGCGGTACGACGCCGCGGCCGCACCGGAGATGAGCTGGTCGTTCCCGGTCACCGCCGGGACGCAGGTGGAGGTCCGCCTCTACTTCGTCGCGCGGGACTGGCTCTACCACCTGCCCGGTGACCGGACCTTCGACATCAGCATCGACGGCACCCTGGTCGCCGACGACTACGACACGGTGGCGCAGGTCGGTTACAAGGTGGGCCACAAGCTGGCCTTCCCGGTGACCAGCGACGGCACGGTCAACATCGACTTCACGCACGTGGTGCAGAACCCGGGCGTCGAGGCGATCGAGATCATCCGTACCAGCGCCGGCACCGGCAGCGGTGTGGCGAAGCGGTCGTACAACGGCACCGTGGCCGGTGCGCTCACCGCGGTCGGCGGCGCCGACGGCACGGTGTGGGCGAACCTGCGTGGCGCGTTCCTGGTCGGCAACAAGCTGTTCTACGGCATGTCCGACAGCAACATGTACGTCCGGACGTTCGACGGCACCAACTTCGGTCCGGCGACGCTGCTCAACCCGCACTCGAACCCGTACTGGGACACGGTGCCGGTGGACGAGAAGGACACCACCAGCGTCACGTACGCCGGGGTGAAGACCAACCTCTACACCGAGCTGCCGAACGTGCGCAGCATGTTCTTCCTGAACGGGAAGCTCTTCTACACCATCGCCGGGTCGAACAACCTGTTCTGGCGCTGGTTCAGCCCGGACAGCGGCATCGCCGGGTCGCAGCGCTTCTCGATCGCGGGCAGCGGCACGACCAGCGCGCTGGAGAACCTGACCAACACCTCCGGGGTGCTGTTCATCTCCGGCGGGTACGCGTACTGGTCGCGCAGCGCGCCGGACAGCCGCCTGATCAAGCGGGCGTTCGACGGTACGGCCTTCAGCGGTTCCGCGGTCGCGGTCAGCGGCCCGGCGATCGACGGGGTCGACTGGCGTTCGCCGGGCGCGTTCATCCGCGGCTGACGCAGCACCTGACGTAGTAACCGGACCGGCCACCACCTGGTGGCCGGTCCGGCACGTTTCCGGACCCGACCGGGCCGCCGGAACCGGTCCATCCGGCCGACTTTCGGCGCAGTGTGCGGCTTATAGTCCTATTTGGTGTCCCAGTTTGTGCAGCTAGTCCCTTTTTGCGGCAATGGTTACGGCAGCTCCCGGGTCGGTTCGGCGACAGCCTTAACATCTGTGAACTGGCAGCATCCGAACCATGTCTGGGTTCTCACTGGTACGCCACGGGCGTCGGCGGCGCCTCGCGCTCGCCGCGCTCACCTCGGTGACGACGCTGGTCGCGGTCGCCCTGGGCGCCTCCGCCTCGGCCGTGTCGGCGCAACACACCAGGCTGGTCGGGCAGGACCCGGTCAACTGGACGCCGCACGCCCTCGACGGCACGGCCTACAAGATCCTCGCCATCGGCAACCGCGTCTACGTCGGCGGCTCGTTCAACTCGGTCCGGCCGTCCAACTCGGGCACCGTGACCACGCAGCGCCGCCTGTTCGCCTTCAACGCCACCACGGGCGCCCTCGACACCACCTTCAAGCCGGTGGTCGACGGTGCGGTGCGCGCGCTGGCCGCGGCGCCGGACGGGCAGTCGCTCTACATCGCGGGCGACTTCACCAACGTCAACGGCGTGCGCTCGCGCGGCGTGGAACGCGTCAACGCGGCCACCGGCGCCTCCTGGGCGGGCTTCACCGTCCCGGACATCGCGGGCGGCGTCGACGACATGAAGCTGTCGGGCAACCGGCTCATCATCGGCGGCAGGTTCCAGACCGTCGGCGGGGCCACCCGGCGCGCCCTGGCCGCGCTGAACGCCGCCACCGGCGCCCGCGACGACTTCCTGAACGTCAACGTGGACGTCGCCCGGGTCACCACCGCCGGGGTCACCTCGGCGATCAAGGTGACCGGCCTGGACGTGACGCCCGACGGCACCCGCCTGGTGATCATCGGCAACTTCAGCCGGGTCGCGGGCCAGCTGCGCGAGCAGATCGCCGTGGTCAACCTCACCGGCGCGGCCGCGACGCTGTCGCCGTGGACCACCATCCGCTACCGCGAGCAGTGCCTGGACACGTTCCCGACGTACCTGCGGGGCGTCGACATCTCCGCCGACGGCACCTGGTTCGCCGTGGTGACCAGCGGCGGCGGGCGCACCGGCGCGCTGTGCGACACCGCGGCCCGCTGGGACTTCGGCACCGCGACCTCGGGCAAGCAGCCGACCTGGGTCAACTACACCGGCCGCGACACGCTGCTGTCGGTCGCGGTGGCCGGCGCCGCCGTCTACGTGGGCGGCCACCAGCGCTGGCTGGACAACCCGCAGGGGCACAACGACGCGGGTCCGGGGGCCGTCCCCGCCGAGGGTGTCGGCGCGATCAACCCGGCGACCGGCAAGGCCCTGGCCTGGAACCCGGGCAAGGACCGGGGTGTGGGCACCGAGGACATCTACGCGACGGCGTCCGGACTGTGGATAGCCAGCGACACCGATACAGTTCATGGCGAGTTCCATGGAAGGATCGCCTTCTTCCCATTGCCGTAGCACTGATCGGAAGCGATTTCGATCAACGGTCACGAATGCGTGATCGACAATCGGTGGTGAACTGTGCGGCGCGCTGCGGGTGCTCATCCGCGGTGGCGCCGCACAAGGCTGCCGTGCACCATCCCTCAACGCGGCGCCTGCCGCTGGAAATGCTCGGAGTCTGACCGTGGCCTATACAGACCGGACCCTTCGAAACGCGCCCCCGCCGCGGAGCTTACGTCGGCCGCAGCGACGCCGGCCCGCGCGACTGCCGCGCGGCCGGATGCTCGTGGCGGCGATCGCGGCGACCGTCGTCGGCGTGGCGCTCATCGGCACCGCGGTGGTGGTGCTCGTGACAGGCGGGGACGACCCGCCCGCGACGACGACCTTGAAGATCAAGGTCAGTGAGGACACGTACGTCGTACGCGAGCAGCCGGACAACGTCTTCGGTGCCGAGGACAAGCTGGTCGCCGTCTCCAAGCCCGACTACTACGCCGTGTCGTACCTCAAGTTCGACGTGCCCATCCCGGCCGGCT
Source organism: Catellatospora sp. TT07R-123 (assembly GCF_018327705.1). Taxonomy (NCBI): domain Bacteria; kingdom Bacillati; phylum Actinomycetota; class Actinomycetes; order Micromonosporales; family Micromonosporaceae; genus Catellatospora; species Catellatospora sp. TT07R-123. Next base: position 4,295,618 of record NZ_BNEM01000001.1, on the reverse strand, counting down.
ACCGCATCGCCGCCATGTCGCTGCTGGTGCAGGCCGAGGGCAAGCCGCCGGGCCACGTGAAGGTGCGCACCGTGCTGTCCAGCGACTGGACCGAGAAGGACCTCGCCTACGCGCACCGCCCCGGTCTGGGCCAGGTGCTCAACGAGAACCCGGCCGTCTCCGAGGCCAACCTGCTCACCTTCAACGTCGACGGCGCGATCGGGCCGCTGGCCCAGCCGGTCCCGACCGCGACGCAGTACTCCTTCGCGGTCACCAACGCCAGCGACAGCAAGCCGCTCACCCTCTACGCCGGGGAGCACGGTGAGGGCCGGGCGGTGCTGGAGGTGACGTACATCGAGTCGACCGCGACCGAGCGGGAGATGCGCGAGGCCGTCCAGGGCCGCGAGAGCCCGGGGCCCAGCGGCAAGCCGTCGGGCACCCCGTCGCCCGGGGCGTCGCTCGACCCGTCCGCCTCGCCCGGGGCCACCCCGTCGGCGGGCAGCGGGACGCCGCCCGACCTGCCGACCGGCAGCACCCTGTGCGGCGCCTCCTTCTACCAGGAGAACGGCGAGTCGTACACGCAGGCGCTGGCGCGCGAGGACGGCTACTTCGGCGGTATGGAGGCGGCCCGGGTGTTCTACCCCGGTGCGCCGGCCAACTGGCCGGGCAGCGCCGGCAACGCCAAGCGCACCGTCATCGTGTCGTTCAAGTACTCGCCCAAGGACATCCTGAACGGCTCGCGCGACTCGTACCTGCGCAGCTGGTTCGCCAACGCGCCGCGCGACCGCGACGTGTACTGGGTCTACTACCACGAGCCCGAGGACAACATCGAGTCCGGCGTCTTCACCGCGGCCGACTACCGGGCGGCCTGGCGCCGCCTGGCGGGCCTGGCCGACCAGGCGGGCAACCCGAAGCTGCACGCCACGCTGGTCCTGATGGACTGGACCCTGATGTCGCAGTCGGGCCGCAAGTGGCGCGACTACTACGCGGGCGGCGACGTCATCGACGTGCTCGGCTGGGACGTCTACAACTGGGACAAGAAGAAGTACACCAGCGCCGACGACCTGGTCGGCCGGGTGCAGGCGATCTCCGACGGGGAGAAGAAGCCGTGGGGCATCGCCGAGATGGGCAGCGCGAAGATCACCGGCGACTCCGGCAGCGGCCGGGCGGCCTGGCTCACCTCGATGGCGAGCAAGGCGATCGCTGGCAAGGCCCTATGGATCACGTATTTCGACATCAACTGGTCGACGGCGGACTTCCGCCTGCGGGACGCGGTCTCGCAGCGGGCGTGGCGCGACTTCTGCGACCGGTGACCTGAGAGACGGGCGGGGCCGGGGATCTGATCCCCGGCCCCGCCCGTCTGTCACCGCTCAGATGCCGCGGCCGCGCTTGTGCAGCTTGCGCAGCACCGAATCGGCCGAGACCAGCCGCGTGGCCACCGCGAGCGCCAGGTACGAGCGCGCCTCGCGCGGGCTGTGCCGGATCGTCTTGCGTACCCACCGGATGGCGTCCTTGCGGTGCCCACCCGCGGCCTGCGCGAACGCGATCTGCCCGGTGATGCGGGCGTGCCCGCGCGGCGCGCTGTCGAACTCCGGGTACCGCTCCAGCAGCCACTGCAGCGCCTCGGCGATCGTCGCCCAGCGCGCGGTGAAGTACGACTGCCGGTGCCAGCGCACCCGCACCAGCGCGCCCGGCGCGTTGGCGATCGGGGCCCGCCGCGCCGCGCGCAGCAGCAGCTCGTAATCCTCGGCGTAGCTGCCCGGGATGTTCTCGTCGACCAGGCCGATCCCGTCGACCAGCGCGGCGCGCCGGAACAGGAACGTCGACGGGTGCAGCTCGGTCAGCCGGTCGCGCAGCAGGTCCGGCAGCGTGATGCTGTCCTTGCCGAGGGTCCGCTCCACGTCGCGGCCGTCGTAGTCGATGACCACGCCGATGCAGCACAGCTCCGACTCCGGCCGGGCGTCCAGCAGCGCCACCTGCGCGGCGAGCTTGCCGGGCAGCCACTCGTCGTCGTCGTCGCAGAACGCCACCAGCTCGCCGGTGGCCGCGCCGATGCCGGTGTTGCGACCGCCGGCCAGGCCCTGGGTGCGCGCGTTGGTGATGACGCGCACCTCGCGGTGCGGGTCGTCACGGCGCAGCGACAGGTCGGGCTCGCTCTGGTCGAAGACCACGATCACCTCGATCGGGCCGGGGTACTCCTGCCCGAGGATGGCGTCGAGGGCCTTGGCCAGCAGCTCGGGCCGGTTGCGGGTGGGCACCACCACCGAGACCTTGGCGGTCATTTCTTTCTCCAGTCCAGGTAGCCGTAGCGGGCGCGGAGCGGCCAGGTGATCAGGCTGAGCACGCGGCGCTTGCGGGCGGCGAGCTTGGCCCGCCAGGCGGCGTCGAGCCGCAGCGTCACCGAACCCGTGGTGAAGCGCATCGGGTTGCCCGCGACGGTGTGCGTCGCGGCCAGCTGCGCCGTGGGCAGCCCCTCGGCGGTGGCGGCGGGGCGGTCGAGCAGGTCCATCTTCCCGGTGGGCAGGTCGGCGAAGCCGCGGATGCGGCGCAGGCTGTCGGCCGGGGAGGCGATGAAGTCCTCGTACCTCATCCGCAGCACGGGGGTGCCCACCCAGTCGAGCAGGTGGAACAGCGCGTTGTGCACCAGCCAGTGCAGGCCCGAGCTGACCGTCGAGTACGTCGGCATGTACACCTCGGCGTCGACGATCTCCGGCCGCAGCACCTCGCGGCTCCACGAGTACGCCACCGCGCGGCCGTCGCGCACCAGGTGCAGCACCCGGAAGTCGATGCCGCGGGCGTGGCGCAGCGCGAACGCCAGCGAGGCGTGCTTGCTGGAGTCGACCACCACCGAGGTGCCGGACACCTCGGCCACCGCCCGGTACAGCTTGCGGTGCAGTTCGCCGTACGTGCGCAGGTCGTTCTTGCGGCGGGTGGCCCAGAACGGCAGCGCCAGCCGCGCCACGAACCGCATCCGGTCGACCCGGTGCTTGAGCGCGAGCACCTGCTCCACGTCGAGGGTGTCCCAGCCGCCGTACGCGACCTCGCCCACCTTGCCCCAGAAGTCGCAGTCGCGGAACCGCACGCCGCAGCCGCAGCGCTCGTTGTCGCGCAGCGCCCGCTCCCAGGTGTGGGTCACCTCGCCGACCGCGCACACGTCGGGCGCCTGCCCGAGCAGCCGGTCGGTCAGCGTGGAGCCGCTGCGCCCCCAGCCGCCGATGAACAGCACCCGCACGTCGTCGGCCGAGTGCCGGCTGGGCAGGCGGGCCGCCAGCGAGTCGATGATGTCGCCCACGCGCCGCACGGCGGCGGCCGACTCGGCACCGGCCTCGGCGGTGTCCAGCCGCAGCGCCTCGGGCTCGACCAGGGCGGCGTCGAGCACCGCGCGCAGCGACTCCTCGGTGCGGCACAGCCGGACCATGCCCGCCTCGCCCATGTGGGCGGCGAAGCGCTGCTGGTGGTCGTCGACGTGCTCGCCGAGGGTCGGGTCGCGCGGCACCACGACCGGGATGTGCCCGGCGCGGCGGGCCTCGGTGATGGTCGCCGGGCCGCCGTGGCAGACCACGAGCCCGGCCTCGCGCAGCCGCGTACCGAGCGTGGCGTGGTCGAAGAAGGCGGACGAGCCGGGCAGATCACGCGGAGTGGACGAGCCGTACTGCATGACGCAGGGCACGCCGTTCTCCTCGGCCCAGCGGGCGGTCCAGTTCAGCAGCCGGTCGAACGGGTGCACGTCGGTGCCGACCACGACGAGCAGCGGTGCGCGTCCGGTCTGGGTGCTTTCGTGCCGCCGGGGCGCCGGGACGGTCAGGTGCTGGGTGCGGATGTCGGGCGCGGTCACAGCAGCGGCCCCACCAGCGTCGATCCCTTGTAGAGGGACAGCTGCTGGGTGAACTGCACCAGCATGCGCGAGGTGAAGGGGCGGCACAGCCGCGCGGTCAGCGTGCGGGTCTCCAGCCGGTCGTACACCTCGATGTACACCGTGGGGATGCGCCGCAGCTTGGCCAGCACGAAGAAGGGCAGCGCGACCCCGGCGCCGGTCGTGATGACCGCGTCGGGCCGGGTGCGCCGCATCACGCCGAACGCCAGCAGGAAGTTGCGCAGGAGGTTGGGAATGTTGCGAGTCGTCGGATAGTGGGCGTAGACGACATTCTCCTCAGCCAGCAGGCTGTGCGCGTCGGGTGTGGGGAAGGTGACCCAGGTGCGGGCCCGGTCGGTCCACCACGGCTGCAACGCGTACAGCTGCGCGAGGTGGCCACCGGACGAACCGACCAGAAGGACGTGTCGGGCGTGTTTTCGTTCGGCCATCCCAGTTTCCTCTCCCAGAGACGACCGCAGCTTAACGGCACCTTTTAACATTTCGCCTCGGTGTACTGTCGGTAGACCGACATCGAACACCTTCTGCCAGTACGTATTTCGGTCACCAGGGCATGACCTGCGGTTTAACCGGCGGGCGATCTGTTCGGATGATGGCGGAATCGACCGTGTCAACCGCCACTGCCGCGTCCAATAACTCCGGTCTGAACAGAAGTGGCCGTTTGGCTGACCGGGTGATGCAAGCCGGTGACTAGCGTGAAACCCTGTCTACCTAGGATGACCGCCTGCGTGTGGCCACTCGCAGCCGCGCCGGACATCGACGGCCGAGTGTCAACAGGTTGTGAACAAGGGGAGCACATGGCAAGTAATTCACCCTCGGTGCAGTCGGCATCCATCGGTGACTACGTCGGCTGGCTGGTGCGCCGGTGGTGGCTGGTCGCGTTCACCGTGTTCGTGGGCGGCGTGGGCGGCCTCGTGGTCGCCGCCACCCAGGAGAAGGTCTACGTCTCCGAGACCAAGGTGCTGGTGCTCCAGGTCGGCCTCGACACCTCCGTCAAGGTGAACCTCGACACCGAGTCCCAGGTCGTGCGCTCCACCACCGTCGGCGAGGCCGCGCAGCACCTGCTCGGCAGTTCGACGCCGGTAGACCAGCTGGTCGAGCGGACCACGGTCACCGTGCCCGCCAACACCTCGGTGCTGGCGATCGCGTTCGAGGCGCCGACGGCGAGCGAGGCCCAGGCGGGCTCGCAGGCGTTCGCGCAGGCATACCTGGACCAGCGCGCGGCCGACGCGACCAAGAGCATCGAGCAGCAGACCGCCTCGCTCAAGGACGACATCTCCGGCCTGACCAAGCAGCTGAACGACGTCGCGGGCCGCATCGCCGCCCTGCCGAACAACTCGGTCGACCGCCAGCAGGCGGTGCAGCAGCAGCAGATCCTCACGCAGCAGATCAACACCATGAACACCCGCATGATCCCGCTGCTGGCTTCGGTGGTCAAACCGGGCAATATCCTTTCTGCTGCCAACAGGCCCGACTCCCCGGCCAAACCGGACCTCAAGCTGTACCTGATCAGCGGTGTCGCCATCGGCCTGCTGCTCGGCCTGGCCGGCGCGCTCGTGCTCGACCGCCTGGACAGCCGCATCTACAACAGCCGCCAGCTGCCGTACCTCGTCGACGTGCCGATCCTGCTGGAGCTGCAGCGCAACCGGGACAAGGTGACGGTCGCCGACGCGGCCAGCCATCTGGGCCGCGAGTTCAGCCTGCTGCGCAACACGCTGCGCGTCGCGGCGGGCACGGTCCGCGGCGGCCGCCCCTCGCCGACCGACGCGCTGCTCATCTGCGGCGCCGCCCGCGGCGGCGCGGTCGAGTTCGTCGTGGCGAACCTGGCCGCCGCGTTCGCCCGCTCCGGCGAGCGCGTGGTCGTGGTCTGCACCGACCCGCAGTCGTTCCTGCCGGGCCTGCTCGGCGTCAACCCGTCCGTCGGCCTCGGCGACGTCATCGCCGGCACCGCCGACCTGGACCGGGCGCTGACCAAGGTCTCGACGATCCACAACGTCTCGCTGCTCACCCCGGGCCACCTCGACCCGCGCGTCGAGCTGCCCGTCGCCGTGGTCTCCCAGCTGCTCGGCGAGATCCAGGAGCGGGCCGACCGGGTGCTGGTGGCCACGGCGCCGCCGAGCCACGCCGTCGACGCGCAGGCGCTCAGCGAGATCGCCGCGGCGGTGCTGCTGGTCGTCGAGACCCGCGCCGCCCGCATCGGTGACGTCGAGGCCTCGATCGAGCAGATCGCCCGGGTCCAGGGCCCGCTGGCGGGCCTGCTGGTGGTGCGCAATCCGCGCTCGGCCCGCAACAGCCGCAAGTTCCGCCAGGCTCCGGCCGCGGCACCGCAGCTGACCGCACCGCAGCCGGTCCAGCTGCCCCCGGCACGCGACCACGACATGACGATGGTGATGGACCGGGTCCCGGCCGCGTCGGAGGAGTTCGAGCCGATCGCCTTCTGGCAGCCCGGCGCGGACGAGAACGACACCCAGCCCATCGGCACGCAGCCCACCGGCACCAAGCGCCGCGGCGGCTCGGGCCAGTCCTCGGCCGACGCGCGATGAGCCGGACGCTGCGGGCGTACGCCGGCGCCTTGGCCGCCGTCGCGTTCCTGGCCTCAGGCTGCTCGATCGACGACCCGACCAAGGCCGGCGACGCCCCCAGCGCCCGGCCCTCCTTCAGCCTGCCCTCCCCCTCGCCGCTGCTGCCCAGGGCCCCGCTGACCGGGGCCGAGACCGATGAGGCGACGGCGGCCAAGACCTCGGTGCTGGTGCCGATCGAGGTCGGCACCGGCGCCGCCGCGCCGGTCGGGCTGGACCTGGCCGACCTGGTCGGGCTGGACTTCGCCGAGGGCAGCCTGCTGCGCGCGGTCGGGGTGTACCAGTCGCAGGCCGCCACCAAGGTCGGCCCGGTCGCGGCGGTGCGCCCGGGTGATCTGAAGCTGTTCAACCAGCTGCGCCCGTTCGTCGCCCACGACCACACGGTGGCGCAGGGCTGGCTGGACACGCTGAAGTCCACGAACCTGGCCTCGGGCACCCCCGCCAGCCGCAAGGCGGCGTTCACCACCGCCTCCGGCCGTACGTACGCGAACGCCGCGAGCCTTCAGGCGCCCGCCCCCTCGGCGGCCGCACTGCCCGCCCCGCTGTTCCAGTACGCCCAGCGGGGCGAGTCGCTGTCGGCGACCGGGCTCGAACCGGCCGCGTCGGTCACCGTGCAGGTGGCCGGGCACGCGGCCCTGACCTGGCGCTTCGACCAGACCACCAGGCGCTGGCAGACCACCGTCGGCGGGGTGCCGGTCGCGGCGGCCAACCTGGTGCTGCTGACCGTGCCGTACAAGCAGAAGGCGGTCAACGCCCTGCACCGGACCGTGTCGCTGCCCGATCCGGCCGGGACCGGCGCGGTGCGCGTCTTCGGCGCCGGGCAGTCCGTCACCGGCACCTGGAGCAAGGTCGGCGGCCTGGACTCGGCGCTCAACCTGCTGGGCCCGGCGGAGTCGCTGGTGCGGCTGGCCACCGGACCGACCTGGGTGCTGCTGCTGCCTGCCGCCGCGAAGGTGACCGTGTCGTGACCACTGCTTCACCCCTGCGCACGCCCGAGTCGGAGCCGTCGTCGATCCGCGGGGTGGCGGCGGCGCCGCCGCGCGCGCTGGCCCCGCCGCCGCTGCTCGGCTACCGCCGCCGGCAGCGCGATCCGATGCCGCTGCGTGAGTGGGCGCTGTTCGCCATGATCGTGCTGTACCCGGTCGGCTGGCTGCTCGGCCTGACGCTGGTCTGGATCCCGCTGCTGGCGGTCCCGATGGCGCTGGAGCTGCTGCGGCGCGGCCGGGTCAAGATGCCCGGCCCGTTCGCGCTGTGGGCGCTGCTGCTGTTCCTCGGGCTGGTCAGCGCCACCATGCTCGGTGCCACGCCGCCGCACGCGCTGGCGCCGGAGATGGGCCTCGGCCGGTTCCTGGCGTACGCGCAGCGCATGTCCGACCTGGCCGCGGCCGGGGTGGTGCTGCTGTACATCGGCAACCTCACCGAGCGGGAGCTGCCCACCAAGCGCGTCGTGAAGATGCTGGCCACGCTGTTCGTGGTGCTGGTCATCGGCGGCCTGGCCGGCATGGTGCTGCCGCGCTTCGCGATCACCACGCCGCTGGCCGAGGTGCTGCCGAAGTTCCTGATCAACAACGGCTTCGTCCGCTCGTCGGTCAAGATCGAGCTGTCGCAGTGGCAGAGCATCCTGGAGGAGGCGCCCCGGCCGCGTCCGGCCGCGCCGTTCCAGTACACGAACACCTGGGGCCAGTGCCTGGTGCTGCTGCTGCCCTGGTTCCTCATCGCCGCGCTGCACCGCACCAAGTCGCTGTGGCGGCGGTTCTGGGCGATCGGCGTGCTGGTGCTGTCGATGGTGCCGACGGTGTTCTCGCTCAACCGGGGCATGTGGCTCGGGCTGGGGCTGGCGGTGGCGTACCTGACCGTGCGGCTGGCGATCCGCGGCAGCATCCTGCCGGTCGTCGGCGTCATGGTCGGCGTCGCCCTGGTCGGCATCGTCACGCTGACCACCCCGCTGGGCACCACGGTGATGGAGCGCATCAACACCCCGCACTCCAACGAGGGCCGGGCCTCGCTCAACGGCGCGGCGGTCACCGCCGCCTGGGGCTCGCCGATCATCGGGTACGGCGGGCAGGCGGAGACCATCGGCAGTGAGCGCTCGATCGCGATCGGCCAGAGCGCGAGCTGCGAGCAGTGCGGCAACCGCGACATCGGCAGCGACGGCCAGCTCTGGTCGCTGCTGGTCACGCAGGGGTTCGTCGGCGCCGGCCTGTACATCCTGTTCTTCGCGTGGATGGGCTGGCGGTTCCGGCGCGAGCACTCCTGGATCGGCATCGCAGGCGGGCTGGTCGCCCCGCTGGCGCTGTGGTTCATGACGATCTACAACTCCGGCGGCATGACCCTGGTGATCATGATGGCCGGACTGGGCCTGATGTGGCGCAACGAGACGACGAAGGCGTATCGGTGAGCAGCAGCTACCTGCACGAACTAGGCCGCCTGCTGGGCGGCGACTCCTCCGGCGACGTCTTCGTCGGCCGCGGCGCGCCCGGTGCGGCCGAGACCTACACCGTGGTCCCCAACGCGGGATCGCCCCGGCTGCTGGTGCCGCACGGCGACCGGCGCGCCGCGAGCGCGGCGATCAGCCACACCAGCGCGCCCCGCTCGGCCAAGGACCGGCTGCGCCAGCGCGTGCTCTCCGGTGTCTTCGCCACGGGCGTCGGCGGCCTGGTCTTCCGGGACCAGGTCGCGGTCCGCCGCGGCGGCACGCTGGCCGAGCACCTGAGCGAGGTGGTCGGCACGCCGGTGCGCATGAGCGTGCGGTTCGGGCCGCCCCGCGCCAACCGCAAGCCGGTGCTCCAGCTCATCGACGCGCAGGCGCACACCGTCGCGTACGCCAAGGTCGGCGTGAACGAGCTGACCACCAGGCTGATCCGCGACGAGCACGCCGCCCTGGCCGCGCTGTCCGGCCGCGACCTCGCCCCCGCGCGCATCCCCGAGCTGCTGCACTTCGGCACCTGGGGCGATGCCCAGCTGCTGGTCATGAAGGCGCTGCCGGTCTGGGGCCGCGGGGCGGGCGCGCAGCTCGACCCGGCCGAGGGCACCGTCGCCGCGATGCGCTCGCTGGCGCGGGTGCACGGCGTGACCACCGGCCGCTTCGGCGGCGGCTCGTACGCCGCCCGGCTGGCCGCGCAGGTCGACGCGCTGGGCGAGCGTCCCGCCGCGCACCTGATGCGGGCCGTGCTGGCCGCCTGCGCCGGCGCCGAGCTGTCGTACGGCTGCTGGCACGGCGACTGGAACGGCGGCAACATGTCGATCCGCGGCGGCGAGGTGCTGCTGTGGGACTTCGAGCGGTTCACCGCCGACGTGCCGGTCGGCTACGACGTGCTGCACTTCGAGCTGCACGAGGCGGTCACCGTGCACGGCGCGGTCCCGGCGGTCGCCGCGGCCGACGTGGCCGCCCGCGCGGGCGCGCTGCTGGCGCCGTTCGGGGTCGACGCCGACGTCGCCCCCGCGGTGGCGGCGCTGTACTTCACCGAGATCGGCAGCCGCTATCTCGGTGACCGGCAGGACGGCTTCGGCACGCCGATGGGCCGGGTGGACGAGTGGATCAGGCCGGCGCTGGCCGGACTGGGAGAAGACTGGGCGGCTCTGGCGGGGCAGAGCCAGGTGGGGGAGGAAAACGATGGCGACTAGCCGCGTACGGAAGATCCTGTCGCATCAGGCGGGCGTGCTGGCCCGCTCGGCGGGGCGGTTGACGGCGGACCGGCGGATGACCCCGTCGTTCCTGATCGTGGGCACCCAGCGGGGCGGCACCACGTCGCTGCACAAGGCGCTGGTGCAGCACCCGTCGTTCCTGCCGGCGCGCTTCCGCAAGGGCGTGCACTACTTCGACATGGACTACCAGCGCGGGCACCGCTGGTTCCAGGGCCACTTCCCGAGCCGGTCGAAGGCGGCCCGGCTGGAGCAGGCCTCCGGGCACCGGGTCATCACCGGCGAGGCCAGCCCCTACTACATGTGGCACCCGCTGGCGCCGGAGCGCATCGCCCGGGACCTGCCCGGCGTGAAGCTCATCGTGCTGCTGCGCGACCCGGTCGGCCGTGCCTACTCGGGCTGGTCGCACGAGTACGCCCGCGGCTTCGAGACTGAGACCTTCGAGCGCGCCGTCGAGCTGGAGCCGCAGCGCATGGCCGGTGAGCGGGAGCGGATGAAGGCCGACCCGAGCTACCACAGCCACGCGGTACGGCACCTGGCCCACCTCGGCCGGGGCGAGTACATCGACCAGCTGCTGCACCTGGAGTCGCTGGTCGGCCGCGAGCGGCTGCTCGTGATCGACAGCGAGGACTACTTCGCCGAGCCGCAGCCGGCGTTCGCCGAGGTCTGCCGGTTCCTCGACATCCCGGACGTGGCCGGCATCGTGCACGACCAGCACAACGCCCGCTCGCGCACCCCGATGTCGGACGAGCTGAAGCAGCGGCTGGAGGAGCACTTCCGGCCGTACGACGAGCGGCTGGCCGCCTGGCTCGGGCGTACGCCCAGCTGGCGCCGATGAGCACCGAGGCTCCCGCACACCAGGGGACGTACGGCGTCGACCGCGGCCGCATCATGCGCACCGGCATCTTCAACCTGGTCGGCGCGGGCGTCTCCGCGGTCGCCGGGCTGGCGCTGACGGTCGTGGTGACCCGCGGCTTCGCCGCCGACGTCGCCGGGGTGCTGTTCAGCCTCACCTCGGTCTTCCTGATCCTGTCCGCCGCCGCCGTCCTCGGCGCGGAGACGGGCGTGGTGTACCTGCTCGCCCAGCAGCGGGTGACCGGCGCGACCGACCGGATCGGGGCCACGGTGCGCGTGGCCGCCGCCCCCGTCGCCGCGGCCAGCCTCGTGCTGGCCGTGGGCCTGTGGTTCGCCGCGCCCTGGTTCGTCGAGACGACGCTGCCCGACGCCCCGTCCGGGACGGTCGCGGCGGTGCGGGTGTTCGCGGTGTTCCTGCCCGCCTCCGCACTGACCTCGGTCTTCCTGGCCGTGGGCCGGGGCCTGGGCACCACCCGCCCGCACGTGCTGGTGGACCGGGTGCTGCGCCCCGGGTTGCAGCTGGTCGGCGCGGGCGCGGTGCTCGCGGCGGGGCTGAGCGGATCGGTGGCCCTGGCCCTGTCCTGGGTCCTGCCGTACGCCCTCGGGGTCGCCATCGCGCTGGTGTGGGCGCTGCGCCTGCGCCGGTCCGCCGAACGCGGCGGCGCGCGGCCGCAGCCGCCGGACCGGGCCGACTGGAGCCGGTTCTGGCGCTACAGCACCCCGCGGGCCGGCACCGGCCTGGCCCAGCTCGCGTTACAGCGGCTGGACGTGGTCCTCATCGCCGCGCTGCGCGGCCCGGTCGACGCCGCCCTGTACACGGCGGCGACGCGCTTCCTGGTGATCGGGCAGCTCGGCGGCCAGTCGCTGGCGACGGCGGTGCAGCACCGGTTCTCGGGGCTGCTCGCGCAGGACCGCCACGACGAGGCCAACCAGATGTACAAGATGACGACCACCTGGCTGATCACGCTGATGTGGCCGTTCTACCTGCTGTGGGCCATCTTCGGCGCCCAGCTGATGGCGGTCTTCGGCGACGGCTACGCCGCCGGGGCCACCGCCGGCCGGGTCGGCGTGGTGCTGTCGCTGGCGATGCTGGTGGCCACCGCGTGCGGCATGGTCTCCACGGTGCAGGAGATGGCGGGCAACACCGGGGTCGCGTTCTTCCAGACCATGCTGGCCCTGGCCGTCAACGTGGTGCTGGACCTGATCCTGATCCCGCGCCTGGGCATCCTCGGCGCCGCGCTCGGCTGGGCCGCGGCGCTGCTGCTGAAGAACCTGCTGCCGCTGGTGCAGTTGCAGGTGCGGCACCAGCTGTCACCGCTGTGCCGGGCCGGGTTCATCGCCATGGGCTCGGCCGTGGGCTGCTTCGCGGGCATCCCGCTGGCGGCCCGCGCGGTGCTCGGCGCCCATGTGCTGGTGGACGTGGCCGCGGTGCTCGTCGCCGTGGTCGCGTACGCGGCACTCGTCTGGTACAACCGGCAGACACTCCAGCTGGCCGGGCTGCGCGGGCTGCGCCGCCGTGGCGCGAAGGCGCGCGCGGCGACGGAACCCGAGCCGCAGCCGGAGAGTCTGTTGTCGGGGGAAAGAGCAGTCTCCGGGGAGAAGACACTGCGATGAGGAGAGCAATTCCGGCGGTCGGGCTGATCCTGGCTCTGACCGTCGGCGTCGGCGCGTGCACGCCGGCGCCTGACAACGATGTCCCGTCCAGGACGGCCCGCCCGCGCAGCACGCTCAACGCGCTGCCGCCGCCCTCGGCGGGACCGTTCACCACCACCGGGCGCGGCCCGCAGGTGCCCGCCGACGGCGCCTGGTTCGGCGCGTACGTCGACGCGCCGCAGCGCACCGGCGACCGGCTCGACGCGATCGGCGCGTTCGAGCAGGCGATCGGGCGAGAGCTCGCCATCGCCCACTCGTTCCACCCGTGGCGCGAGGACTTCCCGTCGACGTACGACTACGAGCTGGCGCACCGCGGCAAGCTGCTGCTGCTGTCGTGGGCCGGCACCGACACCCGGTCCCTGCTGACCGGGGTGTACGACGACGAGATCCGCCGCCGCGCCGAGGCGGTGCTCGCGTTCCGGGCGCCGATCCTGCTGCGCTACCGCTGGGAGATGGACCGGCCGAACCTCCAGACGGTGGTGCACTCGCCCGAGGACTTCGTGGCGGCCTGGAAGCACGTCCGGAAGATCTTCACCGACGTCGGCGCCACCAACGCGGGCTTCGTCTGGTGCCCGCACGCCGACGGCTTCGTCGACGGCCGCGCCCAGCCGTACTACCCGGGCGACGACCAGGTCGACTGGATCTGCGCCGACGTCTACCCCGACGAGCAGATGGCCAGCTTCACGCAGATGATGGCGCCGGTGATGGAGTTCGCCCGCCAGCACCCGCGGCCGCTGATCATCGGCGAGTTCGGGGTGGAGAAGGAGGGCGAGGGGCAGCGGGCGGCCTGGTTCGACGAGATGCGCCAGGTGCTCGATACCCAGCCGCAGATCAAGGCGGTCGTCTACTTCAGCGGCAAGACCGACAAGAAGCCCTTCTACGACACCACCCTCGACGGCGAGCCGTCCGCGGCGGAGGCGTTCCGCCAGCTCGCCAGCAGCGCCTACGTGCTCACCGCCCCGTTCGGCTGAGCCGGCAGACAACGAGAGGGGCGTCCGGGCCAGGCCCGGACGCCCCTCTCGCTTCGCTTCGGTTCAGTACGCGCCGGACGAGCGCAGCACCGCGGTGCAGGTACGCAGCAGGATCACCAGGTCCAGCGTCAGCGACCAGTTCTCCACGTAGCGCAGGTCCAGGCGCATCGACTCGTCCCAGGACAGGTCGGCGCGGCCGGACACCTGCCACAGGCCGGTCAGGCCCGGCTTGACCACCAGCCGCCGGTGCATGTCGGCGGGGTAGCTGGCCACCTCGCTCGGCAGCGGCGGGCGCGGCCCGACCAGCGACATCTCACCGCGCAGCACGTTGATGAGCTGCGGCAGCTCGTCGACGGAGTAGCGGCGCAGGAACCGGCCGATCGGGGTGACGCGCGGGTCGTTGCGCATCTTGAACAGCACGCCGTCGCTGCTCTCGTTGAGGTGCGTCAGCTGCGACAGCCGCTGCTCCGCGTCGACGTACATCGAGCGCAGCTTGAAGATGGGGAACTCCTTGCCGTTCTGGCCCACCCGGATCTGCTTGAAGAAGACGGGCCCGCGGGAGTCGCGCGGCAGGCGGATCGCCAGGGCGCAGAACAGCAGCAGCGGCGAGAAGGCCAGCAGCAGCAGCGCCGCGCCGACCCGGTCGACCACGTCCTTGACGAAGTGCCGGGAGCCGGAGAACCGCGGGTGGTCCAGGTGCAGCATGGGCAGGCCGTCGGCGGGCCGGATGGTGGTACGGCTGTTGGCCACGTCGATGAGCGCGCTGGCCACCATCAGGTCCACGTTGGACTGCTCCAGCCGCCAGGCCAGGCGGCGCAGCTCGGCGCCGGCGAGCTCGGGGCAGGTCAGCACCACGACGGTGTCGGCGTTGGCGTCGCGCACCACGGCCGGGACCTCGCGGATGGTGTTGTACACCCGGATGCCCATGTCGGCCAGCGGCGTGCCCGGCCGCAGCACCGGCACGCACGCGGCCACGACGCCGAGGCCGTGGTAGCGCTCGTGGCGCAGCTGGCGGGTCAGCTCGATGACGGAGCTCTCGTGGCCCACCACGACCACGCGGCGCAGGCACTTGCCGTCGGCCCAGGCGTGGTGCAGGCGGCGGCGCAGCAGGTAGCGGCTGACGAGGCCCAGGAACGTCACGATCGGCACCGCGATGACGACGTAGCCCCGGGCCACGCCCAGGTGCAGCGCGTACGAGCCGAGGCCGATCGCGGCGGCCAGGATCAGCCCGCTGCGCAGCACCCGCTGGTACTCGTCGTTACCCACGAACAGATAGCGGCGGTCATAGGCGCGCGTGCAGAACAGCGTCACGATCCAGGTGACCGGGACGGAGAAGCTGAAGTAGAGGTACTCCTCCAGCTCGGTCCGGCCGAAGGTGAGCCGCAGCGCCACCAGCGCCGCGACCAGGCCGACCGCGCCGTCGCCGAGCACCAGGCTCTTGACGTACCTGGACTCCCATCCTGAGCGGACGCTCACCTGCGGCTTCACCGAGGCGGTCCCCACGGCAGCCTTGCGCGCGGGCGCGGCCGCCGTGGAAGGCGAATTCGCTCCGACTTGGACGGTAGTCACTGTCAGCTCCCCACTGAGAGTGCCGGTCTTGCGGATACACGTCTATGAACTGGCGACATGTGCGGCCGAATTCATCTGCGAGTCGACATGATGCTACTTAACATCTATGTCTGGAACATTAAAAGTAAGGCTTTGTCACTTACCGGACGCGGTGCCGAGGGTGTGGGTAGTACCTTCGGTGGAATGGCACTAGGGCGTTAGACGGGTCCGAATAGTACGAACCGTCCAACGCCCTAAACGTCCGTGACGCGATCTGTCAGCGCGTCACGCGGGTGGTCGTCCCGACCACGTCCAGGCATACCCGGGATCTTCGCAGGAAAGCCCCGGCTCGCACAGGTCCAATGGGCGGAACGTGTCCACCATGACAGCCAGTTCGTCGAACCGCTCGGCCCCGATCGACCGTTCGGCCGCCCCGGGCTGCGGGCCGTGGGTGAACCCCGAAGGGTGCAACGACAGCGATCCCTGCGCGATACCGGATCCGCGCCGCACCTCGTAGTCGCCGCCGGTGTAGAACAGCACCTCGTCCGAGTCCACGTTGTGGTGGTTGTACGGCACCGGGATCGCCAACGGGTGGTAATCCACCTTTCGCGGCACGAACGAGCAGATCACGAAGTTCGGCCCCTGGAACGTCTGGTGCACCGGCGGCGGCTGGTGCAGCCGCCCGGTGATCGGCTCGAAGTCGTGGATCGAGAACGCCCACGGGTAGAGGCAGCCGTCCCAGCCGACCACGTCGAACGGGTGCTGCGCGTACACGTGGCGGGTCCAGCCGCGCCGGTGCTGCACCAGCACCTCGACGTCGGTGCCCTCGACCAGCAGCGGCCCGCCCGGCCCGCGCAGGTCCCGCTCGCAGTAGGGCGAGTGCTCCAGGAACTGCCCGCGCACCGACAGGTACCGCTTCGGCGGTCCGATGTGCCCGGTCGCCTCGATGGCGAGCAGCCGGACGGGGCCCTGCGGCACCAGCCGGTGCACCACCGAGGTGGGGATGACGACGTAGTCGCCGGCGACCGCGTCGAGCACCCCGAACACGGACTCCACCCGCAGCGTGCCCTCCTCGACGTAGAGGCACTCGTCACCGACCGCGTTGCGGTACAGCGGCGACGGGGAGTCGGCCAGCACGTACGAGATGCGGACGTCCTCGTTGGCGAGCAGGTGCTGGCGCCCCAGCACCGGGTCGGCCCCGGCGCTGTCGAGCTTGTGCGGCTGAAGGTGCCGCGGCTTGAGCGGCCGGTTGGGCAGCCGGGTCCAGGCGGGCGGGTCGAACTCCTCGGCGGCGACGATCGCGGTGGGCGCGTACCGGTGGTAGAGCAGCGAGGAATCCGACGAGAAGCCCTCCTGCCCCATCAGCTCCTCGGCGTAGAGGCCACCCTCCGGGGTGCGGAACTGCGTGTGCCGTTTCCGCGGTACTTCCCCGACGCTGCGGTAGTACGGCATGACGACCTCCTGTGTCGCATTTAGGAGCGGTGTGTCCACTTTACGAATTGATCCGTCCGATAATCGGACGCTCTTGTCCGCTCTATGTAGCGTCCATTAGATTGACTGATCATGTCAACGCCACCGTTGCTGGCTCAGCTGCTAGACGATGCCGCGGTCTTCCCGCCCGGCAGCGCCACGCTGCCCGACGCGGTCGCCGGCCACCGCGTCCACCGCTCCGCCTGGTACGCGGGCCTGGTCGGCCCGCTGCTCGTACCCGCCTCCCAGCTGGGCCAACTCACCTCGCTGGTGGCCGCCGACGAGAGCATCGCCGTGGGCGTCATCGGCGACGGCCCGCTCGCCGACAGCTTCGCCCCACCCCCGCGCGGCGTCCGCGTCGTACAGGTGGAGGCCGCGATGGCCCGGCGCGGCGAGGACCCGCTGCCCGCCCTCTCCTCCTTCACCACCCTGCTGCGCGAACACGAGCTGCGCGGCTTCGCCGAGATCCCGCTCGCCTGGGGGCTGCTGTCCGCGCTCGACCAGCTCGCGCAGGCGCGCGCCGGCGGCCTGGACGTCTCGGCGAAGTTCCGCACCGGCGGCCTGGCCGCCGAGCTGTTCCCCACTCCGATGGAGCTCGCCGCGGTGATCATCGCGTGCCACGAGCGGCAGCTGCCCTTCAAGCTCACCGCCGGGCTGCACCACGCCATCCGCCACACCGATCCCGAGACCGGCTTCACCCACCACGGCTTCCTGAACGTGCTCGCGGCCACCTGCGCCGCCGCGGACGGCACGGAGGTCGCCGAGGTCGCCGGGCTGCTCGCCACCACCCAGCCGCTGACGCTGATCGAGGCCGTGCGCACCCGCCGGTCCCAGCCGCGGCCGCTGTGGTGCGGATTCGGCACGTGCAGCATCCCCGAACCCCTCGCAGACCTGCAAAAACTCGGACTACTGGACGGAAGCGCATGACCTGGGTGCCCGGAGCCGCCGGCAGCGGATTCGACCTGAACCACCTCCCGTACGGCGTGATCGTCGCCGCCGACGGGCGACCGCGCTGCGCGGTGCGCATCGGGGAGCTGGCCTTCGACCTCGACGCGGCCGAGGCGGCCGACCTGGTGCTGGCCGCAGGCAGCCTGCGCGAGCCCAACCTCGACGCCTTCCTCGCGCTCGGCCCCGCCCACTGGGCGGCCGTGCGGGACCGGGTGACCGAACTGCTCGCAGACCCCGCGCACCGCACCGCCGTCGAGCCGATGCTCGTCCCGCTCGACCAGGTCACCAACGTGCTGGCCTGGACCGTCGCCGACTACGTGGACTTCTACTCCTCCGAGAACCACGCCGCGAACGTCGGGCACATCTTCCGGCCGGGCCAGCCGCCGCTGCTGCCCAACTGGAAGCACCTGCCCATCGGCTACCACGGCCGCGCGGGCACCGTCGTGGTCAGCCAGACTCCGGTGGTACGCCCCAGCGGTCAGCTCGCCGCGGGCGTGTTCGGCCCGTCCCGGCGCCTGGACATCGAGGCCGAGGTCGGCTTCGTCGTCGGCGTCGGCTCCGAGCTCGGCCGTCCCGTGCCCTGGTCGCGATTCGCCGACCACGTCTTCGGAGTCGTGCTGCTGAACGACTGGTCCGCGCGCGACATCCAGGCGTGGGAATATCAGCCGCTCGGCCCGTTCCTGGGCAAGTCCTTCGCGACCTCGGTGTCGGCCTGGATCACGCCGCTGGCGGCGTTCGGCCCCGACGCCTGGGTGGAGGCGCCCGAGCAGGACCCAGCGGTGCAGCCGTACCTCGACGACGACCGCCGCGCGCTCGACCTGGCCATCACGGTGGAGTGGAACGGCCACACCGTGGCCAGCCCGCCCTTCCGCACCATGTACTGGACGCCCGCGCAGCAGCTGGCACACCTGACGGTCAACGGAGCGAGCCTGCGCACCGGCGACCTCTACGGCTCGGGCACCGTCTCCGGACCCGAGCGGGGGCAGGTCGGCTCGTTCCTGGAGCTGACGTGGGGTGGCCAGGAACCGGTGGCCGTCGGGGACGCCGAGCGCACCTTCCTCGTCGACGGAGACGTCGTCGTGCTGCGCGCCCGGGTGGCAGACATCGAACTCGGTGCCGTCGTGGGAACTGTTTTCCCAGCTCAGAGCTAGTGTGACGGCGGGCACCCCACCCCGATTTGCCAGGTCATCCGGCGTCCGCGTAATGTTCTCTCTGCCAGCGCGGAACGGACAAAACACGCGAGCGAGAAGCTCAAGTCGAAGTCCGGAAAGTGGTGGACATTCGGGTGGTGCGGGACTTGCGCTCGCGAAACCGACCGGGTAACGTACTTCGAGCCGGCAACGAGCCGGGCGGATGAAGTCGCCAAGACAAAGTCTTGATGCGGATGTCCGGCCGGGTTGCAGGTTCCCCCCACGAACGATCATCACCTGGTGATGACTGTGCGCGGGGAACTGGGAAAGCTGCGAATCGATTCTCGTAGATCCTGAACTTTCAGGAAATTGCGGGTTGACACGAAGCGGAAGACCTAGTAAGCTGGATGAGTTGCCCCAAACGGGATCTCACAATGTGAGACGAAGTTGGTGTGTGCTTGTTCTTTGAGAACTCAACAGGGTGCTAGATATGCCAGTGCCAATTTATTGATCACCTCGTCGTGGTCATTCCTTTGGTATTAAGCAAACATTCGGACATTTTTTATGTCGGTGGTTGTTTTTTGCCGGGTTTTTGAATTCTTTTTGGAGAGTTTGATCCTGGCTCAGGACGAACGCTGGCGGCGTGCTTAACACATGCAAGTCGAGCGGAAAGGCCCTTCGGGGTACTCGAGCGGCGAACGGGTGAGTAACACGTGAGTAACCTGCCCCTGGCTTTGGGATAACCATCGGAAACGGTGGCTAATACCGAATATTCACTTCTGGTCGCATGGCTGGTGGTGGAAAGTTTTTCGGCTGGGGATGGGCTCGCGGCCTATCAGCTTGTTGGTGGGGTGATGGCCTACCAAGGCTTTGACGGGTAGCCGGCCTGAGAGGGCGACCGGCCACACTGGGACTGAGACACGGCCCAGACTCCTACGGGAGGCAGCAGTGGGGAATATTGCACAATGGGCGGAAGCCTGATGCAGCGACGCCGCGTGAGGGATGACGGCCTTCGGGTTGTAAACCTCTTTCAGCAGGGACGAAGCGAAAGTGACGGTACCTGCAGAAGAAGCGCCGGCCAACTACGTGCCAGCAGCCGCGGTAAGACGTAGGGCGCGAGCGTTGTCCGGATTTATTGGGCGTAAAGAGCTCGTAGGCGGCTTGTTGCGTCGTCCGTGAAAACCTGGGGCTCAACTCCAGGCTTGCGGTCGATACGGGCAGGCTAGAGTTCGGTAGGGGAGACTGGAATTCCTGGTGTAGCGGTGAAATGCGCAGATATCAGGAGGAACACCGGTGGCGAAGGCGGGTCTCTGGGCCGATACTGACGCTGAGGAGCGAAAGCGTGGGGAGCGAACAGGATTAGATACCCTGGTAGTCCACGCTGTAAACGTTGGGCGCTAGGTGTGGGGGGCCTCTCCGGTTTCCTGCGCCGTAGCTAACGCATTAAGCGCCCCGCCTGGGGAGTACGGCCGCAAGGCTAAAACTCAAAGGAATTGACGGGGGCCCGCACAAGCGGCGGAGCATGCGGATTAATTCGATGCGACGCGAAGAACCTTACCTGGGTTTGACATGCACTCTAAAACTGGAGAGATTCAGTGTCCTTCGGGGGGGTGCACAGGTGGTGCATGGCTGTCGTCAGCTCGTGTCGTGAGATGTTGGGTTAAGTCCCGCAACGAGCGCAACCCTCGTTCCATGTTGCCAGCACGTTATGGTGGGGACTCATGGGAGACTGCCGGGGTCAACTCGGAGGAAGGTGGGGATGACGTCAAGTCATCATGCCCCTTATGTCCAGGGCTTCACGCATGCTACAATGGCCGGTACAATGGGCTGCGATACCGTGAGGTGGAGCGAATCCCAAAAAGCCGGTCTCAGTTCGGATCGGGGTCTGCAACTCGACCCCGTGAAGTCGGAGTCGCTAGTAATCGCAGATCAGCAACGCTGCGGTGAATACGTTCCCGGGCCTTGTACACACCGCCCGTCACGTCACGAAAGTCGGCAACACCCGAAGCCCATGGCCCAACCCGTAAGGGAGGGAGTGGTCGAAGGTGGGGCTGGTGATTGGGACGAAGTCGTAACAAGGTAGCCGTACCGGAAGGTGCGGCTGGATCACCTCCTTTCTAAGGAGCACCTACCTGCGAAAGCGGGTCAGGACCCAGCTGCTGCGAGTGTCAGCAGTGGGGCTCATATGGCGGAGACGCTGGCAGAGAAGTATCGGCAACGGCCGGATCCCTAGTACTGCATCTTCGTGTGCGTGGAACGGCCCGGTGCGGCTGATGGCTTCGTATAGCACCCTGTTGGGTCCTGAAAGAACAAGCTCCGAGTTCGGGGCGGGTTTTTTCTGGATCGCCGATCGCATCTTCTGATTCAAACTGCCGCGTGTGTGGTGTGTGTTTCGGGTGTGGGTGTGGGTTGGTTGTTTGTTGAGATGTGCATAGTGGACGCGAGCATCTTTGTTTTCTGCGTATTGTAGGTAAGTTTTTAAGGGCAGACGGTGGATGCCTTGGCACCAGGAGCCGATGAAGGACGTGGGAGGCCGCGATAGGCCTGGGGGAGCTGTCAACCAAGCTGTGATCCCAGGGTGTCCGAATGGGGGAACCCAGCCCGAGTCATGTCGGGTTACCCGCACCTGAATTCATAGGGTGTGTGGAGGGAACGCCGGGAAGTGAAACATCTCAGTACCGGTAGGAAGAGAAAACAACATGTGATTCCGTGAGTAGTGGCGAGCGAAAGCGGATGTAGCCTAAACCGTGTGCGTGTGATACCTGTCAGGGGTTGCGTACGCGGGGTTGTGGGACCCTGCAGATCCAGCTGACACTGGGTGACACAGTTATAAAGTCGTGGGCTAGGCGAATCCTCTGGAATGAGGGACCGTAGAGGGTGAGAGTCCTGTAGCTGAAAGTTTACGACCTGTGGTGGGTGTTCCCGAGTAGCGGCGGACTCCTGTAATCTGCCGTGAATCTGCCAGGACCACCTGGTAAGGCTGAATACTCCCTGGTGACCGATAGCGGACTAGTACCGTGAGGGAATGGTGAAAAGTACCCCGGGAGGGGAGTGAAATAGTACCTGAAACCGTCTGCCTACAATCCGTCGGAGCTGAGGACTTGTTCTGAGGTGACGGCGTGCCTTTTGAAGAATGAGCCTGCGAGTTAGTGGCATGTGGCGAGGTTAACCCGTGTGGGGAAGCCGTAGCGAAAGCGAGTCTGAATAGGGCGCTTTAGTCGCATGCTCTAGACCCGAAGCGGGGTGATCTAGCCATGGGCAGGTTGAAGCGACGGTAAGACGTCGTGGAGGACCGAACCCACCAATGTTGAAAAATTGGGGGATGACCTGTGGTTAGGGGTGAAAGGCCAATCAAACTCCGTGATAGCTGGTTCTCCCCGAAATGCATTTAGGTGCAGCGTCGCGTGTTTCTTGCCGGAGGTAGAGCTACTGGATGGCCTAGGGGGCCCACAAGCTTACCGAAGTCAGCTAAACTCCGAATGCCGGTAAGTGAGAGCGCGGCAGTGAGACTGCGGGGGATAAGCTTCGTAGTCGAGAGGGAAACAGCCCAGATCACCAGCTAAGGCCCCTAAGCGTGTGCTAAGTGGAAAAGGATGTGGGATCGCATAGACAACCAGGAGGTTGGCTTAGAAGCAGCCACCCTTGAAAGAGTGCGTAATAGCTCACTGGTCAAGTGGTTCCGCGCCGACAATGTAGCGGGGCTCAAGCACACCGCCGAAGCTGTGGCATTCACACAATGACTCGGCCAGCGTGAGCTGGTCCAGGTGTGTGGATGGGTAGGGGAGCGTCGTGTGGCGGGTGAAGCGGCAGAGTGATCTAGCCGTGGACGCCACGCGAGTGAGAATGCAGGCATGAGTAGCGAATGCAGGGTGAGAAACCCTGCCGCCGGATGACCAAGGGTTCCAGAGTCAAGCTAATCTGCTCTGGGTGAGTCGGGACCTAAGGCGAGGCCGAGAGGCGTAGTCGATGGACAACGGGTTGATATTCCCGTACCCGCAAAGCAGCGCCCGCGACGAACCTGGCTGTACTAACCTTCATGGACGTGGATCACCTTCGGGTGGGAAGCGCGAGTGCTGGGATCTTGGCTGGTAGTAGTTGAGCGATGGGGTGACGCAGGAAGGTAGTCGAGCCCAGGCGGTGGTTGTCCTGGGGTAAGCGTGTAGGCCGTGGTGTAGGCAAATCCGCACCACAACAGGCTGAGACGTGATGCCGAGCCGTATCAGGTGAAGTCGATGATCCTATGCTGCCGAGAAAAGCCTCTAGCGAGCTGTGCGCGGCCCGTACCCCAAACCGACACAGGTGGTCAGGTAGAGAATACCGAGGCGATCGGGCGAACTGTGGTTAAGGAACTCGGCAAATTGCCCCCGTAACTTAGGGAGAAGGGGGGCCTCGTCTGGTGAAGGCCTTCGCGGCTGGAGCTGGGTGGGGTCGCAGAGAGCAGGGGGAAGCGACTGTTTACTAAAAACACAGGTCCATGCGAAGTCGTAAGACGCTGTATATGGACTGACGCCTGCCCGGTGCTGGAACGTTAAGGGGACCTGTCAGCCTTTCGGGGTGAAGCGGAGAACTTAAGCGCCAGTAAACGGCGGTGGTAACTATAACCATCCTAAGGTAGCGAAATTCCTTGTCGGGTAAGTTCCGACCTGCACGAATGGCGTAACGACTTCCCCACTGTCTCAACCACAGGCCCGGCGAAATTGCAGTACGAGTAAAGATGCTCGTTACGCGCGGCAGGACGGAAAGACCCCGGGACCTTCACTATAGCTTGACATTGGTATTCGGTTCAGATTGTGTAGGATAGGTGGGAGGCTTTGAAGCTGTGACGCCAGTCATGGTGGAGCCATCGTTGAAATACCACTCTGTTTGATCTGGGTATCTAACCTCGGACCGTGATCCGGTTCAGGGACAGTGTCTGGTGGGTAGTTTAACTGGGGCGGTTGCCTCCTAAAGGGTAACGGAGGCGCCCAAAGGTTCCCTCAGCCTGGTTGGCAATCAGGTGTTGAGTGTAAGTGCACAAGGGAGCTTGACTGTGAGACTGACGGGTCGAGCAGGGACGAAAGTCGGGACTAGTGATCCGGCACTGGCATGTGGAAGCGGTGTCGCTCAACGGATAAAAGGTACCCCGGGGATAACAGGCTGATCTTCCCCAAGAGTCCATATCGACGGGATGGTTTGGCACCTCGATGTCGGCTCGTCGCATCCTGGGGCTGGAGTAGGTCCCAAGGGTTGGGCTGTTCGCCCATTAAAGCGGTACGCGAGCTGGGTTTAGAACGTCGTGAGACAGTTCGGTCCCTATCCGCCGTGCGCGCAGGAGACTTGAGAAGGGCTGTCCCTAGTACGAGAGGACCGGGACGGACGAACCTCTGGTGTGCCAGTTGTCCCGCCAGGGGCATGGCTGGTTGGCTACGTTCGGAAGGGATAACCGCTGAAAGCATCTAAGCGGGAAGCTCGCTTCAAGATGAGGTCTCCCACCCAGAGATGGGGTAAGGCCCCCGGCTAGACCACCGGGTTGATAGGCCAGAGATGTAAGCACAGCAATGTGTTCAGTCGACTGGTACTAATAGGCCGAGGACTTACCTAACTATCTTTACGTCAGAAGCTGCGCAAAGAAACGCTCGCGTCCACCATGCACATCACGGCATGCAACCGCCTCCACCGTTCGGTGTCGTAGGCAAGGGTTGATATGTTGATAGTGTTACGGCGGTCATGGCGGAGGGGAAACGCCCGGAAACATTCCGAACCCGGAAGCTAAGCCCTCCAGCGCCGATGGTACTGCAACGGGGACGTTGTGGGAGAGTAGGACACCGCCGGACAAACATCGCTGTCAAGGCCCACCCCCCAGGGGTGGGCCTTGACGCGTTTACCCACCACCTTTCCCCACCGCCGGACAACACCACCACCCGCCCACACCGCCCCGGCACCAGGCCGACCCCGGGCCGGCTCAGGCCCAGCCCCCTCAGGCCCAGCCCCCTCGGCCTGGGCCTGCTGGCAGCACCAGCCGACTGGCCGGCCCCCGGGTCCTGGCCTGCTACCAGCACCGGCCGCCCTCCGGGGGCCGGGGTCTGCTGCCAGCTCGGCCCGCTCCTCCACGTCGATCATGAACTTGTGGACGTGTTCGGCGGCGTGTCCCCACCCCACCACCGTGATCAACCACCGGCCACCGACCCGATAGCGCAACACCACAGACACGGCACCAGCTGCGGTGGATGCGGGTCACGGGGACCTGAAGTCCGGGATGTGATCGCCGTCCTCGGTCACAATCTCACGCCTCAGGCCAGATCCCGACCGCAACCAGCGATCACGAGCCCAGGACCGCCGACACACCACCGCGACACCGCCAGCACAACCACGATGCACCAAATCACCGCACCCTGCCTCCCCAAACGGGAAGCGTGCCTCCCCACGGGCAGCGTGCAGTTTCGGGGAAAGTGCTGGAATCCGAAGCCCGATTCCAGCACTTTCCCCGAAACTGCACCAACGAACCGGCCTCCAGCGGCAGGACTCCCCAGGACGCTTACGGGACTGCTACCGTTCGCCGGGTGGATCTTGAAAGTTGGGTCGGCACAGCCGAGCTGCTGGTGAAGGAGCCCCTTCCCGCTCACCAAGAAGCCCGGGACAACGGCGTCTCCCGGCCTGGGCTGCATGTTGCGAGGCTGATGGAGAGCCGGGACTTCTGGGATGAGGACGCCCAGGCCGCAATGGGGTCGACATACCTGGTCTATGGGCAGATGCGCGACCGGCTGACCCAGGCGCTCACCGCGCGATGGGGCGCCCCGGAGTTCGTAGACCTGGGCGCTGCCCTGGACCGAGCGTTGGCCGGCGAACCCCTACCGCCGACCGTCGACCATCTGTGCAACGTCGCCTCGGGGCCCGCACCGCCGTGGCGACTCGGCCGCAGGACGGTGATGGTGGCGGTCGCCTGGGACGACAAAGAGCTCCCATGGTCCTGACTCTGTCGGTCGGCGCCGACGATCATGAAGTTGTGCCCGCGACACACCGTCGAACCGCGCCATAAGTTCATGATCGACGAGTTGGGCCTGGGGCCGGTGCCGGGGGCACGGGGTTAGGGGAGGGGGTGGGTTAGGAGGCGGCTAGGAGGACGGGGCGGGGGGAGGGGTAGTAGAGGGTGTCGGGGGCGTCGGCGGGGGTGTCCGGGCGGAGGCGTTCGAGGACGAGGTAGTGGCCGGAGGCATACACGTGGCCGAGGGTGTACGGGAAGGCCGGGTCCTCGTAGTAGAGGTCCAGGGGGGAGCGAGACAGCTCCTTCCCGGATTCGGCGTTCACGGCGATCAGCGTGTGGTCGGGAGTGACCAGCAGGATGCGGTCCCGGGCGCCGGTGGGCAGCAGCGTCGGCGCGGGGTCGCCCGGCTGCGGGCGCCAGGTCCAGCGGACCTCGCCGGTGGCGGGATCGTGGCTGGTCAGCTCGGTCACCGCCGCAGGGTTCACAGTGGTCACCACGGCGACGGGGGCGCGGGGCGTACCGGTGATCAGGGCGCCCGGCGCGGCCAGCGGGATCGACGGCGCCTCGGTGCCGGACGCGGCCGGGGGCAGCAGCCACGCGTGCGTGCCGTCGGCGGCGGTGACGCGTACGCCGAGGCAGTCGGAGGCGCCGACGGCGCACGACACCGGCTCGGCCGCAGTGGGCGACGTGCCCAGCGGCGGCAGCGGTGCGCCGGTGTCGGCGGAGTAGCGCAGCAGCGTGTGCGCGCAGGTGTCCAGCACGAGGAACTGGGTCGCGCCGGTGAATGCGGTGCCGTGGCAGGCGGGCAGCTCGTG
Source organism: Catellatospora sp. TT07R-123 (assembly GCF_018327705.1). NCBI lineage: Bacteria > Bacillati > Actinomycetota > Actinomycetes > Micromonosporales > Micromonosporaceae > Catellatospora > Catellatospora sp. TT07R-123. The sequence goes on along the minus strand of NZ_BNEM01000001.1, from coordinate 4,269,196 downwards.
GCGCCAGCGTACGGCGCCGGTCGTCGGGTCGTACGCGGTGATGGTGTTGCCGCCCGTGGTCAGCACGGTCCCGTCGGCGGTGAACAGGCCCGGCGGGTCGTAGACGGTGGCGGCGCCGGTGCGCCGCCCCTGGTAGCCGTCGCCGAGCACGTCCCCGCGTACCGACCAGATGGTCTTGCCGTCGCGGGCGTCGGTGCCGACGAGCATGCCGTCGCTCCACGCGCTGACGACGATCGGCTCCTCGCCCACGGTCACGATGCCGACGAGTTCGGCCGGCCAGCGGCGCAGTGACCACAGGGCGCTGGTCTCGTACTTGTAGTCGGCCGGGCCGTCGGCCCAGACCTGGCGCGGCGCGGCGTGGATGCGGATCCGGTCGCCGACGATGAGCGGTGCCGAGATCAGCGCGCCGAGGGCGCCGGGTCCGGGGATGACGCGCTTGGGCATCGGCCGGGTCGCCGTGGTGACGGTGTCGGTGGGGCGCAGGACACGCCACACCACGAGCCCGCTGCCCGCCACCAGCGCCGCGCAGACGGCGCCGGTGATCGCGACACGTGTCCTACGCGGCAGGTTCCGCCACGCCATCCCCCGTCCGCCGCTCAGCCGAAGTACTTCTCGGCGGCACGCAGCAGGGCGTCGTTCTCCTCGGCGGTGCCGATGGTGACGCGTACGCCGTCGCCGGCGAACGGCCGCACGATGACCCCTTCCGCCTCGCACACCTGCGCGAAGGCCGCCGCCTGGTCGCCCAGCGGCAGCCACACGAAGTTGGCCTGGCTCTCGGGGACGCTCGGCAGGTGCTCGTGCAGCGCCTTGGCGACCCGGGCCCGCTCGGCGATGACGAGGTCGCAGCGGCGGCGCATCTCGTCCTCGGCGTCGAGGGCGGCCAACGCCGCGGCCTGCGCGGGCAGGCTGGTGGAGAACGGGGTGACCACCTTGCGGACCGCGTCGGCGACCTCGGGCTGGGCCACCAGGTAGCCGATGCGCAGCCCGGCCAGGCCCCACGCCTTGCTGAGGGTGCGCAGCACCGCGACGTTGGGCCGGTCGCCGTACACCTCGACGCCGTCGGGCACGTTCGGGTCGGTGACGAACTCCTTGTACGCCTCGTCGAGCACGACCAGCACGTCCTCGGGCACCTTGGCCAGGAACGCGTCGATCTCGTCGCGGCGCACGCTGGTGCCGGTCGGGTTGTTCGGGTTGCAGACGAGGATCAGGCGGGTGCGGTCGGTGATCGCCGCGGCCATCGCGTCGAGGTCGTGGCCGTGCACCGCCGTGTTGGGCACCTTCACCGAGGTGGCGCCGGTGGTCGCGGCGATGATCGGGTATGCCTCGAACGAGCGCCACGCGTAGACCAGCTCGTCGCCGGGCAGGCAGGTGGCGCGGACCAGGTGCTCGGCCAGCGCGACCGAGCCGCAGCCGGTGACGACCCGCTCGGCGGGCACGCCGAGGCGCTTGGCGAACTTGTCGCGCAGGGCGCCGACGCCCATGTCCGGGTAGCGGTGCACGTTGGTGACCGCCTCGGCCACGGCCTCGGCGACGCCGGGCAGCGGGCCGTACGGGACCTCGTTGCTGGCCAGCTTGATCGCGCCGGGCACGGACCTGCCGGGCACGTAGTTGGGCAGGGCGGCGAGGTCGGGGCGGGTGAGGCTCCGCTTGGTCATCAGGCACCTCTCTTCTGGGGACGGGATGCGTCGGGCAGCTGGACCACGTACGTGCCGGCCGAGCGGTCGTGCCAGGCCATGCGCTGCCGCCGGTCCATCAGGATCAGGACGGCGTCGAGGATCTGCGGGATCACGAAGAGGATCGCGCAGCAGGGGATGAGCAGCAGCGGCAGCGCCATCGGGGTCCAGCGGCGCCAGGCGCGGCCGGTGCGCAGCGGCTCCAGGCTCTCCACCGGGACGACCTTGATACGCATGATGCGCTTGCCGAACGTCTGCCCGGAGTGCGCCGTGGCGGGCACCTCGTAGGCGAACCACAGGCCCAGCGCGATGAAGATGATCACGAGGAACAGGCCGTTGGCCTGGGTCGGGCGGCTCACGTCGGTGAGCTGCTCGCCGTCGAGCATCTTCTGGTACGTGGCCTGCACGAGCGGCACGAAGTCGCGCAGCCACAGGTACACGAACCAGCCGTTGATCAGGACGTTGAGGCCGAGCACGACCAGGAAGTCGATGAACCGCGCGCCGAGGCGTACGCCGGGGGAGGCCAGCGGCATGCCGTGCGGGCGTACCGGCGCGGTCGGGAGGGGGTGCGGCCAGCCGGGCGGCAGCGGCCGGTTGCCCGGACCGGCCGGACCGCCAGGCCCCGGCCTGCCGAACGGCGGCGGCGGGAAGACCGGCGGCGTGACGCCGTCGCGGGACGCGCTGACCCCGCCCGCGGGCGGGGCGGTGATCGGCGGGGGCGGGGGCGGCGGGGCGGGTTCGGGCTCCGGCGGACCGTCCGGCGGCGTGGTGTCGGCGGGCAGGGCCGCACCGATCCAGCCCTCACCGTCCCAGTAGCGCTGCGTACTGGGATCGGCAGGGTCCTTGTACCACCCGGGGCTGATCGTCATGACTGCTATTTAACCGACCTTCACCACGACGGTCTTAGCCACCTTGTCGTGCAGGCACTGCTGCAGCGGCTTGTCCCACAGCTGCCAGAGCCCGTCCAGGTAGCTGAGGAACGGGACGAACGCGGCGGCGACGTACTGGATCCCCCAGCGCTTGGCCAGGTCGCCCCGGGTCAGCGGCTGGGTGGGGTCCACCGGCACCACCTGGAGCTTCATCAGCTTCTTTCCAAGAGTGCGCCCGTTGGTGCGCAGCTGGTACTCCACGTAGTAGAGGTACGTGAACAGCAGCAGCACCCCGACGATGGCGATCATCACACCGAACATGGTGGCCATCAGCGTGAAGACCTCGTCCGACGGCACCTGCCCGTTCGCGTCCGGGCTCATGCTCACGATCGAGCTGATCCAGATGATCATCACCGGGATGAGGAGCACGAAGTAGATCGCCATGTATACCAGGGTGTCGATCAGGTGAGCACCGAGGCGCTGGCCGAAGCTGGCCAGCGGGGCGCCGTTGGGCGCGAGCGGCACCAGCATCGGGCTCCAGGCGCCGGGCTGCGGGGGCGGCGGCGTCCAGCCGCCGGGCTGCGCGCCCCACGGCGGTGGGGCCTGGTGCGGGATGCCGGGCTGCGGATATCCGGCCGGTATCGGGGGCCGGACGACGCCCTGCTGATCGGGGGTCGGGCCGGGGGGCACGGGGGTGGTCATGCGAGACATCCTTCCACGTCAACGCCGCATGAGCGTCCCGGCGGTCGTGCGCTGCGGGAGGGGAGCGAGCCGGCCCCCCAGCTCTGGAAAGGGGCCGGCTCGCGTCCGGTGACGTTGAGAAGGGCACCTTCCATCACGTATTCCGATAAGAAGGTGCCCTTCCTCACCGCCGGTCCGGGGTCAGAGGTTGCCGCGGGTTTCCTGCTCGCGCTCGATGGCCTCGAACAGGGCCTTGAAGTTCCCCTTGCCGAAGCCGAGCGAGCCGTGGCGCTCGATCAGCTCGAAGAAGACGGTCGGGCGGTCCTGCACCGGCTTGGTGAAGATCTGGAGCAGGTAGCCGTCCTCGTCCCGGTCGACCAGGATGCGGCGCTGCTTGAGCTCCTCGATCGGCACGCGGACGTGGCCGATGCGGGCGCGCAGCTCCGGGTCGTCGTAGTACGAGTCGGGGGTGGCCAGGAACTCCACGCCCGCCGCCCGCATCGCGTCGACGGTGGCGAGGATGTCGTTGGTCGCCAGCGCGATGTGCTGGGCGCCGGGGCCGCCGTAGAACTCCAGGTACTCGTCGATCTGGGACTTCTTGCGGGCGATGGCCGGCTCGTTGAGCGGGAACTTCACCTTGCGGGTGCCGTTGGCGACGACCTTGCTCATCAGCGCCGAGTAGTCGGTGGCGATGTCGTCGCCGATGAACTCGGCCATGTTCGTGAAGCCCATGACGCGGTGGTAGAACTCCACCCACTCGTCCATCCGGCCGAGCTCCACGTTGCCGACGACGTGGTCGACGGCCTGGAAGAAGCGCTTCGGGGCGCCTGCGGCGACCGCGGCGGACCGGTCGACGACCGGGTGCGCGGCGACGAAGCCGGGCTCGAACGGGCCGTGGTAGCGCGAGCGGTCGATCAGGGTGTGCCGGGTGTCGCCGTACGCGGCGATGGCGGCGACGCGGACCGTGCCGTGCGCGTCGGTGCGGTCGACCGGGGCCTGCAGACCGGTGGCGCCGTGCTCGACGGCGTACGCGTACGCGGCGTCGACGTCGGGGACCTCCAGCGCGATGTCGGTGACGCCGTCGCCGTGCCGGGCGTGGTGCTCGGCGCCGGGCGCGGCCGCGTGCACGGCGCCCCGCAGCACGAACCTGGCGCTGCCCGAGGTGAGCACGTACTCGGCGTAGTCGCGGTAGCCCTGCTCGGGGCCGCGGTAGGCGACCAGGGTCATCCCGAACGCGGTCGAGTAGTAGTGGGCCGCCTGCCGGGCGTTGCCCACGAGGAAGGCGAGGTGGTCGACGCCCTTCACCGGGAACGGGTCGTGCAGCGGTGCCGCGTGGGTGGCGGCCGGATGAGCGACAGCGGTCATGGCCGAAGAATGGCGCGCCAGCCGTGAGCTGGGCAACTGTCAGTACGGACGCTGATCAGAATGCGCAGATCGACCGGTGGTCTGCCGCATTCGCTGTACAGATTGACTAGTTATCAATTCGTTATCGAACTAGGTAATGCTTCCTGGGCTCCCGGGAGTACTCCCAGGTGACGAGGGAGACAGGGATGAACGACTTCGCGGAGTTCTACCTCAGCGGCAAGGACGCGGTGTTCCGCGCCGTGCTCGCCGCCGGTGGCAACCGCGCAGCGGCCGAGGACGCGGTCGCCGAGGCGTACGCGCGGGCGTGCGCCCGGTGGGCGACGGTCCGCGAGCACCCCAACCCCACCGGCTGGGTGCTGGTCACCGCGCTGAACGTGCAGCGTTCGGTATGGCGCCGGCTGCGCCGGGAGGTCCTGGGCGACGTCCCGGAGCGAAGCGCCGTCCGCGAGCCGGACGGCGACCTGCGCAAGCTGCTCGCGACCCTGCCCCGGCGCCAGCGCGAGGTGGTGGCGCTGCGGTTGCTGGCCGACCTGAGCGTCGCCGAGACCGCCGACCTGCTCGGCATCGCCGAGGGCACCGTGACCGCGCACCTGCACCGCGCCCTGAGATCTCTTCGTCACCAACTCGAGCCCGCCGCAGTGACGGCGCTGCGCTGCACCCCGGAGGTGGCGTGATGACCGTCGACGACCTGCGCACCAGGCTCACCGAGGAGTACGGGGAGGAGCGCTTCACCATGACGGTGACCGAGATCGAGCAGCGCGCGGGCACCGGTGCCCGCCGCAGGATGGCGGGCTGGGCGGTGGCGGGCGTGGCCGTGCTGGTCGCGATCGCCTTCCTGGTGTGGCCCACCGGCGGCGCGGGCATCGTGGAGCCGCTGGCCTCGCCCAGCGCCTCGCCCACCGCGAGGGGCAGCTCGGCGTGGCGCGCCGGGTTCGCGCAGGCGTGTGACCAGAAGTGGCTGGAGGAGGACCGCAGCCGCCTGGACCCGTCGTTGCGGGGCGCGCTGCCGACGCTGCGGTTCGACGTCGCCGACGGCGAGCTGGGGCTGCGCGTCTACGCGACCGGCGACACGAGCCTGATGGTCGAGTGCGAGCGCAACAGCCATGACACCGGCGTCAGCTGGAGCACGCCCGTGGCGCCGTTCCGGTCGCTGCTCAACGATGTGGGCACGCAGCTGCCGCGCTTCGGCACCGGCTCCCCGCCGGACGAGAACGGCGTGCGGCAGGGCGCGGACTACTACATCGGCCGGGTGCCGGTCGGCACCCGCGAGATCCTGGCGTACGGCGAGAACGGTGAGCAGTTCCAGGCGCTCATCGACGGCAGCCTGTACCTGCTCTGGGCGCCGGACGGCGGGCTGCGCCACGCCGCCGTGCGCGCCTTCACCGCGGACCGGATGATCACCGAAGGCGAGGGCGGCCACGTCGACGGCGCCTATCGGGAGCAGGCACTGACCGAGGCGTGCCGCCGCACCGCCGCCGCGGACTTCGCGCAGGTCGGCTTCGGCGGCCTGCCGCCGGTGCGGTTCAAGTGGCACACCGGCGACCACGCCGCGTTCCTCTACGGTGACGAGAACCTCATGGTGGTGTGCCGCCGGCTGCCCGACGGCCCGGTCACCGTGACGGCGGTCGCGGCACTGCGGGACCCGAGCAGCGTCTGGCAGGCCATGCAGTTCATCGACTCCGACCACAGCCGGCACGGGTGGCTGCTGGGGCTGGCGCCGGAGGGCGCGGTCAGCGGCAGGGCCGAGCTGCGCAGCGGGAAGAAGGTCACGTTGAGCCTGTCCGGCGGCTGGTTCGGGGCCTGGTGGGACTCGGCCGAGGGCGTGGTCGACGAGCGGCCGGTCCGCATCGAGATCACCACCGCGACCCAGGTGTGGACCGTGGAGGACGGACAGGTCACGCACCGGGCGCGGTGACATGATGGGCGCGTGACCGGCATCGTGGACGAGCTGGACGTGAGGCTGATCGACCTGCTGGCCGCCGAGCCGCGGATCGGCGTGCTGGAGGCCTCGCGCCGCCTGCGGGTGGCGCGGGGCACCGTCCAGGCCCGCCTCGACCGGCTGGTGGCCCGAGGGGTCATCACCGGGTTCGGGCCGGAACTGGACCCGGAGGCGATCGGGTACGGCGTGACCGCGTTCGTGACCCTGGAGATCCGGCAGAGCGGCGGCCACGATCCGGTCGCCGCGCACCTGGCCACGATCCCGGAGGTGCTGGAGGCGTACACGATCACCGGCGGCGGGGACCTGCTGTGCCGGATCGTGGCCCGGTCCAATGCCGACCTCCAGCGCGTCATCGACGAGATCGTGGCGTACGACGCGATCCTGCGCGCCTCCACGCTGATCGCCCTGGCCGAGCAGTTGCCGTACCGGACGCTGCCGCTGGTGCGTAAAGCCGCCCGACACGGATAGATCGGACACTCACTCACGTTCGATCGTCAGCTGGCTATCCTGGGCGGATGGCCAAGGGGAGGGCCGGCACCGGGTGGCTGGTCGCGGTGGCCGTGGCGATGACGGTGCTGGTCAGCACCAACGTGTGGAACCCCTTCCCCGACCTGTGGAACTGGATCAGCACCAGCGGCCCGATCGCCGACCCGCCCGCCCGCTGGCAGGAGCGCCTCGGCGGCAGTCCGCAGCACGTGGCCCTGCTGGAGCAGCACGTCGTGATCGAGCACCGGGACATGGTCGAGGTGCGCAGCCGCCTGAGCGGCCGCCAGATCTGGCAGACCCCGGCCGACTGGGCCGCCGTCGCCGGGCCGCCCGCCCGCACCGTCGTCGTCGCGGGCAAGCTGCTGGTCAAGGGCTACCAGGTGATCGACCCCGCGACCGGGGCGGTGCTGCGCCGCGACGAGCGGGCCGCGGCGGTGTGGACGTTCGCCGACTACCTGCTGGACGTCGCGTGCCGGACGCCCAAGGACTGCCAGCTGACCGCGCGCGAACCCGCCAGTGGCGACGAGCGCTGGCACGTCGGCCTGCCCGGCATGGGTTTCGTGCTCTTCGCCGACAACCCGGAGCTGACCGGCAGCGCGCCCCCGACCGCCGACCGCATCGCCGAACGGGTCGAGCCGCAGCCGATGCCGCAGCTGCTCGGCTTCCCGATCGACGGCCGCGTGTACGTCGTCGACACCGCGCAGGGCACGGTGCTGCCCGAGGTCAGCCCGAGCCGCCGCGAGCGCATCATCGTGCTCGGCGGCCGCGTCATCCACAGCGAGGCGGTGCCGCGCGACGGCGGCTGCGGCGTCACCGTCACCGGGCGCGACGCCGTGACCGGCGACGAGGTGTGGCGCTGGCGCGACAACCAGCTCGGCACCATCACCGGCGGCGGCTGCGACCAGCGCCACCAGCCCACCGGCTCGGGCGACCTGGTGCTGGCCACCACCCCGGACGGGCGGCAGGCCCTGCTGGACACCGGGTTCGGGCGCCAGGTGCTGCTGTGCGCCCCGGGGGAGCGGGTGGCCGCCGTCGACGGCAACCGGGCGGTGGTCCGCTCGGCCGACGGCGCGAAGTTCACCGGATACAGCCTCGACCTGGAGTCGGGCGGCAAGCCGAAGGCGCTGTGGAACCGCAAGGTCAACGCCGAGGCGTCCGCGGCGATCCGGGGCAAGGTCGTGATCGTGGTCGACCGGGGCCCGGACCGGGTGATCGTGCTCGACACCACCACCGGCAAGGTGCGCCGGCAGGTCGACACCGACGCCGAGGTGGTCGCCGCGGACGCGAACGGGCTGCTCCTGGGTCAGCGGCGTGATCTCGGTTACCTGGCGTTCGATTAGGCAGAGCGCGAATTCAGCCCGGGGGCAACCCGTGAGTACGCTTTTGCGCATGACCGACTTCGCCTACTCCTCCCTGCTGCCCCTGGGCGCGGACACCACCGACTACCGGCTCGTCACCGACGAGGGTGTGGACGTCGTCAGCGGGCCGGGTGGGCGCAAGTTCCTGACCGTCGAGCCGGAGATCCTCACCCAGCTCACCGCCGAGGCGATGCACGACATCGCCCACTACCTGCGCCCCGCACACCTGACCCAGCTGCGCGCGATCCTCGACGACCCGCTGTCGTCGGCCAACGACCGCTTCGTCGCGCTGGACCTGCTGCGCAACGCCAACATCGCCGCGGGCGGCGTGCTGCCCATGTGCCAGGACACCGGCACCGCGATCGTGATGGGCAAGCGCGGCCGCCACGTGCTGACCGACGGCGCCGACGAGGCCGCCATCGCGCGCGGCGTGTACGAGGCGTACACCAAGCTCAACCTGCGCTATTCGCAGCTCGCCCCGCTGACCGTGTGGGAGGAGCGCAACACCGGCACCAACCTGCCCGCGCAGATCGAGCTGTACGCCGAGGACCCCGACGGGCACGCGGACGCGTACAAGTTCCTGTTCATGGCCAAGGGCGGCGGCAGCGCCAACAAGTCGTACCTCTACCAGGAGACCAAGGCGCTGCTGAACCCCGCCTCGTTCATCCGGTTCCTGGACGAGAAGCTGCGGCTCATCGGCACCAGCGCCTGCCCGCCGTACCACCTGGCGATCGTGATCGGCGGCACCTCGGCCGAGCACGCGCTCAAGACCGCCAAGCTGGCCTCGGCCAAGTACCTGGACAACCTGCCCGGTGAGGGCAGCATGCTGGCGCACGGCTTCCGCGACGTGGAGCTGGAGGCCGAGGTGCTGGAGCTGACCCGCAGCTTCGGCATCGGCGCGCAGTTCGGCGGCCGCTACTTCTGCCACGACGTGCGGGTGATCCGCCTGCCCCGGCACGGTGCCTCCTGCCCGGTCGCGATCGCGGTCTCCTGCTCCGCCGACCGCCAGGCCGTCGCCAAGATCACCCCGTCGGGCGTATGGCTGGAGCGCCTCGAAACCGACCCGGCCCGCTACCTGCCCGAGACCACCGACGAGGACCTGACCGCCACCGACGGCGACGTGGTGAAGGTCGACCTCAACCAGCCCATGTCCGCCATCCGCGAGCAGCTGGCGCAGTACCCGGTGAAGACCCGGCTCTCGCTGACCGGCCCGCTGGTCGTGGCCCGCGACATCGCCCACGCGAAGATCGCCGAACGGCTGGACGCGGGCGAGCCGATGCCGCAGTACCTGCGCGACCACGCCGTCTACTACGCCGGCCCCGCCAAGACGCCGGAAGGCTTCGCGTCGGGCTCGTTCGGGCCGACCACCGCGGGCCGCATGGACGCGTACGTGGAGAAGTTCCAGGCGGCCGGGGGCTCCTACGTGATGCTCGCCAAGGGCAACCGCAGCGCCCAGGTCACCAAGGCCTGCCAGGCGTACGGCGGCTTCTACCTCGGCTCGATCGGCGGCCCGGCGGCCCGGCTGGCCCAGGACTGCATCAAGCGCGTCGAGGTGCTGGAGTACGCCGAGCTCGGCATGGAAGCCGTGTGGAAGATCGAGGTCGAGGACTTCCCGGCCTTCATCGTCGTCGACGACAAGGGCAACGACTTCTTCGCCGAGACCTCCAAGCCCAACCCGGTCCTGAGCATCGGCCGCCGCTGACCGCATTCCTCGATCATCCGAGTTGCCGGGCAATCGGGCGTATCTTGAGCACTCATACGCCCGATTGCCCGGCAATTTAGTCGGTCATGGGGGACCAGTCCGCTGCGGTGAGGGCGGCGCGGACCTCGGCGACGACGCCCGCGAAGTCGGTACGCATGCGGCGGCTCGTCACGTGCAGGACGGTCCAGCCCGCGCCGACCAGCAGGTTGAGGCGTCGGCGGTCGAGGTGGAAGCTGTCGGGGCTGTCGTGCCACTCGCCGTCGTACTCGATCGCGACCCGGTACCGCGGCCAGGACAGGTCGGGGTGCAGCAACCGTCCGCCGACCTGCACCGGATGCTGGAGCTCGGGACGGGGCAGCCCGGCGCGGATCAGCCCGAGCCGTAGCCGCGTCTCCTGCGGTGACTGCGCTCCCCCGTCGGCCAGCGCGAATGCCTGAGCGGCACGCGCGGCGCCATGACGGCCGACCCGGTCCGCGGCGAGCTCTGCCAACTGCTCGGCGGTCACCCGCTTGTCCCGCAGGAGCGCGTCGAGCACGGCGACCGCCGGGACGAGGTCCAGCCAGAGCACGATGTCCCAGCTGGTACGCAGCGGAGTCGTCACCGGCAGGCCGTGCTGGAGGGCCATCTCGCCCGGCCCCAGCACCATCCGGTGCACGGCTGCCTCCTTGCGCTGGTTGAGGCGCGTACCGGCCGGGACGATCAGGTGGACCGGGTCGGTGAACGAGGCGGCGTGTTCGACGCCGTGCAGGTAGGCCGCGCTGGGGCCCGCTATGCCGGCGTGCTCGGGCAGGTCCAGGGCCAGGGCGTGGCAGCGCAGGCCGTGGTCGCGGTCGAGGCGGGAGTCGGCGTAGACGCCGTACGCGAGGCGCTGCCAGTTGGCGCCGCGCAGCTGTTCGAGGGTGAGCAGGCCTTCGCGGAGCGCATCGGCGCCGCGGAACACCTGCCAGGCAAGTTGCTGTGGCCGTCGAGTTCGTCGCACGGCGGACAGCGTGCCGGAGATCTGCGGTTCATGTGGATCGTGCTGTGGATAACCGGCCCAAGGCTGTGGATTACGTGTGGGAAAGCTGTGGAAATCGCGGTTATCCACATGTGGATACGCAGTTCATGGGGTTATCCACAACCCGGTGGACAACGCTCCCGCCCGCCAGACCGGGCAGCGCGCCGCCTGGTCGTACGCCCGCCCTGGTCGTGTTCGTCCCGGTCGTATGCCCGCCCAGAACGGGTGCCCGCCCAGGTTGGGCGCCCCAAGATCGGGCAAGTTGCCCGGCACTTGGGCGAAAGAGTGGCCAAGATACGCCCGATTGCCCGGCAACTTGGCTGATCTTGGGCGCCCGGCGCCCGGCACGTGCCGAGAGGCGCGGCGGGTGGGGGAAGGGAAGGAGGGGAGGTTAGGCGAGGGCGGTGGTGAGGGTGTGGGCGGCGGCTACGACGAGGGGGCCGACCATCGCGGGGTCGAGGGGGGCCAGGGCGACCACGCCGACGCTGGCGCGCAGGCCCTCGACGTCGCGTACGGGTGCCGCGATGCCGTACGCCCCCGGCTGGAGTTCACCGGAGGAGACCGTCCAGCCCTCGTCGGCGTCGAGGATGGCCCGCCCGGCCGCCCCTGCCGCGAGCGGGTGGCGGGACCCGGTGCGGTACGCGACATGGAACACCGTCGAGCTCGGCTCCACCACCGCGACGGCGACCGCCTCGTCCCCGTCGGCGACGGTCAGGTGTGCCGTGGCGTGCACCTGGTCGGCCAGCTTGCGCAGCGCGGGCAGGGCCGCGTCGGCCAGCAGCGGCTGCGCGCGGCGGGCCAGGTGCAGCAGGCCGAGGCCCAGCCGCAGCCGACCGGAGGAGTCGCGTCGGATCAGCGCGTGCTCGGTGAGCGTCGTGGCGAGCCGGTAGACGACCGCGCGGCCCACGCCGAGGCGGGTGGCCGCCTCGGTGACGGTGAGGCCGCCAGGGGTGTCGGCGACGAGGGTCAGTAGGCGGAGGCCGCGATCCAGCGTTTGCGCCGTGTCCACCCTCCCACCCTATCGGGGTGCGGAAGGGCGCCTTCTCGGCGCGTCGCGGCGCAGGAGGACCCTCCCCGGCAGGTGTCGGCGCGTACGCGCGGTGGGGGCTGCGGTTGCGGGGCTGATCAGGCCGGATGGGCTAACGTATACCGATGATCACCACTGTTGCCTTCGATGCCGACGATACGCTGGTGGACATCGTGACCGGAGTGAACGCCGGGCTCGCCGCGGTGGTGGCGACGGTCGGTGATCCCCGGCTCAGCGTCGCCGGGTTCCGGGCCGACGCCGACGAGTGCTGGCGGCAGCTGGCCGACCAGCCCGCCCGGCTGATCCGGGAGACCGCGCTGCGGATCACGCTGGACCGCGTCGGCCTCGCCGACCAGACCCCCGGCCTGCTCGACCTGTTCTTCGAGGTCCGGTTCGCCAACTCGCGGCCGTTCCCCGGCGTGCTCGACGTGCTGGCCAAGCTGCGCAGCGAGTACCAGCTCGGCTACGGCACCAACGCCAACAGCGAGGCGGCGCTGTGCGGGCTCGGCGGCTGGTTCGCCTTCGAGGTGTACGCGCTGCGCGGCGGTGTGCCGAAGAAGCCCGCGCCCGCGTTCTTCGAGGCGCTGCTGGACGCGGCGGACGCGCGGCCCGAGGAGGTCGTCTACGTCGGCGACTCGTACGACCACGATGTCGTCGGCGCGGCGGGCGCCGGTCTGCGTACCGTGTGGCTCAACCGCGCGGGTGCCCCCGTGCCCGGCCCGGTCCGCCCGGACGCGATCGTCGCCGACCTGGCTGATCTGCCCGCAGTGATCGCGAAAATGCCCTCCTGACCTGCGCGGATAACCGCGTCACAGCGAGGTGCGCGGCTTGCGGCCGCGTGCCAGGATGCCGGGCATGTCAGGCAGGGCGAGCGGGGCGGACGGCCGCGAGTGGTGGGTGGGCCGTCGCTGGCTGCCCTGGAAGCCGAAGCCGCACCGGTTCCGCGGCAACAGCAGCGGCGGCGGTTTCGTGGACTTCGGCAGCCTCGACCTCGGCGACGAGCCGGTCGGCTGCACGATCGCGCTGGTCTTCTTCGCGCTCGTGGTGGCCTTCCCGCTGTTGCTCGTGCTGGCCCTCTTCATCGCCGAATGGCTGCTCGCGCTCCTGCTGCTGCCGCTGTTCGTGCTCGTGCGGACCCTGTTCGGGGTGCCGTGGCGGGTGGTGGCGCGCGGCCGCGCGACGGACGGGCGCCGCTGGCGCTACTACACCCAGGCCGGCGGGTGGCGGGCCTCGGGCGAGCTGATCGACCGGGCGCTGGAGGAGATCCGGGTGTACGGCGAGCCGCGCTGCCTCGGCGCGTTCCAGCTCGACGAGGCGCCCGCGGGCGGCACGAACACCGGCTCGCCGGAGCGGCTGCTCGCCTCGGTGCAGGCGGGCGACCCGCTGCGGTTCGGCGGCTCGGTGTACGGCACCGACTCCCGCTACGCCCGCCGCGGCTGGCTCGACGGCACCCTGCGCGCCGACGCGGTCTCGCTGGAGCTGTCGCAGGGTGGCGGGGCGTCCCGGCGGAACATCCCGGTGCTGGGCGGCACCGCCGAGGCCGACCCGGAGGGGCCGGGCGGCTCCCGGACGGTGATCGGCTTCACCGGCAACGACGGGCGGAGATACCGCATCGCGGCCGATGAGCGGTACCTGCCCGCGCTGCGGTGGCTGCAGTCGCAATGGAGTCGCGAAGGATGACTATCCTTATCGGGTGACGTTGAGACTCTTCGACACCGCGACCAGACAGGTGCGCGACTTCGTGCCGCGCGTTCCCGGTCAGGCCTCCGTGTACCTGTGCGGCCTCACCGTCCAGTCCGGTCCCCATATCGGCCACCTGCGCTCCGGCGTCAACTACGACGTGCTGCGCCGCTGGCTGCTGCACTCGGGCCTGTCGGTCACGTTCGTGCGCAACATCACCGACATCGACGACAAGGTGCTGCAGAAGTCGCTGGAACAGGGTCGCCCGTTCTGGTCGATCGCGTACGCCAACGAGGTGATCCTCGCGGCCGCGTACCGCAGCCTCAACGTGCTGGCGCCGACGTACGAGCCGCGCGCCACCGGCCACGTGCCGGAGATGCACGAGCTGATCCAGGAGCTGATCGCGCTCGGGTATGCGTACCCGAGCACCGACGGCAGCGGCGACGTGTACTTCTCCGTCTCCTCCTTCGGCGACTACGGCGCCCTGTCCGGCCAGCGCCCCGACGAGATGCTGGCCGCGCCGGACGGCCCCGAGCGGGCCAAGCGCGACCCGCGCGACTTCGCCCTGTGGAAGGGCGCCAAGACCGAGGAGCCGGACGACGCCGAGTGGCCGTCGCCGTGGGGCCGCGGCCGGCCGGGCTGGCACATCGAGTGCTCCGCGATGGCGCGGCGCTACCTCGGTGCCGAGTTCGACATCCACGGCGGCGGGCTCGACCTGGTCTTCCCGCACCACGAGAACGAGCAGGCCCAGTCGCGCGCGGCCGGGCTGCCGTTCGCGCGGTTCTGGGTGCACCACGGCCTGCTCAACCTCGGTGACGCGAAGATGAGCAAGTCGCTGGGCAACGTGATCGACCTCGACGCGGTCACCGAGCGCGGCCTGCGCCCCGCCGACCTGCGCTACTACCTGCTGTCCCCGCACTACCGGGCGCGCATCGACTTCAGCTGGCAGGCGCTGGAGGAGGCCGCGACCGCGTACCGGCGGATCGAGGGCTTCGTGCAGCGCGCGACCGAGCTGGTCGGCGTGACGCAGCCCGGGGTGCTGTGCGCCGACTTCGCCGCGGCGATGGACGACGACCTCAACACCTCCGCGGCGCTCGCCGCGCTGCACGAGGTGGTGCGCGAGGGCAACACGGCGCTGGCCGGCGGCGACAGCAAGGCCGCCGCGGGCGCGCTGAGCAGTGTGCGGGCCATGCTCGGCATCCTCGGGCTCGACCCGCAGGACCCCGCCTGGGCGGACACGAAGGCCGGCGACTCGCTGCGCGGCACCGTGGACGCCCTGGTGGCACTCGCGCTGGAGCAGCGGACCGCCGCCCGCGCGCGCAAGGACTGGGCCGCCGCGGATGCCGTGCGCGACCAGCTCAAACAGGCCGGAGTGGTGGTCGAGGACACCCCGCACGGTCCACGCTGGACGATCGGAAGTGAACTGTAATGCCGGGCAACTCGCAACGCCGTAACGTACGCCAGGTCAGCAAGAAGACCGCGAGCAAGGGAACTGGCGGCAAGGGCAAGGACACCCTGAAGGGGCGGGGCAAGACCCTGCCCGCCGACGAGCGACCCTGGCACAAGGGCTACTCCGGCACCGAGAAGGTGCCGTCGAAGACCGCGTGGAAGCAGGACAAGGAGCGCAAGGCGGCCGCCGTCGAGGGGCGCAGCCCCAAGATCGGCAAGCCTGGCTCCAAGGACACCACCTGGGGCCGGGGCGGCACGGGCAAGGGCGCGCCGACGCGGCGCACCGCGCCCGGCCGGGCCACCGCCGCCCGCGCCGCCGGGCCGCGGGTCGCGCCCGGCCGCAAGTCGCTCACGCCCAAGGACGCGCCGGAGCTGCTCGTCGGCCGCAACCCGGTCGTCGAGGCGCTGCGCGCGCACATCCCCGCGACCGCGCTCTACCTCGCGCAGGGCATCGACATCGACGACCGGATCACCGAGATCGTCCGCACCTCGGGCGACCGGGGCATCCCGATCCTGGAGATCAGCCGGGCCGAGCTCGACCGCCTCACCGGCGGCGTGCTGCACCAGGGCGTCGGCGTGCAGGTGCCCTCGTTCGCGTACGAGAGCTTCGAGGACCTGCTCGCCGCCTCGGCCGAACACCCGGAGCCGCTGCTGGTGGCCCTCGACGGGGTCACCGACCCGCGCAACCTGGGTGCGGTCATCCGATCGGCGGCCGCGTTCGGGGCGCAGGGCATCTTCGTGCCGGAGCGCCGCGCCGCCGGGATCACCGCGACCGCGTGGCGCACCAGCGCCGGTGCGGCCGCGCGGCTGCCGGTCGCGCAGGTCACCAACCTGACCCGGGCGCTGAAGCAGGCCCAGCAGGAGGGGTTCACGGTCGTCGGGCTGGACGCCGACGGGGAGACGGACCTCTACCAGCTGGAGGCTGCGATCGGGCCGCTGGTCGTGGTGGTCGGGTCGGAGGGGCGCGGGCTCGGGCGGCTGGTCGGACAGACCTGTGACCTGCGGGTGAGCATCCCGATGGTGTCGGAGGTCGAGTCGCTGAACGCGTCGGTGGCGGCTGCGGTCGCGCTGGCCGAGGTGGCCCGGCGCCGCGCGGCGTGACCTGTTCCCGACCTGCCACCGTTGACGTGGCGGGGCGGGGCAGGATGTGTTTTCAATAGACGTTGGCCTATCTCGTCGAGAATGATCTCGTGTCACTCGATGAGATAGGCCAACGTCTATGTAAAGCGGGGTCGGGGTGGGCGGCGGCGCGCCGGGTTCAGTCCGGGGTGCGGGTCATGGCCAGGACGTCCAGGGCGGCGTCGAGTTCCGCCTCGGACAGGCGGCCCGCCTCGACGTGGCCCCGTTCCACGACCACCTGGCGGATGGTCTTGTTCTCCGCCAGGGCCTGCTTGGCGATGGCGGCGGCCTCCTCGTACCCGATGTGGCGGTTGAGCGGGGTCACGATCGAGGGCGAGCCCTCGGCGTACAGGCGGCAGATCTCCTCGTTGGCGGTGAGCCCGAGGACGCAGCGCTGCGCGAACACCCGGGACACGCCGGCCAGCAGCGTGATCGACTCCAGCAGGTTGCGCGCGATCACCGGCAGCATCGTGTTCAGCTCGAAGTCGCCCTGCGATCCCGCGAACGCGATCGTCGCGTCGGCCCCGATCACCTGCGCGCACACCTGGCGCACCGACTCGCACAGCACCGGGTTCACCTTGCCGGGCATGATCGATGAGCCGGGTTGCAGGTCGGGCAGGTGCACCTCGCTCAGCCCGGCGCGCGGCCCGGACCCCATCCAGCGGATGTCGTTGGCGATCTTGTACAGGCTGACCGCCACCGCGCGCAGCTGCCCCGACAGCTCCACCAGCGCGTCACGTGAACCGTGCGCCTCGAAGTGGTTCTCGGCCTCCCGCACCGGCAGGCCGGTGTTGCGGACCAGGTGGGCGTACACCTCGCGCCGGAACGCCGCGCTGGCGTTGACGCCGGTGCCGACCGCGGTGCCGCCCAGCGGCAGCTCCGCCACGTGCGGCAGCGCCGAGGCGACCCGCTCGGCCCCGCGCTGCACCTGCTGGGCGTAGCCGGAGAACTCCTGGCCCAGGGTCACCGGGGTGGCGTCCATCAGGTGGGTGCGGCCGGACTTGACCACGTGCGCGAACTGGGCCGCCTTCAGCTTCAGCGCCTCGTGCAGTTCCAGCAGCGCCGGGCGCAGGTCGTCGGCGATCAGCCGCAGCGCGGCCAGGTGGATGCCGGAGGGGAACACGTCGTTGCTCGACTGCGAGGCGTTGACCTGGTCGTTCGGGTGCACCGGGCGGCCCAGCGCCTGCCCGGCCAGGCGGGCCAGCACCTCGTTGAGGTTCATGTTGGTGGAGGTGCCCGAGCCGGTCTGGAACACGTCCACCGGGAAGTGCCGGGCCAGGTCACCGTCGATCACCTGGCGGGCCGCCGCGGCGATCGCCTCGGCGGTCGCGCGGTCCAGCACACCGGTGTCCGCGTTCGCCTGCGCGGCCGCCTCTTTGATCTGGGCAAGAGCGATGATCAGGGGGTACGGCAGCGGCGTGCCGGAGATCGGGAAGTTCTCCACGGCCCGCTGCGTCTGGGCGCCCCACAGCGCGTCGGACGGCACCCGGACCTCGCCCATCGTGTCGTGCTCGACTCGATATTCGGTCATGCCTACATCCTTACCCGCCCCGCGAGGCGGATAAGGAACCGCCAGGCCGCCGGGTTGGCAGCAAGATCGCCGTTTTCGGTCGGAGGCTGCCGCTGGGCAGCACTTCTTGACCGCGAACGCTGATCAAACCGCACAGCGGGCACAGCAAAGGGGGCGGAGCCGACCGGCTCCGCCCCCTTTGGGCTGGCTACTGCGTCAGATGCGCACGCCGGAGGCGGCGTGGAACGCGTGGTGGTGGTCGGCGGCCGGCTTCACGTACACCGTCTCGCCGAGGCTCGGCATCGCGGCGCGGGACGTGGTGACCACGAACCGCTCCTCGCCACCGTTGATCGCGGCGTGGCCGTACACGTTGGCGTTGGCGCCCAGGTCCTCGACCAGGTCCACGACGATCGGCAGACCGCCGTCGCCCGCGCCGACCAGCGCCGAGTCCTCGGGGCGGAAGCCCACGGTGACCTGGCCGTTGCCGCCCTCGGCCTGAGCCGCGGCGACCTGCTCGCGGGTCAGCGGGAGCACCAGCTGACCGAACACGGCACCACCATCGGTGAGCTGCACGGTCTTGATGTTCATGGCCGGCGAGCCGATGAAGCCCGCGACGAAGACGTTCGACGGGCGGTCGTACAGGGTCCGCGGGGTGTCGCACTGCTGGAGCACACCGTCGAGCAGCACGGCCACGCGGTGACCCATGGTCATGGCCTCGACCTGGTCGTGCGTGACGTACACCGTGGTGATGCCGAGCTGCGACTGCAGCGTGGCGATCTGCGAACGGGTCTGCACGCGCAGCTTGGCGTCGAGGTTCGACAGCGGCTCGTCCATGAGGAAGACCTGCGGCTCACGCACGATGGCGCGGCCCATGGCGACACGCTGGCGCTGGCCACCGGAGAGCGCCTTGGGCTTGCGGCCCAGGTACTCCTCCAGCTGCAGCATCTGCGCGGCCTTCTTGACCCGGGTGTCGATCTCCGACTTCGGGGTCTTGCGCAGCTTGAGCGCGAACGCCATGTTCTCGTACACCGTCATGTGCGGGTAGAGGGCGTAGTTCTGGAAGACCATCGCGATGTCCCGCGACTTCGGCGGGAGGTTCGTGACGTCCTTGTCGTTGATGTAGATCGCGCCCTGGTCGACGTCCTCGAGGCCCGCGAGCATGCGCAGGCTGGTGGACTTGCCACAACCGGAGGGGCCGACGAGGACGAGGAACTCGCCGTCGCCGATCTGGAGGTCGAGCTGGTCGACGGCGGGACGCTCGGTGCCCGGGTAGATCCGGGACGCCTTGGCGTACGTGACGGTAGCCATGGGGGTGCTTCCTTCCACCGGCAGGAACGTGCCGGACGATCCGAGTGAAAGTGAGTGCCGTCCGTGTTCACCACGTCCGGCGTCCGCCAAAGTAACCCGGTCACGGGCTGTTAACAAGCCGTTGGATCATCAGGTGGAACGCCCCTGCCAGGCAAAACGTACTTTAGTGCCATAGACGGGGCGAAACTTCTGGGAATCCGGTGGCGAGGCGCACGGCTCCGGCGCGTACCATCGCTGTGAACCGTTTCACGGTTCGTGCCGGCCTGGCGCAATTGGTAGCGCACCCGACTTGTAATCGGAAGGTTGCGGGTTCAAGTCCCGCGGTCGGCTCACTATCCCGCCGCGAGTCAGAGCCCCTGCCGGGTTGTCTCCCGGACGGGGGCTCTTCTGTCTTGCCAGGCTTCTTGCCAGGCGAGCTACGGCATGGATAGCAGGAACAGTGCTGCGAATGCCGCCACGCCCAGCGCGTCACAGGCCACGACCACGAGCAGGTCGAACCAGATTGACTGCCGCAGGCGCGGCCCGGTCGGCGGGTGGCCGATCCGAATCGACACCACTGCTCGGCATCCGCTACCCGTGCGGTGGCGACACCATCAACCCGGCCGTCTTCCAGACGTTCGCGCAGGACATCGAGGCGGCGCTGGCCGCCGGGGATGCCGCCGCGGCGGCTGCGGCCAACCGGCCGTCGGCGTACGTGCGCTCGCAGGTGCCCCCGAACCAGTCGGTGGTCGTGAACACCGCGACGACGATGACCTACACCGAGGAGGTGTGGGACAACGACAACATGGCGAACCTTGCCGTGAACAATGACCGGCTGACGATCCGGACTGGCGGCCTGTACCTGTGCGGTGCGAGCGCGGCCACGCTGTTCGGGTTCACGACCATCACCAGCCTGTCGGTGTCGCTGATGCTGAATGGGACGACCCTGCTCTGGCGCAGACAGAAGCAGGGAGACAGCGGGATCGGGGTGGCCGCCCTGACCCGGGTGCTGCTGGAGCTCAGCCCCGGCGACGTGTTGCAGGCGCAGTGTCGCTGGACGTGGACAGGCGGTCCGACCAACATCACCAGCCGGGCGCTGACGGCGTCGTTGATCGCGACCAACTGACCGGGCTCGGACGGGGTGCCGACACGTAAAGACGGCGCCTCGGAGGAGCCGATCGAAAGATGCGAGCGGCCCGTCGGTCGTGGTCGGTAGAGTAGTTGCTTCACGTTGAGACGACCACAGGAGCAGCAGCGTTGAGCGTCAGACTTCCGTCGCGCTATGAAGATCTCGATGTCGCCTTTCGCGCTCGACTCCGGCCCAATCCGGATCTTATTCAGGTCGTCCAGCGCTGCTACAGCTCGATGAAGATCTCGGGAGGTCTCCGGTTCCTGCCGCTCTACGGGCGCAGCGGGTCCGGCAAGAGCAGCGCGGTCCGGGAGCTCGCGACCCACCTTCCCGAGTGCCGTGTGGTGGAGCTGACCCGCAGCCAGATCCAGTCCGAGGTTGAACTCGTCGCGGCGGTCACGTCACACCCCGGGCGTGGGCAGCTCACGCCCCAGATCACCGTGGCCGTCGTCGACCAGTACGAGGAGGTGGTGGCCGAGCAGAACGCGGTGCCCAGCCAGTTCGTGGAGCGGCTGAGCCTGCTCGACCGTGGCGTGCTGAAGGACAGCTGCGTGCTGGTGGTCTGGCTGACCACCAGCCGGGAGTTCCAGGCCCAACTTGCGGGGGCGACCACCCGCAACGAGCGAATCCTGGCGTCTGCGGGCATGGAGCTGGTCGGGCCCGCCAAGTCGGAGTGGCCCGCCATCATCGAGGAGACCTTCGAGTTCCACAACGGCGGCCAGAACCTGCCCGACCAGGAGGTGCTGCGTACCGACCTGGAGGAGATCGCCGCGACGACGGGAACCATCGGTTCGGCCATCGAGCGTGTCGGCGGGCAGCTCGGGGAGCGGATGGGAGCCCTGCAAGACCTCTCGAAGCACCAGGTCGTCATGTTGTGGCCGGTGACCGACGGCCTGCGCATCCAGCGCATCCAGTCATTCACGAATGCGCGGGAGGGCTACCGGCTCAACTGGGGGTCCTTCTACCAGGAGCTGAGTGCCGACGATCGCCGTACGCTCCCGCTCGCGGCGTACAACCGCGCCCGGCTGTACTTCGACGTGCGCCTGGTGCCGATTGCCGCAGCGGACATCTACCCGCTGTGCCGGGACCTGAGCGATAGCGCGCCGAGTATCGGCAAGTCGTACCTGGACCGCTTCGAGCAGTCGCATTTCGTTTCGCTTCTGAAAGAGACCTGGAACCTCGACTCCTTCACACCGATGAAGGAGCGCGAGTCGAAGCGGGCTGCGGTAGCGCGGGACTGGTACAACACCTCAGGCGTGACCCGAGACCCGGTCGGCTTGGGCAGGCGGCTTGCCTACTGCCTGGGGGAGATCGGCATCTCGGCCAAGCACGAGCAGGACATCGTCACGCCTCACAGCACGGTGCGTGCCGACATCTTGGTGTCCCGCGGCAATTCGTTCCAGTCGGAGGTCATCGTCGAGATGAAAGCCTTCTCCGCCGAGAACACGATGCCCTCTAGCATCCGCGATGCGATCAAGACCACGCTGCGTCGACACGCGCAGCTCGCTGGCTTCTTGCCACGCACGTAGCCGTCAGGGCACCTCGCCGCACCGTCACTCGGCCGCTGCGGCGAGGGACCACCCCGGTCAGGCCGCCGCCGCGAGACGGTTGAGTCCGTTGCGCAGCACTCGCCGCCGTACCGCTGCCAACCTGCTCCTCCGCCATGCCGACCGGGGGCAATAATGCCTGTTCAGGGTCGGTCCGGCGAGTTCCGCCGGTTACTTGTCGGCGCGTGCCAGGGTGCGGGTGAGGGCGGGCAGGACGGCGATGGACAGGGCGAAGCCGAACCCCTGCAGCACCATGGCCGCCAGGTACGCCGCCCCGGACAGCCCGGCGGCGCCGACCAGCCCGAACGGCGACGTCGGGATGATCGCGTCGATGGCGAGCAGCAGCGCGTTCACGTTCAGGTCGTCGGTCGGCTGGGTCGCGCCGGTCGGGCGGAAGACGAACGTGCCGACCGCGATGGCGGTGAGCAGGCAGGCGAACGCCCGCGCGGGGACGTAGCCGTACCCGGCGAGGGCGTCGATGAGCAGGCCGGGGATGCGGCGGAGCAGGCCGGCCAGGCTCAGCGGGCCGCTGCTGTACCGCCGCTGGGTGCGCCGCTTGCCGAGCAGGATGATCCGGGCCTGCCGATCGTGGCCGTTGGTGCGGTAGTAGGCGGCGAGCTGCTCGTACGGCTGCGGGTGGTAGCCGTCGGGGTCGCGCCGCAGCCAGCCCAGCCGCAGGTGCACCGGCGGGTCGGGGTCGGGGTCGAGATCGGTGTACGTCAGCCCGCTCAGCCGCATCGGGTTGAGCAGCGCCCCGGCCGGCACGCAGAGCCGCCCGATGGTGCCCTGGCGCAGGTCGGTGACGCCGGGGACCGCGTCGGGCAGGGTCAGCCAGCCGGTGCTCAGCGACTCGCAGTCGAGCGTGAGATGGGTGGTGGAGGCGCCGCCGTCGGGCACGGTGAAGGTGGCCCCGGCGAACGTGGCACCGCTGAGGGTGGCGTTGGCCAGGGACACGGTGCCCTCGGCGGAGAAGCCGTACGAGCACTGCAGGATCCGGCCGACGGTCAGGTTGCGCCCGTTGAGCGCCAGCCCGCCGGGGTTGGCCAGCTTCGCCCCGGCCAGCGACAGCTGCCCGGTGACGGTGGCGCCGTACAGGTTGACGCCGCCGGTGGCGGTGAAGCCGCCGTGGCAGGTCATGTCCATGTCGACGTGCAGGTTCTCGGCGGCCAGCGCGTCGGCTCCGGGGTTGTCGAGCTTCGCGCCGGCCAGGGACAGGGTCCCGCCGATCTTCGCGCCGCTCAGGTCGACCAGGCCGCTGGCGGTGAAGCCGTCGTAGGCGTAGAACGCCTGGCCGACGGTGATGCTCTGGGCGTGCAGCGCGCGGCCGCCGGGGTTGTTGAGCGTGGCGCCGACCAGCGAGATCTGACCGTCGACGCGGGAGCCGTACAGGTCGATCGCGCCGGTGGCGGTGAAGCCCCGGTAGGCGAGCAGGCTCTCGCCGACGGACAGGTTCTGGGCGTTGAGCGCCTGGCCGCCGGGGCGGCTGAGGGTGGCGTCGAGCATGGACAGCTGCCCGCCGACGCGGGCACCGCTGAGGTCGATGGTGCCGCTGGCGTCGAACCCGTTGTTGAAGTAGACATCCCGTTCGACGACGAGGTTCTGGGCGTTGAGGGCGTACCCGTCGGGGTTGACCAGCACCGCGCCGATCAGGGAGAACCGCCCGCCCACCTTGGCGCCGCTGAGCTCGATCGTGCCTTCGGCGCGGAAGCCGTCCTGGCAGAGCATGTCGCGGTCGACGGCCAGGTTCTGGGCGTTCAGCGCGTAGTCGCCGGGGCGGCGCAGCTCGGCGCCCATGAGCAGCAGCATCCCGCCGATGTGCGCGCCGGACAGCGCCACGGTGCCGTCGGCGGTGAACCCCTCGTTGCAGATCAGGTCCTGGTCGACGACCAGGTTCCAGCCGTTGAGGGCGTCGGCGCCGGGGTTGACCAGCCGGGTTCCGGCCATGGACAGCTGCCCGGCGATCCGGGCGCCGTTGAGGTCGAGCTCGCCCTCGACCCGGCTGCCGGTCAGGTGGGCGGGGCCGGAGGTCTGCAGGCCGTGCGCGGTCAGGCCGGGCAGGCGGCAGCCGGTGAAGGCGACACCCTTGGTGAACGCGTCGGCCAGGTCGGGCGCCCGGTCCAGCCAGCACCGGTCGAGGTGCAGTTCGTATGCGGTGTCGCCGCCGTTGAGGTCGAGGTCGCCGGTGACCAGCGCCCCGGCCAGCCGCACCTTGGCGATGTAACCCCGCTCGACGTCGCGTACGCCGAGCAGCAGCCGCGCGATCAACTGGGCGCGCACGGTCCGGTCGGCGCCCCACGTGTCCGGATCGAACCCTGCCGCGGCCGGGTCGCCCGAGCCGAGGTCGACCAGGCCGCCGGTGGCGAACGCGTCCCACAGGGCACGTTCGGCCTCGTTGACCAGCTCGTTCCTGTCCACGTGCGCTCCTCCCCGAGCCCGAAACGGGGAAAGCCTTTCATCTGCCGTCGACTGAGCAAAGCCGACGATGGGCCGGTGCGCCGACCGGTTCGGCTGAGGCGGCGCCGGTCAGGAGGCGGCGGCGTCGGCGCCCGTGGCCTGGCGGCGGTGGCTGTCGATGGTGCCGACCAGCCCCACGAGCTGCTCGAACGAGACCTTGACGGCGGGCGAGAGCGGGCTGCGGGTCACGCCGACGTGGGTGCGCAGCACGGTGCCGTCGTGCAGTTCCAGGTGCAGCAGGCGGCTGCCGGGCCTGGCGGGCAGGGGCCGGATGTAGACGGCGCGCAGCCGGTCCAGCGGGACGACGGTGCGCGACAGCGGGTTGCGCAGCAGCAGCCGGTCGCCGACGAGGTAGATGCCGCGCTGGTACAGCAACTGCGAGCCGACGAGCAGGCACAGCAGCGCGACGGTGGCGGGCGGGTCGATCCGGCCGTCGACGAGGGTGGCGGCCAGCAGCAGCGCGGACAGGACGGTGCCGACGAGGTAGAGCAGGCCGAGGGTGGGCCGTGGGGTGAGCCGGGTGGTGCGGACGGGCTGGACCGAGGGCATGGGCGCATTGTGCCGTGGGTACGGCCGGCGCCGCTGTCCTGGTGCCGCGCCCGCGTACAGCCGGGGCCGTACGCGGGCGCGCCGGGTCGGGCTCAGCCCAGCGGGAGCAGGCCCGCGGCGGTGCCGACGATCGGCAGCGACCGCAGCACCTCCATCGAAGTGCCCATGTTGCCCAGCAGCGGCAGGTCGTTGACCAGCGGCAGCTGGCTGACCAGGCCGCTGACCGGGAGCATCGCGCCGCCGGCGCCCGCGGGGGCGCTGCCGGTCAGCGAGCCCAGCAGCGGCAGGCCGCTGAGCGGCAGCTGGCCCACCAGCGGCAGCTCCTCGGGCGTACCGGCCGGGTCGGCGTACTCGGCGTCCTCGCCCGCGATCGGGCGGTCGGTGGCGCGGTGGCGGCCGACGTGCTGGTTGGCCGGGGCGGCGTCCAGCGTGTGGGCTGCCGGCGCGGGCAGCAGCTGCGGCTGCGTCGCCGGAGCCAGGCCCGGCTGCGGCAGGGCCGTCCGGGGCGCGAGCATGTTCGCGCCGCGGCCCAGGCCGGCGCCGCTCAGGTTGCCGGTGACCTTGCCCAGCGCGTCGCCGACGATCGGCAGCGAGCCGACGATCGGCAGCGAGCCGCCCGGCTTGCCGCCCTGGACGATGCCGTTGCGCAGCAGGCCGCCCACGAACGGGACCTGGTTGATGGTGTCGAGGCCGAGCTTGCCGTTGACGACGTCCCGGACGACGGGGAGCTGCTTGGCGATGTCGCCCATGACCAGGATGCCGTCGAGCGGACCGCCGTCGCCGAGCAGGTCGCCCACGATCGGGATGCCGCCCAGGAACGGGATGCCCTCGGTCGGGCCGCCCGCGAGCAGGTCGGCGCCGGGAGCCAGGCCGTTCGGGGCGTCGAGCAGGTCGTCGACGCTGCCGTGGCCCATCGCGTCGGCGATCAGCGACGGGACGATCTGCGAGGTGGCGTCGGCGACCTGCTGCGACAGCACCGGGTCGAGCGTGAGGCCCAGCTGGTCGCTGGGGTCGAGCATGCCGCCGTCGAGCAGCATGTCGGCCTGGCGGGACATGGGGTCGGGCTCGTCCAGCCAGTCGGCGAAGCGGTCCTGGCTGATGTCGCCGGCGGACGGCGCGGCGGCGGCCGGTGCCGACGGCGCGCGGTCGGGCTTGCCGGTGTTGAGCCCGCCGGTCAGGCCGCTGAGGCCGTCGGTCAGCCCGCCCAGCGGACCGCCGCTGTCCCCGCCGAGCAGGCCGCCGGTGAGGCCGTCGAGCGGGCCGCTTCCGCCGCCCGCGGCGTCGCCGCCCAGCAGGCCGCCGGTGAGGCTGCCCAGCGGGCCGTCGGTGAGCCCGCCGATGGGGCTCGCCTTGCCGAGCAGGCCGCCGGTGAGCCCGCCGGTCAGGCCGCTGACCGGGCTGGTGCCCTCACCGCCGAGCAGGCCGCCGAGCGGCCCGAGCGGCAGGCCCTCGGTCTGCGCGGCCTCGGTGCCGCCGAGCAGGCCGGTCTGGCCGAGCAGGCCGGTGGTGCCGGAGAGCAGGTTGGAGCTGGGCAGCATGGCGGACAGGCGCGGGAGCTTGCCCGCGAGCGTGATGTCCTGGCCGCCGAGGGCGTGCGCGGTGACGCCGAGGCCGCCGGAGCCGCGCTTGATCGCGACGGGACCGTCGGGCAGCAGCCCGGCGTCGACCCGGGCGTCCGGCGTGTCCAGCGACAGGCCCAGGTTGCTCAGCCCACCGGTGGGTGAGAGGAGATCGGCCACCAACCCGCGCATGGCCTGAAGATCTGCGGTCGGCTTGGCCTCGGTGGCCGTTTCAGCGTGCGCGACGCCACTGCCGAGAAGCATGACGCCGCTCGCCACGCCGACGGCGCCGACGGCTCGGTAGAACCACTTGTTCATGTCCATCCATTCGATTGCTGACCGGTGCACCCGAACTGCGGGGTGCGCAAAGGTGCATTCGTCTGAGGGAGCAACGACCAAAAGGGGCATATCGTCGCGGTAAACGCATGTGCGGCGATCGCTGGCGGGTGGCCCGCGGTGGTGCGCGATCGATACCATCCGGGCGTGTCGAGCCCCTCCTCGGTCATCCCCGCCCAGCGCCGCGGCACGGGGAGCCACTTCGTCGTCAACGGTTCCGACGGGCTGGCATACCGCCTCGCCGAGCAGCTCACGCAGCGATACGGCGCCGACGTCGTGCTGCTGATGACGCCTGAGCAGCTACGCGGCGCCCGCGACTTCAGCGAGCTGCCCCGGGTGCGGGTGCTGGTCGTCGACCGGGTCGACGAGCGCGCCCTGCACCAGGCCGACCTGACGAACTCGCTCGGCCTGGCCCTGGCCGTGCAGGACGACGTCGCCAACATCCACATCGCGCTGCGCGCCCGTGACATCCGGCCCGACCTGCGACTGGTCGTCCGGATGTACAACTCCAACCTCGGCCGCGGCATCGAGGAGCTGCTCGGCAACGCCAAGGTGCTCTCCGACGCCGAGATCGCCGCTCCGGCGCTGGTGGCCATCGCGCTCGACGAGGTCAGCGCGGTGCCGGTGCCGGTCGCGGGCCGTACCCTCGTGGTCGCCCGGCGCGGCGCCGCCGTGCCCGCCGACGTCGTCTGCGGGCTGGTGGACACCGTCGGCACCGGCGCCGCCGTCGACCTGCTGCCCGCCGACGCCGCGTCGGCCGACCTGGTGCTGGCCGAGAGCCGGGAGACGACCTCGGTCGCCGACACGGTCAACGCGGTCGCGCTGCGGATGACCCGGCGCGCCCGGCGGTGGCGGCTGCGCGCCGTCGTCGACACGATGAAGTCCCTGGTGTCGCGGCAGTTCCGGTTCGCGGTCAGCACGGCGCTGGTCGTGCTCGCGGTGGCCGGGTTCTTCTTCGCCCGCGGCGAGCACGTGCGCAGCCTGTGGGACGGGATCTACCTGACCGCGGCCAACGCGTTCGGCGGCCCGGAGCTGAGCCCCGACCTGCCCGGCCGCCAGCAGGTGCTGCAACTGGTCATCGCGCTGGCCGGGCTGGCGCTGGTGCCGCTGGTCACCGCGATGGTGGTCGAGGGCCTGGTCAACGCGCGGCTCGCGGTCGCGCAGGGGCGGCTGCGGCTGCCCACCGACGGGCACATCGTGCTGGTCGGGCTGGGCAACGTCGGCACCCGCGCGCTGCGCATGCTGTACGACCGCGGCCTGCCCGTCATCGCCATCGACATCAACGAGCAGGCCCGGGGCGTGGCCCTGGCCCGCGAGCTGGGCATCCCGCTGATCATCGGCGACGCCAGCCGCGAGAGCACGCTGCGCTCGGCCAACGTGCAGCGCTGCCGCGCGCTGATGACCCTGGCCAGCAACGACGTCATCAACCTGGAGGCCGCGCTGCACGGCCGCAACCTGCAACCGCAGCTGCGGGTGCTGGTCCGGCTGTTCGACGGCGACCTGGCCGCCCGGGTACGCAAGACCTTCAGCATCCGCTTCACCCGCAGCGTCTCCTACCTGGCCGCCCCGGCCTTCGCCGAAGCGCTGATGGATCGCGAGGTCATCGGCACCATCTCGGTCGAGCGCCGGGTGCTGCTGATCGCCGAGGTCGTCGTCGGCCCCGGGTCGCCGCTGGACGGCACGCGCGTCGGCGAGGCCGACCAGCCCGGCGCGGTACGGGTCATCGCGCTGGCCGAGTTCGGCGAGCCCCGCCCGCTGTGGCGCCCCGCCGACAACCGGGTGCTGCACGCGCGCGACCGGCTCACCGTGGTGGCCAGCCGCGACGGGCTCAGCGACCTGATGGCGCAGGCCGCCGCCGCGGGCGTCGCCACATCCTGAACCCGCCGCCCCCGCCGACCGCCGCGAACAGCACCAGCCCGGCGGTCCGGGTCATCCCGGCGGTGTCGAACGGCGGCCCGGACAGCTGGCGCCACGAGTTGAAGCCGACCCCGGCCGCGAACACGGCCACCGTCGTCTCGCAGCTGGCCGGGGTGCTGTCGGTGGTGCACTGCACCCGCAGATCGTGGTCGAGCAGCAGGTCGATGCGCTCGCGGGCGTCGGCGGCCAGCGGCGCGCCCTGGCGGCGGGCGTAGCGCAGCAGGTCGTAGCCGAAGTCGTGGGCCATGCACGGCACCGCGAAGTCGAACGGCCGCCCCTCGCCGGGTACGGAGCACGAGCCCTGCGGGTTGATCACGCGGGTCTCGCCGTCGGCCAGGGTCGCCGTGACCGGGGCGTACCCCATCACCTTGGCGAAGTCCGCCGGGACGGCGGCGAGGTCGCCGCTGGACAGGGCCTGGACGGTACGGGTCGCGGCCGGGTCGTGCCGTTCGTGGGCGTCGCCGGGGGCGGCCAGGGTCAGCGCGGCGGCCACGCCGGCGCCGAGCACGACCAGGGAGCGCAGCAACCCGCGCACACCGGCGCGGGCACCGCCGGGGGAACGGCGCAGCCGTGATCGCATCGTCGCGACCCTTCGGTAGGGGCGTCCCGGCGGGGGTCGCGCCGACGGGGGAGTCGGTCACGTCCGGGTCGGCGGCCCACCCTACCTGCGAAAACACGCCCCGCCCAGCGTCGCGCACACTCCGCGGGTCAGTCGACCAGGGACTCGTCCTCCGGTGCCTCGTCCTCGTCGTCGTCCTCGGGGAGCAGCATGTCGTCGTCGACCTCGTAGCCGAGGACGGCCTGCTCGTCGGGGTGGTGGATCAGCACGTTGGCCAGGAACGACTGGACCGCGGGGGCCAGGCCGAGGTCGCGGCCGGCCTGCTCGCTCAGCTTCCAGCGGTGCCCGATGATCTGCACGAACAGCTCCGGCGGCTCCAGCTTGCCGCGCAGGTGCGGCGGCACGGCGCGGATCACCGGCTCGAACACCTCGGTCAGCCAGCGGTGCGCGGCCTGGGCCTCGTCGGGCAGGTCGTCGGACTCGGCCCGGTACGCGTCGAGGTCGTTGAGCAGGGCGCGGGCCTGGTTCTCCTCGGCGTCCAGGCCGGTGAGGCGCAGCAGGCGGCGGGTGTGGTGACCGGCGTCGACGACCTTCGGGCGCAGCATGACGGTGCGGTGGCCGCCCTCCTCGACGACCGACATCGACACCTCTTCGACGTCGAAGCCGAGCTCGTTGAGGCGGCGGATGCGCTTGTCCATCTGGCGCCGGGTGTCGGCCTCGACGGCCTGCTCGAAGGTGAGCTCGTGCCACAGCGTCTCGTACCGGCGGACGACCTCGTCGGAGACGTGCTCCGGGTCGATGCCCTCGTGCAGCAGTCCCGCGGCCTGGAGGTCCAGCGCCTCGCCGAAGATGTTGGTCCGGGCGATCTCCAGGTCCTCGCCGCGCTGCCCCGGCGACAGCCGCAGGTGCAGCTGTCCGGTCTCGGCGTCGACCAGGTACGCCGCGAACGCGCCCGCGTCGCGCCGGAACAGGGTGTTGGACAGCGAGCAGTCGCCCCAGAAGAAGCCGAGCAGGTGCATCCGCACCAGCAGCGCGGCGAGCGCGTCGAGCAGGCGGTTCATCGTCTCGGGCCGCAGGGTGTGCGAGAACAGCGCCCGGTACGGCAGCGAGAACTGAAGGTGCCGGGTGACCAGCACGGGTTCGAGCACCTCGCCGTCCAGGGCGACCCGGTCGGCGACGATGGCGATCGCCTCGACCGCGGGGGCGCTGATGCGTTCGAGGGCGCGCAGCAGGTCGTACTCCCGCTCGGCGATCTTCTCGCGGGTCTCCTTGACGGCGTAGACGGTGCCCTGCAGCTTCACGAAGCGCACGACGTGGCGGGAGATGCCCTGGGGCAGCGCGACCAGATGGTCGGCCGGCCACTCCTCCAGTGGAGTGGACCAGGGCAGGTCGAGAAGGGCCGGGTCGACGAGGGCAGAGGTTATCCGCACGCGCCTAAGACTACGGATGGGCGCCGACGGGCGGAGCGCCCCTGTGCCGCATCCCCTATTCGGCCGAGGGTCCGGCCCGTGGCCTGCGTCGTTGTGCATCCCGGGAGATCAGCGCAGATGTTCTGGAGGCGGGTCGGATGCGGCGTACGGTCGCGATGGTGATGGGAATCTCTGCCGTGCTGGCACTGGCGACCGCCGCGGGCGCGTCGGTGCTGCACGAGCGGACGGCGCCGCCGGCCGCCGAGCACGCGCTGGTCAGCGGCGTGCAGGCGCCGGCCGAGCGGGCAGCCGCCGCGGCCGACCCCGCCGCGGCCGTGGTGGCGGAGCAGCCGCAGACCCCGCCGGCGAACGTGTACGCCACCGGCCGCGCCGAGGCCGGGAAGCTGGAGCAGACCCACACGGTGCTCGGGTACCTGGACGGGAAGAAGAGCGCCACGCTGCGCTATCCCGGCGCGGAGTTCGTGAAGGTCCACTTCTCGCAGCTGGTGCTGCTGCCCGGCGACTACCTGACCGTCAGCGACCCGCGCCGCACCGAGGTGCACCGCGTCGACGGCGACGCGGTCGGCTCGGTGCTGGGCACGGCCGGGCGCTGGGCGATGTCGGTCACCGGCGACACCGCCCTGGTCGAGCTGCACACCGGCGCGCTGGACCTGCTGGGCCTGGGCGCGGCGGTGGACCGGCTCGGCGTGGTCGTCGACCGGGTCACGCACGGGTACACCGAGGCCGAGCGGGACCGGGCGTCGGAGTCGTACCGGCTGGCGAAGAAGCGGCAGGCCCGCACCGGCCGCGAGGAGACCGTCTGCGGCGACGACGAGAAGGCCGACGCGGTCTGCTACCGCACCACCGACCCCGTCGTCTACCGGCGGTCCAAGGCGGTGGCCCGGATGCTGATCGACGGGGTGGAGCTGTGCACCGCCTGGCGGATCGGCCCGACCAACCGCATGATCACCAACAACCACTGCGTGGCCGACGAGAAGCAGGCCGCCGACGTCGAGGTGTGGTTCAACTACCAGTGCGCCGAGTGCGGCGGCTACGCCGTGTTCCGGCCGACGAAGGTGTGGCTGGACCAGCTCATCACCACCGACAAGGTGCTCGACTTCAGCCTGTTCTCGGTGACCGACTTCGACCAGGTGGAGAAGTTCGGCTACCTGGACCTCGACCTGCGCCGCCCCGCCGAGGGCGAGGAGCTCTACATCCCGCAGCACCCGGCGGGCGCGCCCGCGATGGTGGCGCTGACCAGCGACAAGGACGCCGCGGGCAACTGCGCGGTGCAGGACAACGCCTACACCGGGTACGCCGAGGACACCGACGTCTCCTACTACTGCGACACCGAGGGCGGCTCGTCCGGCTCCCCGGTGATCTCCCGCCAGACGAACAAGGTGGTCGCCCTGCACCACTTCGGCGGCTGCCCCAACTCGGGCGTACGGATCGAGCTCATCTTCGACAAGATCAAGTCCAAGATGTGACCCAGGCCGCCGAACCCGGCGTGCGCGAACCGCGCGGAAGTCGTGGGGATCCGGTGACGGATTCCGCGACCGCCGCGCGGTTCCTGCATAGTGGGCGGGTGGTGAGGTGGACGCGCAGGCTGGACCGGTTCGCTAGCTGGTGGTGGGACGTCGCGCTGGTGGCGGTGTTCGTGCTGGTCACCGTGCTGGTGGCGCGGGGGGCCACGGCTGATCTGGACCTGGGCGTACGCGACTGGGTGCAGACCCACCAGCCGGGCTGGGCGCACGCGGCGGCCCGGCTGCTCAACTACCTCGGCCAGGGCTGGCTGGTCATGTGGATCATCACGGGCGGGCTGACCGTGCTCTTGCTGGCGCGTAGCCGGTCGTGGCGGGCGCTGCTGCCCGCGGTCACCGGCTTCCTGCTGACCTACGTCACGCTCGGGCCGCTGAAGGTCTGGACGCACCGGGACGCGCCGAGCAGCGCGCTGCCCAACGCGGTGGAGATGTTCAACGCCGCCGCGACGGGCTACTCGAACTCGTACCCGTCCGGGCACGTGGTCAACGCGATCGTGTGGTGGGGGATCATCGTGATCCTCGCCGGGCGGATGTGGGCGCTGCCGCCGGTGCTGGTGCGCTGGGTGCGGGTGGCGCCGCCGGTGGTCGTGCTGCTGACGACGACGTACCTGTCGTACCACTGGATCACCGACGGGATCGCGGCCCTGGCGCTCGGCCTGCTGCTGGACCGCCTGATCCACCGCGTCGACTGGAACGCCGTCCTGCCCGATCTCCGCCCCGCCCGCACCGGGGTTGAGCAGCCACAGGGCTGAGAAGCCGCCCCTCCTGTACACATTCCGTTCAGAAGGCGCCCTTCCTTAGCTCAACCTCGGGGGACTAGCCTGCGCGGGTGATCGTTGGGTTGTCGCGTCGGCTCGGGCCGCTGGACGCCGTCGTCATCGGGCTCGGCTCGATGCTCGGCGCGGGCGTGTTCGTGGTGTGGGGACCGGCCGCGGCCGCCGCCGGGACCGGGCCCGCGCTGCTCGGCGCGCTGGCACTGGCGGCGCTGGTGGCGGCGTGCAACGCGACCGGGTCGGCCCGGCTCGCCACCCGCTACCCCGAGTCCGGCGGGACGTACGTGTACGGGCGCGAGCAGCTCGGGGCGTACACCGGCTTCCTGGCCGGGTGGGCGTTCGTCATCGGCAAGACCGCCAGCTGCGCGGCGATGGCGCTGACCATCGGCTTCTACCTGTGGCCCGACCACGCCCGGCCGGCCGCCGCCGCGGCGGTGGTGCTGCTGGTCTCGGTCAACGTCCGCGGCATCGCCAAGACCGCGCTGGCCACCCGCATCCTGGTCGTGGTCACGCTGGCGGTGCTGGTCGCGGCCGTGGTCGCGGGCCTGACCCGCGGAGGTACGGCCGACGCCGGGTCCGTCGGCCCCGGCAACCCGCTGGCCGCCGCGGGCCTGCTCTTCTTCGCCTTCGCCGGGTACGCCCGGCTCGCCACGCTGGGCGAGGAGGTGCGCGACCCGGCCCGCACCATCCCGCGCGCGGTGTGGATCGCGCTGACCGTGGTGCTCGTGATCTACGCGGCCGTGGCGCTGACCTGCCTGACCGTGCTGGGCCTGCCGGGCCTGGCCCAGTCGACCGCCCCGCTGGCCGACGTCGCCGCCCACTCGGTGCCCGCCCTGGTCCCCGTCGTACGGGCCGGGGCCGCGATCGCGGTGTGCGGGGTGCTGCTGAGCCTGCTCGCCGGGATCGGGCGCACCGTGCTGGCCATGGGCCGCCGGTCCGACCTGCCCAGCCGGCTGGCCGCCGTGCACCCCCGGTTCCAGACGCCGTGGCTGGCCGAGCTGGCCGTCGCGGCGATCGTCGTCGCGGTGGTGTCGCTGGCCGACGTACGCGGCGCGATCGGCTTCTCCAGCGTGGCCGTGCTGACCTACTACGCGATCACCAACGCGGCCGCGTGGACGCTGGGCGGGCCGAAGACGCTGCGCGCGGTCGCGGCGCTGGGCCTGATCGGCTGCGTCGTGCTCGCCACCACCCTGCCCGAACCCACGGTGCTCGCCGGAGTGGGCATGCTCGTCCTCGGCACCATCGCCTACGCCGCCCGCCGCCGCTGACCGCGCCCGGCCGCGCGGTACTGCGACGCGGGGCCGCGGCGTGCGGTCCGCCGCAGGCGGCCCGTCATGATCGGCGTTTGCGGTCAGACGGTGCCCGTAGACGGTGGGTTCTGACCGCAGACACCGATCTTCACAGGCCAACCCACCGCGGCCCGGCCCGGCCCGGCCAGCCGTGCGCCGACCCGGCGGGTCGACCCGGCGCTCAGCCGGTGATGATGACGGCGATGCGGGTGCCGGTGGGGATCTGGCCTGCGGCTATGTGGGAGTAGAGGCCTGCCAGCAGCTTGCCGGTGTAGATCGGGTCGGGGCGGTAGCCGTGCCGGGTGGCGAAGTCGGTGCAGAAGGCGAGCAGGTCGGGCGGGGTCTTGGCGTACCCGCCGAAGTGGTGGTCCAGGTCGAGGCGCCAGTTGCCGGTCGGGGCGCCCCAGGTCTCGGTCTGGAGGCGGGTCACCTCGTCGGCGAGGAAGCCCGCGCCCTTGAGCACCGCGAAGCCGAGGGCGGTGGCGCCCGGTGGCAGGCCGCCCGCGAGCCCGGCCAGGGTGCCGCCGGTGCCGACGGGGCAGCACAGCAGGTCGTAGGGGATGCC
Organism: Catellatospora sp. TT07R-123; assembly: GCF_018327705.1. Lineage (NCBI taxonomy): Bacteria > Bacillati > Actinomycetota > Actinomycetes > Micromonosporales > Micromonosporaceae > Catellatospora > Catellatospora sp. TT07R-123. The sequence continues at coordinate 4,234,427 of NZ_BNEM01000001.1, read as the reverse complement.
GAGTTCGGCGGGCAGCTCGGCGCAGCCGCGTACGGCCAGGGCGTTGCTGCCGCCCTCGGGCAGGAGGTAGCAGTCGCCGAAGCGCTCGCGCAGCCCGGCCAGGACCGGTTCGGTGTGCTTGCGGCGGTAGGCGTCCCGGTCCAGGTAGGTCAGCCGCATGCCCTGCGCCGCGGCGTAGGCCAGGCTCGGGTTGAGCGGCTCGTGCGGCTCGCCGCGTACGACGCCGACGGTCGCGAACCCGTGCCGCCGCCCCGCCGCCGCCACCGCGCGCAGGTGGTTGGAGTAGGCACCGCCGAACGTCAGCAGCGTCGAGTGCCCCTGCTCCCGCGCCGCGACCAGGTTGTACTTCAGCTTCCGCAGCTTGTTCCCGGGCAGCTCCGGATCGGTCAGGTCGTCGCGGCACAGCCACAGCCGCACCCCGCGCTCCTCGATCCGCTCGTCGCGAACCTCCACCACCCGCACCCGACCACCCCGCCACACCCGAACCCGCCCCCCGACCGCCCGCCGACCGGAGAACCCCTAGATCAGCCGAGTTGCCGGGCAATCGGGCGTATGACAGGGCACCATACGCCCGATTGCCCGGCAACTTGCGCGATCTTGGGGCTCGGCCCGGCTCGGCCCGGCGGCCGGAGGCGGGCCAGGCCGGGTCCGGGTCAGGGCAGGGTCAGGGTCCGGGTCAGAGGAGGGTGAGGAAGTGGCGGACGGTGGCGGCCATGGCGGTACGGGCCGGGGCCAGGTACTTGCGGGGGTCGACGAGTTTCGGGTCGACGGCGAGGACCTCGCGGACCGCGCCGGTCGCCGCGATGTTCAGCGCCGTGCCGATGTTGACCTTCACCAGGCCACCCGTGACGGCACGGCGCAGCTCGGCGTCGCCGACGCCGGAGGAGCCGTGCAGCACCAGCGGCACCGCGACGGCCGCGCGCAGCGCCGCGATCAGATCGTGGTCCAGGGCCGCGTCGCGGCTGGTCATCGCGTGTGACGAGCCGACCGCGACGGCCAGGGCGTCCACGCCGGTGGCCGCGACGTAGCCGACCGCCTCGGCCGGGTCGGTCCGGGCCCCGGGCGCGTGCGCGCCCAGCGGCGCCGCCCCGTCCTTGCCGCCGACCGTGCCCAGCTCGCTCTCCAGCCACAGCCCGTGCTCGTGCGCGAACTCGGCGGCGGCCCGGGTGGCGGCCACGTTCTCGGCGTACGGCAGCGTCGAGGCGTCGAACATCACCGACGAGAAGCCGTGCCGGGGCGCCTGGCGCAGCAGCTCGACCGACTCGACGTGGTCGAGGTGCAGGGCCACGTCGATCTCGGCCTCCTCGGCGACCGCGCGGGCGGCCGCGGCGATCGGGCCGAGCCGGCCGCCGTGGAACTTCACCGCGTTCTCGCTGATCTGGAGGATGACGGGACGCCCGGCGGCCGTGGCCCCGGCGGTGATCGCCTCGGCGTGCTCCAGGGTGATCACGTTGAACGCGGCCACGCCGCCGCCGCGCGCGGCGGCCTCGGCGACCAGCTTCCCGGTGGGGACCAGCGCCATCAGACCCACGCTCCCGCGCGCAGCACCCGGGTGACGGCCAGGTCGCCGTCGAGCAGGACCGCGTCGGCGCGCAGGCCGGGGCGCAGCGCGCCGACCTCGTCGGCCAGGCCGATCGCGCGGGCCGGGGTGGTGGCGGCCATCCGGGCGGCGTCGACCAGCGGCAGTCCGGCGCCGACGGCGCGGCGCAGCGCCGCGTCCATGGTCAGCGTGCTGCCCGCGATGCTGCCGCCGTGGGCGAGCCGGGCGACCCGGTCGGCGACCACGACGGCCTGGCCGCCGAGGTCGTACTCGCCGTCGGCCATGCCGGTGGCCGAGATCGCGTCGGTGATCAGCGCGGCGCGGTCCGGGCCGGTGGTGTGCGCGACCAGGCGCAGCGTGCCGTCGTGCAGGTGGATGCCGTCGGCGACGAGCTCGCACACCACGGTCGGGGAGTCCAGCAGGGCCACGATCGGGCCGGGCTCGCGGTGGTGCACCGGGCGCATGCCGTTGAACAGGTGCGTGGCGACGGTCGCGCCCGCCGCGACGGCGGCCACGACCTGCTCGTACGACGCGTCGGTGTGCCCGACCGCCGCGACCACCCCGTGCGCCGCCATCTGCTCGATAGCGGCCAGGGCCCCGTCGCGCTCCGGCGCGACGGTGACCATGCGCAGCACGCCCGCGCCGAGCTTCAGCAGCTCGGCGACTTCGTCGGCGGCCGGGTCGCGCAGGAACTCGGGGTTCTGCGCCCCGCACCGGGCGTGCGACAGCCACGGCCCCTCGAAGTGGACCCCGGCGAGCACCCCCTCGGCCACCAGCGGCGCGTACGCCGCGAGCGCGTCGCGCATCAGCTCGACCGGCGACGACACCAGGCTGGCCAGCAGCGTCGTGGTGCCGTGACCCAGGTGGAACGCGGCCCCGGCGCGGGCCTGCGCCGCGTCGCCGGTGGTGAAGGTGTGCCCGCCGCCGCCGTGGTTGTGGATGTCCACGAAGCCGGGCAGCACCCAGCGGTCCTCGGCCGGTCCCGGCTCGATCGCGGCGATGGTGTCGCCCGCGACGACCAGGGTGCCTTCGACGACGCCGTCGGGGGTGACGATCCGTCCGGACAGGTTCACGCCTTCTCCTCGATTCGCTTGTCGACGGCGTCGGGGTCCTTGCTGTGCCCGGCGCTGCCGACCAGGTCCAGCGCCATCAGGGCGGCGCCGAGGCTGCCCGCCTCGTCGCCGAGCTGGGCGCGCACGATCTCGGGCAGCCGGTGGAAGGTCACCTTCGCGGCCAGGGACTCGCGCAGCGGCGCGAGCAGGGCCTCGCCGGACTCGGCCAGGCCGCCGCCGATGATGACCAGCTCGGGGTCGAACAGGGCCTGGCCGGTGAGCAGGCCGTCGGCCAGCGCGTCGACGGTCTCGGCCCATACCTGGTCGGCGTGGGGGTCGGCGCCCAGGCGGGCGGCGACCTCGGCTGCGGTGGCGGTGGTGCCGGTCAGCTCGGTGTAGCGCAGCTGCACGGCCCGCGCCGAGGCGACGGCCTCCAGGCAGCCGCGCAGGCCGCAGGGGCAGGCCGGGCCCTGCGGGCGGACCACGATGTGGCCGATCTCCCCGGCGGCGCCGTGCGCACCGGACAGGACCGTGCCGTCGACGACGTGGGCGGCGGCTATGCCGGTGCCGATGGGCACCACGAGCACGTGGCGGCGGCCGCGGCCGGCGCCGAGGCGGGCTTCGGCCATACCCCCGGCGCGCACGTCGTGGCCCACGGCCGTGGGCAGGCCGGTGCGCTCGACCACCGCGTCGCGCAGCGGCACGTCGCGGAAGCCGATGTTGGACGACCAGCGGGCCACGCCCGCCTGTTCGTCCACGATGCCGGGCACCACGACGCCCGCCGCGATCGGTCGCCAGCCCTGTGCGTGGGCGGTGGCGGCCAGGCTGGCGGCGATGTCGAGGATGGTCTCCAGCACGGCCTGCGGGCCGCGCTCGGCGCCGGTGGCGTGCCGTTCGGTATGGCGCACCCGGTGCTGGGCGTCGACCAGGGCGCACTTGATGCCGGTGCCGCCGACGTCGATGGAGACGACGACGTCGGTGCCGCCGGTGGCGGCCTTCTTCCTCGTGCGGCCCGGCGCGGTCACGGCAGGATCACCGAGCGGCTGAGGTGCCGCGGCGCGTCGGGGTTCAGGCCCTTGTGCTCGGCCAGCGCGACGGCGAAGCGCTGCGCGACGATCAGGTGGGCCATCGGGTCCAGGCCCGGCTCGTGTACGAACCGCGCCCCGGTCGCCTCGACGTCGCCGCGCAGCCCGGCCGGGACCTCGCCGAACGCCCACACCGCGCGCCCGGTCGTGCTGATCGAGATGGGACCGTGCCGGTAGTCCATCGCCGGGTAGGCCTCGGTCCAGAACGCGGCCGCCTCGCGGCACTTGAGCGCGGCCTCCTGGGCCAGGCCGTTGGTCCAGCCCCGGCCCACGAAGGTGACCTGCTCGATCGCGGCCGGGTCCAGCGGCAGCGGCAGCTCCAGCGCGCGCCGGGCGTCGGCGGCGGCCGAGCTCAGGTCCTCGCCGAGACCGGCGCGCAGCAGGGCGAGCGCGCTGGTGGCGAAGCGGGTCTGCACGACCGAGCGCTCGTCGGCCCAGGGCAGCGCGACGACGTCGCGGGCCAGCGTCACGGCCGGGGTGTCGACGTCGCCGACCAGCACGGTGCTGCGGGCACCCGCCGCCTTGAGGATGTCCAGGACCTCGGTGGTGGTGCCGGAGCGCGTGATCGCGACGATCCGGTCGTACGGCCGGGCGATGGGGAACTCGGATCCGGCGAAGGCGTCGGTCTCGCCCTGGCCGGAGGCTTCGCGCAGGGCGGCGTACGCCATGGCCATGAACCAGGACGTGCCGCAGCCGACCACGGCCACGCGCTCGCCGGGTCGGGGCAGTGCCGCCGTCACGCCGCCTGCCGCGTCTGCCGCGCGTAGCCACAGGTCGGGTTGGCTGACAATCTCCTCGGCGACGTACGACATCGGCACTCCCAACGCGCTCTGCTGCGCAGATCAGTTCGAAAGTCAGGGTTTTCGCGCGCTATTCTGCGCGACAGGCCTCCGGATGGCAACCTGAGCATCACATACGCGCAGCACATGGCGTTGCACGGGCCGGTTTCGCGCACTAGTGTGCACGCATCTGCTCATCGGATGCGCATACGGAGGATCGGTGGACCGGTACGCCCGCTGGAACGCGCTGCTGGAACTGCTCACCGACTCCGGGCGGATAAGCGTCGAGGAGGCCGCCGAGCGGCTCGACGTCTCGCAGGCGACCATCCGCCGCGACTTCGACCAGCTCGCCCAGCAGCAGATGATCACGCGTACCCGGGGTGGTGCGGTGGCCAGCGGGGTCTCCTACGACCTGCCGCTGCGCTACAAGACGGCCAAGCACTCCGCGGAGAAGCAGCGCATCGGCGCGGCCGCGGCGTCGCTGGTCCAGCCCGGGATGGTGGTCGGCCTCAACGGCGGCACCACCACCACCGAGGTCGCCCGCGCCCTCGCCGTACGCCCCGAGCTCAACTCGGTCTCCGACGGCGCGCAGCTGACCGTGGTCACCAACGCGCTCAACATCGCCAACGAGCTGCTGGTCCGGTCCCGGATGAAGATCGTGGTGACCGGCGGCGTGGTCCGGCCGCAGTCGTTCGAGCTGGTCGGGCCGCTGGGCGGCGGCATCCTGCGCGAGGTGACCCTCGACCTGGCGCTGCTCGGGGTCGACGCCATCGACGTGGCGCTGGGCGCGGCCGCCCACCACGAGGGCGAGGCCGCGATGAACTCGCTGATGGTCGCGCGGGCCAAGCGGGTCGCCATCATCGCCGACGCGTCCAAGCTGGGCAGCCACGCCTTCGCCCGGATCTGCCCGGTGGAGCGGATCGAGACCCTGATCACCGACTCCGGCGCCGACCCCGCACTGGTCGAGTCCTTCCGCGCGGCGGGACTGCACGTAATCGTGGCCTGACGCAGGGAATTCGGGGCTGTGGCAATGCTGCATACCCAGTAGGGTGCGGGGGTCACCGTCGACTAGGAGGTCCCCGTGACCGCTGTCTTGGAGATCCAAGGCCTGCGCAAGACGTACCGCGCCCGGGGTGGCCCCCGACGGGCGCTGGACGGCTTCGAGATGTACGTCGAAGCCGGCCAGGTGCACGGCTTCCTCGGCCCGAACGGCTCCGGCAAGACCACGACGCTGCGCACGCTGCTCGGCCTGATCCGGCCCGACAGCGGTGACATGCGGCTGCTCGGCCGCCCGGTGCCGCAGGCGCTGCCCGAGGTCATCGGCGAGGTCGGCGCGATCGTGGAGAGCCCCCAGTTCTTCCCGCACTTCAGCGCGAACGACACCCTGTCGCTGCTGGCCGACGCGGGCAACCTGCCGCAGGCCCGGGTCGACTGGGCGCTGGAGCTGGTCGGCCTGCGCGACCGCGCCAAGGAGCGGGTCAAGACCTACTCCCTCGGCATGAAGCAGCGCCTGGCCGTCGCCTCGGCCCTGCTCAAGCAGCCGAAGCTGCTCATCCTCGACGAGCCCGCCAACGGTCTCGACCCGGGCGGCATCCGCGAGATGCGCGACATGATGGCCGCGCTGTCGGCGGGCGGCATGACCGTCATGCTGTCCAGCCACATCCTGGGCGAGGTGCAGCTGATCTGTGACAGCGTCACCATCATCTCGCTGGGCCGCCGCGTCGCGGCCGGTCCGGTCGCAGAGGTGCTGCAGGCCCACTCGACCAACCAGGTGCGGGTCCGGCTGGAGGCCGTCACCGACCTGGCCGCGGCCGCGGCGGTGCTGTCCGGCGCCGGTATCAGCGTGCAGACCGAGCCCGACCACCTGATGCTGTCGAACGTGGACAAGCCCGCGCTGGTGTCGCGCCTGCTGGCCGAGCGCCAGCTATACGTCAGCGAGCTGGCGCCGATCGCGGTCGACCTCGAGGACGTCTTCCTGGAGCTGACCGGCACCGCCCCGGTGCCCGGCCAGGCCCGCCAGGTCGACAACAGCGTGAAGCCGGAGCAGAACGGGGTGGCCGCATGAGTCTCGTCCGCGCGGAGCGGCGCCGCTTCCTCAAGCGCCGCCTCATCAAATGGCTGCTGGTGATCGCGGTCGCCCTGTTCGCGATCATCGCCGCGGCGATCTTCCTCAACAACGAGAAGGTCTCGCCGCAGCGGATCGCCGCCGCCGAGGCCCAGGCGCAGCGCAACTACGAGGACTCGGTCGTGCAGTGGCACACCGAGCACGACCTGCGCTGCAAGTCGGTCACCGAGGGCACCCCCGAGGCGGACATGTGCGCCCAGGACATGGAGCCGCAGCGCGAGTGGTTCACGCCCGACCTGCCGAGCACGTTCATCTTCAAGAAGGACTTCTCCCCGCTGATCACGGTGTGGGCGGCCCTGCTCGCCGTGATCGCGTTCGTGATCGGTGCGTCGTTCGTCGGGGCGGAGTGGAGCACCGGCTCCATGATGACCCTGCTCACCTGGCGGCCGCGCCGCATCCAGGTGCTCAGCACCAAGCTCGCGGTGTTGGCGGGCTGGCTGACCGCCATCAGCGCGGTCAGCCTCGCGCTGTGGACGGGCGCGTTCTGGCTGACCGCGCAGCTGCGCGGCAGCACCGACGGGATGACATCCGGCACCTGGCAGTCGCTCGGGCTGACCGGGCTGCGCGGGCTCGGCCTGGTGCTGGCCGTCGGGATCGTCGGCTTCCTGCTGGCCACGCTCGGGCGGCACACCGGCGTGGCACTCGGCGTGGCGCTGGGCGTGATCATCGTGGGGCAGGTCGGCCTGGGCATCGTGCTGGGGCTGCTCCAGGTGCCGTTCCTGGAGGCATACCTGCTGCCGTCGCACCTGATGGCCTGGATGGACAAGCAGTACATCGTCCAGAACTGGAGCGTCGACTGCACCGGTCCCGGCCCGTGTCTGCCGGAGACCAGGACGCTGACCTGGGAGGGCACCGGCTCGATCGCGCTGGCCGCCGCCCTGGTGCTTGCGGTGGTCGCCTTCTGGCAGATCAAGCGCCGCGACATCGCCTGACCGAGCGATATTGCTCACTTTCGGGTACGCATGATCCCCGGCGACCCGGGTATCCAGCACTTGGCTGGAGCCCCGGGTCGCCGGGCGCTTTTGTGACGTAACAAGCCTGCTCACGGGTCTTTCGTTGATCTCGGCAGCGCACCTAGACTCGTTGGGCGCGGCTCGCGGGAGGGGACAAAATGGAGCAGATCAGGCAGCGCTCACGTACCGACGGCGCGGCCCTGGAGGAACTCCCGCTCCTGCCCGAGACCACCCGCCGAGAACCCGCGCCGCACGACGTCGCGCCCTCGGTCGAGCTCGACGACGAGATCGACTCCGACCGGCCCGCCGGGGTCGCCGCGGTCGTCGTCCCCGAGGAGGGGCTGACCGAGCGGGAGCGCGGCATCCTCGACTTCGAGCGGCAGTGGTGGCGCCACGCGGGCGCCAAGGAGCAGGCCATCCGCGACCGGTTCGAGCTCTCCTCGACCCGCTACTACCAGGTCCTCAACGCGCTGCTGGACAACCCCGCCGCGCTGGAGCACGACCCGGTCCTGGTCGGCCGCCTCCGCCGCCTCCGCGGCTCCCGCACCCGCGCCCGCTGACCTTCCGCGCGTGCGGGGGGTGGACAAGATCGCTGTTTGCGGTCGAAGCCTGCGCGCTGAGCGCGCGTTCTGACCGAAACCGGTGATCTTCTCAACCGGCCCGATCAGGGTGTGTGAAAGGTGGCCGGAAGGGGGCTGAAAGAACTCTCAGCAACCGTCCGGGTTCTCCCCGATGGGTGGGCGGGGGTGCCGCCGTACTGTGGCGGTCATGCGCGCGCTCGCGGCCCGGTGGTGGGCTCGGACAGGTGCCGGCCGGTGGAGCCGGAGACGGTGGATCGGCCTCGGCACGGCGGTGGTGCTGCTCGCGGCCGCGGCCGTCTGGGCGGCCTGGCCGACCCCGACGGCGTACCGGACCGTCGACGAGCGGGTGACCGTGCGCTCGGGCCCTGACGGCACCGAGTCGGTCACCCTCGACACCCGCCTCTACCTGCCCAAGGACGCCTCGGCAGGGCACCGGGTGCCCGCGCTGCTGCTCGCGCACGGGTTCGGCGGGACGAAGGAGAGCGTCACGGCCGACGCCGAGGACCTGGCCGGGCTCGGGTACGCCGTGCTCACCTGGACCGCGCGCGGCTTCGGCGCCAGCACCGGCCAGATCCACCTCGACGCCCCCGACTATGAGGTCCGCGACGCCAGCCGCCTGCTGGACCACCTCGCCGAACGCCCCGAGATCAGGCTCGACGGCTCGGGCGACCCGCGCGTGGGCGTGCTCGGCGGCTCGTACGGCGGCGCGCTGTCGCTGCTGCTGGCCGCGTACGACCACCGGGTCGACGCGATCGTCCCCATGATCACCTGGAACGACCTGGGCCGCTCGCTGTTCGCGCAGTCGGTCCAGCCCGCCACCGGCGACCCGGCGGCCGACGAGGCGATCAGCTACGACGGCGTCTTCAAGCAGTCCTGGGCCGGCATCTTCTTCGGCTCGGGCACCGGCGGCGGCCGCGGCGGCCTCAGCCTCGGCGGCGGCACCGACGCCACGGCGCTGAGCGGCGCGGAGGGCGGCGCGCCGAGCGCCGCCGGGAACCCGCAGTGCGGCCGCTGGGCCGAGGACGTCTGCCAGACGTACCTGCGCATCGCCACCACCGGGCGCCTGGACGCCCCGGCCCGCGAGCTGCTGACCGCCAGCAGCCCGGCCTCGGTGCTCGACCGGATCAAGGCGCCCACGCTGCTGATCCAGGGCGCCGCCGACTCGCTGTTCCCGCTGTCGGAGGCCGACGCCAACGCGCGCGGCATCGCCGCGAAGGGCACCCCGGTCCGGGTGGCCTGGTTCACCGGTGGCCACGACGGCGGCGAAGGCCCGCAGTCGGACCAGGACCGGCTCAAGTACCTGACCGCGCAGTGGTTCGACCGGTATCTGAAGAACGACGGCTTGAAGGGCGACGGCGCGGCCCCGGCCGACACGTTCACCTACTCGCGGATCACCGGCCTCGACGCCGTCGACCGGGGCACCATGGCCACCGGCTACCAGGTGACCGACTACCCGGGCGTGGACGGCGCCGGCTCGGTCCGGGTGCGCCTGTCCGGGCCGCCGCGCAGCATCGCCAACCCGCCCAACGGCACCCCGGCCGCGCTGTCGTCGCTGCCCAGCGCCGGTGCCCTGGCGAGCTTCGTGAGCGGTGCCGTGACCGACCTGCCCGGCCAGCACGCGCGCTGGGAGTCGGCGCCGCTGGACGAGAACCTGACCATCGTCGGCTCGCCGACGGTCAGCATCCGGGCCGCGTCGCCGACCGGCGAGGCGGTGCTGTTCGTGAAGCTGTACGACGTCGACCCCGCCGGCTCGGCGACCCTCAGCAACGGCCTGATCGCCCCGGTCCGGCTCACCGGCCTGCCCACCACCATCGCCGAGGCGCAGCCGGTGCGGGTGGTCCTGCCCGCGATCGTGCGCGAGATCGAGGCGGGCCACCGGTTGCGCCTGACTGTCGCCACCGCCGACCAGTCCTACCTGGGCCCGGTCGCCCCCGCGGTGTACACGGTGGGGATCGGCGCGGGCAGCAGCGCCGACCTGACGTTGCCCACGGTGGCCGCCACGCCGATCGCCACCGCCGACGCGCTGTGGCTGTACGTGCTGATCGGCCTGGTGGCGCTGCTGGCCGTCGGCCTGCTCGCGGCGGTCGCGGTCGCCCGCCGCCGCAACCGGCGGCTGGACCGCTCGGTGGTGGCCGAGCACGCCGACACCCCGCTGCGGGTGCGCGGCCTGCGCAAGACGTACGGCGACTTCGTGGCCGTCGACCACATCGACTTCACCGTCGAGCGCGGCCAGGTCGTGGGCCTGCTCGGGCCCAACGGCGCGGGCAAGACCACCAGCCTGCGGGTGCTGATGGGCCTCACCCAGGCCACCAGGGGCGACGTGCTGATCTTCGGGCATCGGCTGGCGCCCGGCGCCCCGGTCCTGTCGCGCATCGGCGCTCTGGTCGAGGGGCCGGGCTTCCTGCCCCACCTCACCGGCGAGCAGAACCTCCGCGCGTACTGGAAGGCCACCGGCCGCCCCTGGGAGCAGGCGCGCTTCGGCGAGGCGCTGGAGATCGCCGGGCTCGGCGACGCGATCAACCGCAAGGTCAAGACATACAGCCACGGTATGAAGCAGCGCCTGGCCGTCGCCCAGGCCATGCTCGGCCTGCCGGAGCTGCTGGTGCTCGACGAGCCGACGGACGGGCTCGACCCGCCGCAGATCGCCGAGATGCGCCGGGTGCTCCAGCGCTACGCCCAGGACGGGCGGGCGGTGCTGGTCTCCAGCCATCTGCTGGCCGAGGTCGAGCAGACCTGCACCCACGCGGTCGTGGTGAACAAGGGCAAGGTCGTCGCCTCCGGGCGGGTCGAGGAGATCGTCGGGGACAGCCCGACCACGCTGCTCGACGTCACCGACGTCGACCTGGCCAGCCGCACCCTGGACCGCCTCGACGGCGTCGCCGGGTACGCGGTCGACGGGGAGCGGACGCTGGTCGTCGACCTCGGCGACCTGAGCCGCGCCGACGCGGTGACGGCACTGGTCAAGGCCGGGGTCGGCATCGACCGGGTGACGCCGCGGCGGCGCCTGGAGGACGCGTTCCTGGCCCTGGTGGGCGAGTCGACGGCAGGGAGTGGAGACCGATGAGCACGACCGCTGACGTGGTGCACGCCGACGGCGCCGCCGCCGGATACCGGCCGAGCCGGACGCTGACGTACGCCGCCGAGTTCCAGCGCCAGTGGCGCCGCAGGCGCACCCAGCTCGCGCTCGGGTTCATGGTGCTGCTGCCGGTGATCCTGCTGATCGCGTTCGAGCTCGGCAGCGGCGCCGACGACGGCCGCAACGGCCGCGGCCAGTTCTCGCAGCTGGTGGATGTGGCCGTCGCCGGTGGGCTCAACTTCGCTCTGTTCACCGTCTTCGTCTCGGCGAGTTTCCTGCTGGTCGTCGTCGTGGCGCTGTTCCACGGCGACACCGTCGCCTCCGAGGCGAGCTGGGGCAGCCTGCGCTACCTGCTCGCCGTCCCGGTGCCCCGCGCCCGCCTGCTCGGCATCAAGCTCGCCGTGGCCCTCAGCTACTCCGCACTGGCGATCCTGCTGCTGCTCGGGACGGCGCTGGCGCTGGGCACGCTGCGCTACGGCTGGCACCCGCTCCAGTCGGGCATCGCGGCCGAGGTGCCCGCCGGGGAGGGCGTGCTGCGGCTGCTGGCGATCGCCGGTTACCTCGGGCTGACACTGCTGGTCGTGGCGGGGCTGGCGTTCCTGTTGTCGGTGCTCACCGACGCGCCGCTCGGGGCGGTCGGCGGGGCGGTGCTGCTGTACATCGTGTCGAGCATCCTCGACCAGATCACCGCGCTGGGGACGCTGCGCAACCTGCTGCCGACCCACTTCGCCCAGGCGTACCTGGGGCTGCTGACGACACCGATGCAGTTCGACGACGTGATCAAGGGCGCGATCTCGGCCATCTCGTACGCCGCGATCTTCTGCGCCCTCGCCTTCTGGCGCTTCTCCCGCAAGGACGTGGTCAGCTGACCGCCGAAGCGGGGTCCCTGACGTGACGCTTACATTGCGGGTGCCCGGTTCTGATGGTGGGTTGCCAGGCTCTGGGGCATGAAACGAGTGCTCGCAATGACGGCGCTAGCCGTGATGGTCGGCGTGGCGCTGACCGGGTGCCGCGGTGGCGGCGCCCGGGACGGCGCCGGAGCCCCGGCCCGCAACGGCGGCACGACCGTGACCACCCCCGCCCCGGCGAAGACCGCCGCCGACCCCGCGGCCGCCGCCGCGCAGGCAGACACCGACCTCGGCGAGATCGACAAGATGCTCGACGAGCTGGACGGGCAGCTGAAGAAGGCAGAGGAGAGCCCCACCGATGCGGACTGACAAGCACACCGGCACCGGCCGCCTGGTCCTGGCGGGCCGCCTCGCCGCAGCGGGCCTGATCGCGGCCACGCTCGGCCTGACCGCCGCGCTGCCCGCGCAGGCCGCCGCGCCCGCCGGCGTGGTGCTGGCCGACAAGGCGACCACCCTGGACGCGGCCAAGAAGCTGACCACGGCGCGGATCGACGGCCGGCTGGCCGTGCTGCGCGCCAACGGCGTGGCGATCCGCAACGCCGCCCGCCTGGCCGACGGCCACCAGTCGGCCCTGCAGGCGATCCTCGACAAGGACATCGCCGGGCTGACCGAGCTGAAGACCAAGGTCGCGGGCGAGACCACGCTGGAGGCGATCAGGGCTGACGCGCGCAGCATGGTCGAGGACTACCGGGTGTACATCCTGGTGCAGAAGCAGGTGCACCTGACGGTCGCGGCCGACGTGGAGACCGCCGCGGTGGCGCGGCTGCGCGGGGCGTACGACAAGCTGGCCAAGGCGATCGAGGCGGCCAAGGCCGGCGGCACCGACACCAGCGCCGCCGAGGCGAAGCTGGCCGACCTGAAGTCGCAGCTCGACGCGGCCGAGTCGGCCGTCGGCGGGGTCGCCGACGCGCTGCTCGCGGTGCAGCCGGGGCCTGACGCCGACGCGATCAAGGCCAAGACCCAGGCCGCCCGGGAGAAGGTCCACGCCGCGCGTACGGCTCTGAAGGCCGCCATCGCCGACGCCAAGGCGATCAAGGACCTGGTCGGCAAGAAGAAGAAGTGAGCTCCACCCAGGGGGTGAGGCGTAGGTCTCATCCCCTGGGAACGCTGGCCCGGTCAGATCGAGTTCTGCTTAACTACGAATCACAACTGAATACCTCATCCAGAGGAGCTGAGGGACACGGCCCGACGACGCTCCGGCAACCACCATCGATGGCAGGTGCCAACTCCGTCCGACGCGCCACGGTGGTGACGTCGGGAAGATGAGAGGACATCATCGTGACGACTTCCGTCATCTCGCCCCTTGGCGTCGACTCTCCCGCGCGCGGTCTCGAGTGTCGCGGCTGCGGTGCCCGCTTCCCCCTCGCCGCCCAGCACGCCTGTTACGAGTGCTTCGGCCCGCTTGAGGTGTGGTACGACGCGGACGCGCTGGCCAAGGTGACCCGCGCCCAGATCCTGGCCGGTCCGCAGAACATCTGGCGCTACGCCGGGCTGCTGCCCGTCGGGCAGCACGCGGCCGACCGGGTCACCCTCGACCCGGGCCTGACCCCGCTGGTCCGGGCCGACGCCCTGGCCGCCGAGATCGGCCTGCGCGCGCCGCTGTGGGTGAAGGACGACTCGGCCAACCCGACGCACTCGTTCAAGGACCGCGTGGTGTCGGTGGCGCTGACCGCCGCCAAGGCGCTCGGCTTCACCCGCTACGCCTGCGCCTCGACCGGCAACCTGGCCAACTCGGTCGCCGCGCACGCGGCCCGCGCCGGGGTCCCCTCGATCGTCTTCATCCCGCACGACCTGGAGCAGGGCAAGATCATCACGACCGCCGTGTACGGCGGCGACCTGGTCGCCATCGAGGGGTCGTACGACGACGTCAACCGGCTGTGCTCGGAGCTGGTCGAGACCGACGAGTTCGAGGACACCGCGTTCGTCAACGTGAACGTGCGCCCGTTCTACGCCGAGGGCTCCAAGACGCTGGGCTACGAGGTGGCCGAGCAGCTCGGCTGGCGCATCCCGGCGCAGGTGGTCATCCCGATGGCCTCCGGCGAGCTGCTGACCAAGGTGGACAAGGCGTTCGAGGAGCTGGTCTCCGCCGGGCTGGCCGTCGCCCCGGAGCTTCCGGATGGTCGGCGCGGCTGGAAGGTCTTCGGCGCCCAGTCGGCCGGGTGCAACCCGATCGCGACCGCGCTGCACGCTGACACCGACGTGATCACCCCCGTGAAGCCGACCGGCATCGCGAAGTCGCTGAACATCGGCGACCCGGCGGCCGGGCTGTACGCGCTGGAGGCCGTGCGCCGCACCGGCGGCTGGATGGACTACGCGAACGACGACGAGATCCGCGACGCGATCCGGCTGCTGGCCCGCACCACCGGCGTCTTCGCCGAGACGGCGGGCGGCGTGACCACCGCGGTCGCCGCGAAGCTGGTCGCCTCGGGCAAGCTCGACCCGACCCTGGAGACGGTCATCTACAACACCGGCGAGGGCCTCAAGACCATCGACGCGGTGGCGGAGCTGGTCGGGCCGACGTACCGGGTGAAGCCGTCGCTCAAGGCCGCCCGTGAGGCGGGCCTGCTGGGCTGAGCCCGCCACTTCCGGGGGAAAACCGGATGCGGTGGCGGACGGGCCGCGGGCACCCTGTGCGGCATGACCCTCACCATCACCAGGCTGAGCCCTGACGACGCGACCGCGATCGACCAATGGTGCCACGCGACCGAACAGGTACGGCGACATGAGGTGCCGCACTTTCCCCCGATGCCACCCCGGCTGGTGCGGCTGCTGCTGACGCACGAGTATCCGGGGCGGCGCAACCTGTTCCACGTGGCGCTGCGCGACGGCGAGCCGGTCGGCCGGGTCGACATCTCGCTGCCCACCGAGGAGAACCTGCGGAACCTGAGCTTCACCATCGAGGTGGACCCGCGGTTCCGCAGGCAGGGGATCGGGCGGCAGCTGCTGGACTTCGTGCTGTCGGTGGCGGCGGACAACGGCCGTACCGTGCTGATGTCGCACAGCTCGCTGTCGCTGCCGGACCTGCCCGCGCACGACGGGGCCGGCGCGGCGTTCGGCGCGGCGATGGGGTTCGGCAGCACGCTGCCGGAGGTGCAGCGGCGGCTGGAGCTGGCCTCGCTCGACGAGGCGGTGCTGGCCGGGCTGTATGCGCACGCGCAGGCGAAGGCGGAGGGCTACCGCCTGGTGCACTGGCGCGAGGACACCCCGGACGACCTGGTCGCCGGGGTGGCGTACCTCGATTCGCGGCTGATCTCCGACGCGCCCATGGGCGACCTGCAACTGGAGCCCGAGCAGATCGACACCGCCCGGATGCGCCAGAGCGAGCAGGTGGACCGCGCCCGGGGCCGGCAGGCGTGGCGCGTCGGCGCCGTGCACGAGGCGACGGGGCAGCTCGCGGCGTTCACCGCGATCACCACGATCGAGGACGTGCCGTGGCACGCGTGGCAGCAGATCACGATCGTGGACCCGGACCACCGCGGCCACCGGCTGGGCACCCTGGTCAAGCTGGAGAACCTGCGCCGGTTCCGCGCGGAGGCGCCCCTGGTCGAGGTGATCGACACGTTCAACGCCGCGGAGAACTCGTACATGATCGCCATCAACGACGAGATGGGCTACCGCCCGGTCCACGGCGCCCAGAACTGGCAGCGCGAACTCTGACCCCTCAAGATCGGCTGAGTTGCCGGGCAATCGGGCGTATCTTGACCGCCCATTACCCCGATTGCCCGGCAACTCGGCGCCTGAAGGGCGGGGTGGGACGGGCGTCGGCGCAGGTCAGTGGCCGGATTAATCGGGTAAAAGGGGATGAATGGGGGATGTCGGGGAAAGGGGCATGATCGTTGCGGGGGTATGAGGCCGCGACTGCTCTACTCCCTGCTCGCCGTGGTCGCGGTGGTTCCGGCGCTGACGATCGCCGCCGTCACCACCGCCGTCGCGCAGGCCCGTTCCCCGCAGGCCGGCGGCACCCTGACCGCCCGGGTGTTCGCCACCCGCGAGGGCCTGGTCGGCTGGCGTACCGCCAACGGGCACACCATCACCAACCGGGACTGGTTCGCGGCGCTGCCGTCCTGGCGCGGCCTGTCCGACCAGGGCGAGGGCGACCGCAGCGTACGGGTCTGCCACGAGGGCAACGACCGCTGCGTCTTCCTGCCGGTGTGGGACGTCGGCCCGTGGAACACCATGGACGACTACTGGGCCGAGAACCGGCACTCGTGGGACGACCTGCCCCGGGGCAAGCCGGAGGCGCAGGCGGCGTACGAGGACGGCTACCACCGGGGCAAGGACGAGAGCGGCCGGAAGGTGAGCAATCCGGCCGGGATCGACCTCGCCGACGGGGCGTTCTGGGACGGGCTGGGGCTGGACCGCAACGACTGGGTGGACGTCACCTTCCTGTGGACGGGGGACGGCGACCGGGGGACGGTGGACACGCCCAAGGGCGAGCCGTTGCGGGTGCGGTCGGGGCCGCGGCTGGGGGCCGCGGTGCGCGGCGGGGCGGCCGAGCACGCGCAGGTGCCGATCCGGTGCCAGGTGCGCGGCGACAAGGTCGACGGCACGGTGCGCAGCACCGACCTGTGGGACAGGGTGGGTGAGGGCATCTATGTGTCGCACGCGTACATCGAGGTCGACGACGACTTCAAGGTGCGCGAATGCTGACGCGGATGGTGGCCGCGGTCACGCCGTCGGGCATGATGGCAGACATGACTGCTACCGTCACCGACCTCTTCGCCACCCACGAGGAGCTGCTGACCGGCGCGCTGCGGGCGATCACCGAGCGCGGCTACTGGTCGGCCTACCCCGAGTCGCCCAGCCCGAAGGTGTACGGCGAGACCGCCGCCGCCGACGGCAAGGCCGCCTTCGAGGCGCTGCTGGGCAAGGACTTCCCGCTGGACCAGCCCGCACAGGACCGGGTCGCGCCGGAGCAGTCGCCGTTCGGCGTCGCGCTGGGCGTGCGCTACCCGCGTACGGGCGTCGATGCTCTGATCGCCGCCGCCACCGCGGCGCTGCCCTCGTGGCGGGACGCCGGTCCGCGCGTGCGCGCCGGGGTGTGCCTGGAGATTCTGGCGCGGCTGCACAAGCGCGTGTTCGAGCTGGCCAACGCGGTGCACGCGACCACCGGCCAGCCGTACGTGATGGCCTTCCAGGCCGGCGGCCCGCACGCGCTGGACCGCGCCCTGGAGGCGGTCGCCTACGGCTACGCGGAGCAGACCCGGCAGGTGTCGTCGGTGGTCTGGACGAAGAAGGCCGACACGCTGGCCAAGACGTACCACGTGGTGCCGCGCGGCATCGGGCTCGTGATCGGGTGCAACACGTTCCCGACCTGGAACTCGTGGCCGGGCCTGTTCGCCTCGCTGGTCACCGGCAACCCGGTGCTGGTCAAGCCGCACCCGGGCGCGGTGCTGCCGCTGGCGATCACGGTGCAGGTGGCGCGCGAGGTGCTGGCCGAGGCCGGGCTCGACCCGAACACGGTGCAGCTGGCCGTCGACACGCGGGACAACCCGGTCGCGGCCGAGCTGGCGCTGCGGCCGGAGGTGCGCATCATCGACTTCACCGGGTCAACCGCGTTCGGCGACTGGCTGGAGGACAACGCCCGCCAGGCGCAGGTGTACACCGAGAAGGCCGGGGTCAACACGGTCATCGTCGACTCGACCGGCGACTTCGCGGGCATGTGCCGCAACCTGGCCTTCTCGCTGACGCTGTACAGCGGCCAGATGTGCACCACCCCGCAGAACCTGCTCATCCCGGCGGCCGGGATCGAGACCGAGGCCGGGCACAAGAGCTTCGACGAGGTCGTGGCCGGGGTGGCCGACGCGGTGCGGGCGATCACCGGCGACGCGGCCAAGGCGGTCGAGCTGACCGGCGCGATCGTCAACGACGCGGTGCTGGAGCGGATGGACGGCGCCCGCAAGCTGGGTGACGTGGTGCTCGACTCGACCGAGCTGGCCCACCCGGCGTACCCGGGGGCGGTGTGCCGTACCCCCATGATCGTGACGGCGACCGACGGCTATGCCGCGGAGTGCTTCGGCCCGGTGACCTTCGCGGTGCCGACCGCGAGCACGCGCGCGAGCATCGAGGTGTTCCGGCAGACCGTCGGCGCCAAGGGCGCGCTGACCGCGGCGGTGTACAGCACCGACGAGGCCGTGCTCGACGCGGTCGAGCAGGCGTCCCTGGAGGTCGGCGTGCACCTGTCGGCGAACCTCACCGGCGGCGTCTTCGTGAACCAGTCGGCGGCGTTCTCCGACTTCCACGCGTCGGGGGCGAACGCGGCGGCCAACGCGGCGCTGACCGACGGCGCGTTCGTGGCGTCCCGGTTCCGCACCGTCCAATCGCGCCGCCCCGCCTAGCGAGGTGGGGAAGGGCACCTTCTCCTCGCCTGGCGAGGAGAAGGTGCCCTTCTTCATCCGTGCTGACTTTCGGCGCGCGCGGTGACGCTCAGTGATCGGTAAGGACCGGCATCAGTTGCGCGGCGACGGACTGGCACAGCTGTGTGCCGTGCTCGAAGCCCAGCTCCGACGGGTATCGCAGCAGCACCCCGATGCTCCACTCGTCGTTGACCGCCAGGCACGACATGTGCCAGAGCCGGTCCTCGGCCCGCAGCAGCCAGCCGTTCTTGATGGCGATGTGCGCCGCCTCGTCCAGCGGGAACGCCGTACGCGGCCCGAAATCGCCGGGACCGCGCACCCCGCGCATCTGGTCCAGCAGCCACCCGGTCCAGGTGGGCCCGGCCGCCCGGCCGTCGGCGATGCAGGCTCCGAGCCGGGCCACGTCGCGCGCGGACACGGTCGTGTTCGACCACCAGGGCTGCGCGTACGGCGCCGAGTCGGTCAGCCCGCAGGTCTCGATCATGCGCTCGATCCCGACCTGGCCGCCGTTGCGCTCGTAGAAGGCGTCGGCCGCCGCGTTGTTCGAGTCGCGGATCATGATGGTGATCCGGTCGAGGCTGCCCTGGTCCGGCGTCTCGTTGCGATGCAGGAAGTCGGCGGCCAGCCATACCTTGACCAGGGACATGGTGTCGCTGGTGGCGTCCAGGTTGGTCGAGCCCGCCATGATGCCGGTGCGCCGGTCGAGCATCGCCCAGCTCGCGAACCCCGCGGTGTCCAGCCGTACCGGCGGCAGTTCGGGCGGCGGCACCATCGGCAGCGCCAGGTTCGGGGCGACGCGGTGCACGAGTCCGTTGAAGAACTGCATGCCGCGGGCGACTCCACCGGCGATGAACAGCCCCGCCGCGCACATCACCGTGAGCGCTAGAGGCATCAACGTTCCTGGTTTGCCGCCGCGTCTGGCATGGCGACCGTGGCGATTCACAATTCATCCAACCGTGGGATGACTTCCCCGGTCACGCCGGAGAGCGTGCTCTCCGTCAGATTGCCGACTGTCGAACTGTAATGGGAGCGCTACAGGTCCGTTTTGGGGCTGTGCGAGGGTGCGGGTGCTCGTGTAGCGTGCGAGGACGGCTGACAACACCCAGCCGCGGGTCGGCCTGAACGGCGACCCAGCTTTACAGAAGTGAGGAAGTGCACCGTGGCACAGGGCACCGTGAAGTGGTTCAACAGCGAGAAGGGCTACGGCTTCATCGCGGTCGACGGAGGGCAGGACGTGTTCGTCCACTTCTCCGCGATCGAGATGGACGGCTACAAGGCGCTCGACGACGGTCAGCGTGTTGAGTTCGAGATCGCACAGGGCCAGAAGGGCCCCCAGGCGGAGAAGGTCCGGGTCATCGCCTGACCGCTCGGCCATCAAAGCTTGAGAGACGCTGGAAAAGCCCTGATCCCTAACGGGATCAGGGCTTTTCTGTTGCTGTTGGCGCTTCGCGCAGGGGGCAGCGCCGGGCTGGCCACCGTGCCACACTGATCGGCCCTTACCCGATCTCCGATGGAGCGGCAGCATGCTCGGACCGGTCTCCGATCCGTACGATCCCGACACGCAGACACCCGAGCTGATCGGCTACCTGCCGCCCGCCGAAGCGTTCGTGCCGGTGGGAGGCGACGAGGACCCCCTGGTCAACCCGGTGGTCGACGGCATGGCCGGCTGGGCGCACCGGGTCGGCGGGGTGCTGCGTCGCGGTTGGCCGGTGCTGCTGGGCCTCTTCGCGCTGACCCAGCTGCTGCCGTCGCTGGTCTTCAAGGTGCTGGTGGTGTACGGCGTGACCGGCGTACACGGCATCGGACCGCTGTCGCGGGTCGCCGACTCCAGCGTGCTGGTCACCTCGATGGCGCAGACGTCGCTGGTCGCCCTGGTGCTGCTGCTGGCACCGCGGATGCTCGGGTACGCCGCCGCCGCGTACGCCGCGGTCCGGCAGGCGGACGCGCAGCCGGTCACCTTCGGCGGCGCCCTGCGCTACGGCCTGCGCCGCTTCGTCGGCCTCACCGTCTGGCACGTGGCCGCCGTCGCGCTGGTCGGCATCGTCTTCTACGTGCTGCTGTGCTGCTCGGTCCAGGCCGCCCAGAGCTGGCTGGGGCTGCTCCCGGCGGTGCTGCTCGCGGCCTACCTCTGCCTGTGCGTCGCCTTCCTCGGGCCCGCGTACCTGTTCGAGCGCGCCGCGCCGATGACCCGCTCCCGGACGCTGACGCACGCGCGGTTCTGGCCGACGACCGGCCGGCTCGTGCCGCTCGGGCTGGTGAGCCTGCTCGGCCTGGTGCTCGACTCGCTGCTGGCCCGCCTCGCGGTCATGGCGCAGCTCACCGACGTGCTGCCCGTCGCCGTGCTCGACGTGGCGGTGAGCCTGGTCGCCGGTCTGGTGCTGCTGCCGCTGTCGGTTGTGCAGTTCAGCGGCGTGCTCGTCGCGTACGCGGAGGCGCGGGGCCACACCGGCGAGCTGGTCCGGACCTCGCTGCTCGCGGCGGAGCTGGGCTGATCGCCGTACGCGGCGCCGCCCGCGCGCGAAGGTGAAGGTGAACCGTTCTCGATGTGTCCGGCGGGCGAACGCGTGTGATCATCGGTCGGTTCGCTTGCACTCGGGGGGCGAGAGTGCTAAACAGGTGTTTGGCACTCTCCTGTGGTGAGTGCCAAAACGAAACCAAGAGTCGGACTGGCGGGGCTGCTGAATGGTGGCAGCCGGTCGTCGCGGGCCAGCCGTCCGACCTCGGGACTTGTCCAGGAGGACAACGCCGTTATGGCCAAGATTATTGCGTTCGACGAGGAGGCGCGCCGCGGCCTCGAGCGGGGCATGAACATCCTCGCTGACGCCGTAAAGGTGACGCTCGGCCCCAAGGGTCGCAATGTCGTGCTCGAGAAGAAGTGGGGCGCCCCCACCATCACCAACGATGGTGTGAGCATCGCCAAGGAGATCGAGCTCGAGGACCCGTACGAGAAGATCGGCGCCGAGCTGGTCAAGGAGGTCGCCAAGAAGACCGACGACGTGGCCGGTGACGGCACCACGACGGCGACCGTCCTGGCTCAGGCGCTGGTCCGCGAGGGCCTGCGCAACGTCGCCGCCGGCGCGAACCCGATGGCCCTGAAGCGGGGCATCGAGGCCGCCGTGGCGTCCGTGGCCGAGGAGCTGTCGAAGCTCGCCAAGGACGTCGAGACGAAGGAGCAGATCGCCTCCACCGCCTCGATCTCCGCCGCTGACACCACCGTCGGCGAGATCATCGCCGAGGCGATGGACAAGGTCGGCAAGGAAGGCGTCATCACCGTCGAGGAGAGCAACACCTTCGGTCTGGAGCTGGAGCTCACCGAGGGTATGCGCTTCGACAAGGGCTTCAACTCGGCGTACTTCATCACCGATCCCGAGCGCATGGAGGCGGTCCTGGAGGACCCCTACCTGCTGATCGTGAACGGCAAGATCTCCAACGTCAAGGACATGCTGCCGATCCTCGAGAAGGTCATGCAGAGCGGCAAGCCGCTGCTGATCATCGCCGAGGACGTCGAGGGCGAGGCCCTGGCCACCCTGATCGTGAACAAGATCCGCGGCACCTTCAAGTCCGTCGCCGTCAAGGCCCCGGGCTTCGGCGACCGCCGCAAGGCCATGCTGCAGGACATCGCGATCCTGACCGGCGGCCAGGTCGTGTCCGAGGAGGTCGGCCTCAAGCTCGACAGCACCGGTCTGGACATGCTGGGCCGCGCCCGCAAGGTCGTCGTGACCAAGGACGAGACCACCATCGTCGACGGTGCCGGTGACGCCGAGCAGATCAACGGCCGGGTGAACCAGATCCGCGCCGAGATCGAGAAGTCGGACTCCGACTACGACCGCGAGAAGCTGCAGGAGCGCCTGGCCAAGCTGGCCGGCGGTGTCGCGGTGATCAAGGTCGGCGCGGCCACCGAGGTCGAGCTCAAGGAGCGCAAGCACCGCATCGAGGACGCCGTCCGCAACGCGAAGGCGGCCGTCGAGGAGGGCATCGTCGCCGGTGGCGGCGTGGCGCTCGTGCAGGCCGGCAAGACCGCGTTCGACAAGCTCGACCTGAGCGGCGACGAGGCCACCGGTGCCAACATCGTCCGGGTCGCGCTCGACGCCCCGCTGCGGCAGATCGCCGTCAACGCGGGCCTCGAGGGTGGCGTCGTGTCGGAGAAGGTGCGCAACATCGAGCCGGGCTGGGGCCTCAACGCCGCCACCGGCGAGTACGTCGACCTGCTCAAGGCCGGCATCATCGACCCCGCCAAGGTGACCCGCTCGGCGCTGCAGAACGCTGCCTCGATCGCGGCCCTGTTCCTCACCACCGAGGCCGTCGTGGCCGACAAGCCGGAGAAGGCGTCGGCCGCCCCGGCGGGCCCCGGCGGCGGTGACATGGACTTCTGATCTTTCGGGATCAGAGGCGGCAGCTCTGCTGATCTCTCGGGATCGCGAGCGTATGAACAGCGGAAAGGCCCCGGCTTCGGCCGGGGCCTTTCCCGTGTGCGTCACATGCTTTCGAGCTCGCGGCCCCTGGTCTCGTGCACCGCCTTCGAGACGAAGATGAAGGCCAGCAGCGCGAACAGGCAGTAGAGGCCGTACGCGAAGGTCAGGCCGATGCTGGCCAGCGCCGGGAAGGTGGTGCTGATGAGCCAGTTGGCCACCCACTGGGCGGCGGCGGCCACGGCCAGTGCCGTCGCGCGGATCGTGTTGTTGAACATCTCGCCCAGCAGCACCCAGACGACCGGGCCCCAGCTCATACCGAACGCGACGACGTAGAGGTTCGCCGCGACCAGGGCGACCTTGCCGACGTCGGGGCTGAGCATGGTCACGGACTCGCCCGCCGCGTTGACGGTCTGCGTGGCGGTGGAGAAGCACCAGGCCATCGTGCCGAGCGTGACCACCATGCCCGCCGCGCCGATGAGCAGTAGCGGTTTGCGGCCGATCCGGTCGACCAGGGCGATCGCGATCAGCGTGGTGATGATGTTGGTGACGCTGGTGATCACCGTGATCAGCAGCGAACTCGACTCGCTGAAGCCCACCGACGCCCACAGCGTCGACGAGTAATAGAAGATCACGTTGATGCCGACGAACTGCTGGAACACCGAGAGCAGGATGCCCACCCAGACGATCGGCAGCAGGCCCAGGCGCGGGCCTCTGAGGTCGGACAGGCGCACCTTCTCGCCGGGGCGGCTCACCGTACGCTGAATGTCCTCGATCCGCTGGTCGACGTCGCCGCCGATCAGCCGCTTGATGACCTTGCGGGCCTCGGCCAGGCGGCCGCGCCGCACCAGGTAGCGCGGCGATTCCGGGATCTGCAGCGCGAGCACCGCGTAGATCACCGCCGGGATCGCGGCGGAGGCGAACATCCACCGCCACGCCGCGCCGCCCCACGGCACCGAGGCCATCGCCCCGCCCGCGACGTCGGCGAGCAGGTAGTCGACCAGCAGGGCGACGAAGATGCCGCTGACGATGGCGAGCTGCTGGAGCGAACCGAGCCGGCCGCGCATGTGCGCGGGGGACACCTCGGCGATGTACGCCGGGGCGATGACGCTCGCCGCGCCGACCCCCAGGCCGCCGATGACGCGCCAGACGGTCAGGTCCCAGGCGGCGAAGGCGAGTGCCGATCCGATCGCGCTGACGACGAACAGGGCGGCGGCGATGAGCATGACCCGTACCCGGCCGAGCCGGTCGGCCAGCGGACCGGCGAACCAGGCGCCGACGGCGCAGCCCAGCAGTGCCGAGGACACCACCAGGCCGAGGACGACGGAGTTGAGATGGAAGGTCTCCTGCAGCGCGTCCACGGTGCCGTTGATGACGGCGGTGTCGTATCCGAAGAGGAATCCGCCCACCGCCGCCGCGGTCGAGACCATGATCGCCGCGCCGTGCGCCTCCGCGGCGCTGCCCGGGACTGACGACGAGGCTGCCACGTCCTCATCGTCGCGCAGCGTTCGCGACATTGCGCCCGAACATGAAAATTGGTGCAATCGACGCATGCGCCGGCTGTCGCGTTGAGAAGGTGCCCTTCCACCACGGAAGGCGACGACAAGGTGCCCTTCCCTGCCACCGGAGGCTAGAGGGGCTTGCGGAGCAGGAAGAACACGCGCTCGATGACAGCCCCCGCGGCGCCGGAGTAGAAGCTCACCGGCCCCACCCACCCGATCTGGACGCTGCGCAGCCCTCGATCGGCCTGCTCGCGCAGGCACCGGCGCAGCAGCACGCCGCCGATGCCGAGTCCCGTCGCGGCGGGCAGGGTGCCCATCGGGCCGAACCAGCTCGGGCGGCAGCCGCCCCAGGCCGCGAAGCCGACCGGCGCTCCGTCGCGGAAGGCCAGTTGGCAGCCGCCGTGGCCGCCGATCGCCCGCTCCACCTCGGCCACCCAGGCCGCGTCCCACTCGGCGGCGATGATCGGGCGCAGCTCGGGCAGGTCGGCCGGGGTCGCGGCGCGTACCACGACGTGCGCGGCGGCCAGCCGCTCCTGGGCCGAGCGCGTCTCGCGCAGCGCGGGCGAGCCCTCGACCAGCTCGGCGGTCATGTTCCAGGCCGTACGGTCGTGCGCGTACCCGAGCGCGGCCAGCGAGCACAGCGCGGGCGTGTACCGCACGTCCACCCCGGGCCAGGCGTGCACCGGGGCGTTGCCGCTGACCTGGACCGCGGTCAGCCCGCGCCCCCGCAGCATCTCCTCCACCGCCTCGACCAGCGCCCGGCCGTGCCCCTGGCGGCGGTGGCCCGGGTCGACCGCGAGCAGGTCCAGGTGCCCGACCGCCGGGTCGCGATGGCCGGTGCTGCCCAGGGCCACCCCGACCACCTCGCCGTCGGGTTCGTCGCCGTCGATCGCGACGAAGCCGGTCGACCCGGCCAGCAGGTCGACTATCTCGGCCGCCTCGGCCGCGTCGTCGGCCAGCAGCGACCGCTCCAGCAGGCCGGTGACGGCGGCACGGTGGTGCGGCTCGTACGGGCCGATCATGACGGTCAACGCTACCCCGCGGCGGCGGTCACGGCGTCCGCCGCGTTGACGATGCCGGCGCCGGCCTGGTCCGCCTCCGTTCCGCAGCCGGTGGGGACGGCGGGCTTGGCGCCGCGGCGCAGCAGCTGCTCGGTGCCGGGCAGGTCGCCGACGAGTTCCGGGTGCGCCGACCACAGCAGCGCGATCACGCCCGCGACGTGCGGAGTCGCCATCGAGGTGCCACTGAGCTTGGCGTACGTGTTGCCCGGCATCGCCGACAGCACCTCGTCGCCGGGGGCGGCCAGGTCGGGCTTGCCGTCGGCCGGGCCCCGGCTGGAGAAGTCGGTGATCTGGCGCTGCTCGTTCACGGCCGCGACGGTGATCGACGCCGGGTCGGTGGCGGGCGGGGTGTCCAGCGAGCCGCACCGGGGCCCGGTGTTGCCCGCGGCGGCGACGAAGGCGATCCCGGCCGCAGCCAGGGCGGCGGTGGCCGGGCGCAGCACG
Organism: Catellatospora sp. TT07R-123; assembly: GCF_018327705.1. Taxonomy (NCBI): domain Bacteria; kingdom Bacillati; phylum Actinomycetota; class Actinomycetes; order Micromonosporales; family Micromonosporaceae; genus Catellatospora; species Catellatospora sp. TT07R-123. Next base: position 4,208,556 of record NZ_BNEM01000001.1, on the reverse strand, counting down.
GTGGCGTCACAGCCCTCGATCGGCGGGCAGCCCCACGAGTTGGTCAGCACGTGCGGGGCGCGCGCCGGGCGGCCGTCGGTGAACGGGTTCCCGCCGTGCGGGAACGGCGCGAGCATGAACTGCATGCAGTCCAGGTACAGCGAGGGGCTGCTCATGTTGCGTTCGAGGTTCACGCAGGCGACCCACTGCGCGCCGGGGGCGACGCCGACGTTCTCGCGGCCCACGGCGGTGGCCATGGTGTGCGTGCCGTGGCCGTTGTGGTCGTTGGGGGTGGTGCTGCCCGACCAGGGGTCGTACCAGGAGTCGTCGCCGCCGCGGTACTGCGCCGACAGGGCCGGGTGGGTGCCGTCCACGCCGGAGTCGGAGCCGCCGACCACGATGCCCGAGCCGGTGATGCCGCGCTTCCACAGGTCGGGTGCGCCGACCTGCTGGAGGTTCCACTGGGTCAGCGCCGGGGGCTGGGTCTGCGTGCCGTGGCTGACCCCGATCGGCCGGGGCAGCGGCCTCAGCCGCTGGTCGAGCAGCACCCGGTCGACGTCGTCGCGCGTCTCCAGCCACGCCTTCAGCTCCGGGCCGCCGTTCACCCGCAGCGCGTTGACCAGGTAGTACGGCTGGTAGTCGAAGTGCCAGCGGTCGAGGTCGCGGCGCAGCGGCGCCTGGGTGCGCTCGGCGTGCTCGACGAGCCGGTGGTAGACGGCGGCGACCCGGGCGTCGCGGCCGGGCCCGAGGCCGGTGGTGGTCGGCAGGCCGGTCAGCGGCGCCTGGTCCTTGAGCACCACGAACAGCTGGTCGCCGTAGAGGCCGGGATGTCCGGCGGACAGGTAGAAGGCGCCGGCGCCCAGGCCCAGCACCACGGCCAGGCCGGTGGCCAGGGCGCGGTTGCTGGTGCGCGGCCGCACCGCCAGCGTGTCGACGAACGGCGCCGGTCCGGCCGTTCCGTACCAGCCGCCCGCCGGGGCGCCGGGCGGGACCGGGTACGGCGTCGGCGCGGCCGGATGGCCCGGCACCGCGTGCGGCGGCACCGGGGGCGGGGCGTACGGGGCGGTGACGGTCCTGGTGCGGATGGTCCGCAGCAGGCCCAGGCCGTACGCCAGGCCCAGGATCAGGGCGATCGCCAGCGAGACCAGGGCCGCGAGGAAGACGTAGTACGGGACGTCGTGGTCGTACAGGCTGAGGTTGATCTCGTCGGGGTCGACGAAGGCGAGCGGGCCGAAGACCGCCAGCGCCACCGTGACCAGGGTGGCCCGGCCGGACGGGCTGGCGGGGGCCAGCGCGGCCACCGCGAAGCCCAGCGGCGGCAGCACCAGCAGCGTCAGCAGCTGCACCCCGGCGGCGCCGGTCCCGGCCGCCACCAGCGTCAGCACCACGCCCGCCACCAGGCCGCCGACCAGCACCAGGGTCGGCCTGCCCCGGGTCGTGAAGTGCCGCCACAGGTCCCAGCCGAGCACGGTCGCGGTGAACCAGCCGACCGCGGCCGCCGCCAGCAGGGCCGTGACCGTCTCGGTGAACCCGCCCAGCGCCCCCGCCCACAGGAACGGCACCAGCACCGCCACGCCCGCGAGCACGGCCCACCCCAGCGCCCCCGGCGTCGCCTGCGGGCGTGCCGTGACGGAGTCGTCCACCACGGGCGCGGCCGGACGCGACGCCGCGACGGCACTGTCCGATCCGGGCACATCGGCCTCGGCCGGAGGCGGGACAGTTGCGGCGGGCCGGGCGGCCGGGCGGGCGCGGCGCGACAGCAGCCATGCGGCGACGGCCGCGACGGCGGCCAGGGCGAGCAGGTACAGCTCGTTGGCGGTGGCCGGGATGAGGCGCAGCAGGCAGCCGACGGTCAGCGCACCGGCACCGGCGAGGAAGGCGCGGCCGGTGGCCCGTACGCCCTCGTGCCGGGGCAGGGACGCCAGCAGCGCGGCCGGGCCGCCCACCAGCAGCGCGGCGCCCACCGCCGGGGCGAGCCAGACCCAGCCGGGGGCCTCCAGGCCGAACTGGCCGAGCAGCTGCTCCCAGAAGACGAGGCCGTACTGGCTGGCGACGGCGAAGCACACGGCCCACAGCCCGAGCAGGACGGCGAGGATCTTCATGCCCGCAGCCGGATTCGCCCCGGTCGGAGGCGGCGGCGCCCACGTCGCCGCAGGCCACCCGCCCTGCTGCGATCCGGGGGCGCCCGAGTTGTGCGGAACACCCTGTCGATCACCGTATGAGGACACAGCCGCACGGTACCGTGATGGGATGCGTGACCGCAGCGTGTCCCGCTTTGCCGCCGGCGCCCTCTCGCCAGAGCGCCGCAGTGCCGACCTGCGCCGGCTTCGCGAAGAAGAGTTCGATGTCCTGATCGTCGGGGGTGGAGTGACCGGTGCCGGTGCGGCACTGGACGCCGCCTCGCGCGGCCTGCGGGTCGCGCTCATCGAGGCGAGCGACCTCGCCTCCGGCACCTCGTCGCGCTCGTCCAAACTGATCCACGGCGGCCTGCGCTACCTGGAGCAGCTGGAGTTCCCGCTGGTGCACGAGGCGCTGCGCGAACGCGGCCTGCTCACCACCCGGCTGGCCCCGCACCTGGTGCGGCCGGTGCCGTTCCTCGTGCCGCTGCCCGCCGAGCAGCAGGGTGTGTCCGGGGTGGCCCGGCGCGCCTGGCACCGGGTCTACTACGGCGCCGGGGTCGCGCTCTACGACGCGTTCGCCGGGATCGTCGGGCACGGGCGCGGGATGCCGCTGCACCGGCACCTGACCCAGGCCGGGACGCGGCGGCTGTTCCCGTCGCTGCGGGAGGAGGGCCTGGCCGGGGCGATCCGCTACTACGACGGGCAGGTCGACGACGCCCGGTTCGTGGTGACGGTGGCCCGGACCGCGGCCAGCCTCGGCGCGGCCGTGGTGACCGGGGTGCGCGCGGTGGGCCTGCTGCGCCAGGCCCGCGAGGTCACGGGGGTACGGGTCAGCGACGGCACCGGGGAGTTCGACGTGCGCGCCCGCACCGTGGTCGCGGCGACGGGCGTGTGGAGCGGCGACGTGTCGTCGTGGCTGCCCGACGCGAAGATCGGGTTCCGGGTGCGGGCGTCCAAGGGCGTGCACCTGGTCGTGCCGCGCTCGGCGATCACGGGCGAGGTCGGGCTGATCCTGCGTACCGCGACGAGCGTGCTGTTCGTCATCCCGTGGGGCGGGCACTGGATCATCGGCACCACCGACACCGACTGGGCGCTGGACCGGGACCACCCGGCCGCGTCGGCCAAGGACATCGAATACCTGCTCTCGCACGTCAACGCGGTGCTGGACCGTCCGATCGGGCTGTCCGACATCGAGGGCGTGTACGCCGGGCTGCGGCCGCTGCTGTCGGGGGAGTCCGACTCCACCTCGGCCCTGTCCCGCGAGCACGCGGTGGTCGAGCCGCTGCTCGGGCTGCTGCTGGTGGCGGGCGGGAAGTTCACCACGTACCGGGTGATGGCACAGGACGTGATCGACCGCGCGGCCCGCCGCCTGGGCACGGTGCGGGCCAGCGGCACCGCCGGGCTGCCGCTGCTGGGCGCCGACGGCTGGCAGGCGATGTGGCGCGACCGCGCCGACCTGGCCCGGCGGCACGGGCTGAGCGCCGGGGCGATCGAGCACCTGCTGGAGCGCTACGGCACGCTGACCACCGAGCTGCTGGCGCTGATCGACGCCGACGCCGCGCTGAAGGAGCCGCTGCCCGGAGCGCCGGAGCACCTGAGCGCCGAGGTGGTGTACGCCGTCGGCCACGAGGGCGCCCGGCACCTGGTCGACGTGCTGTCCCGGCGTACCCGGATCTCGTTCGAGACCGCCCACCGGGGCTCGGCGACGGCCCGCCGCGCGGCTGAGCTGATGGCCCCGGTGCTGGGCTGGGACGCGGCCACCGTCGAGGCCGAGATCGCCAGGTACCTGTCCCACGTCGAGGCCGAGCGGGAGTCGCAGCGGATGCCGGACGACGTCGCGGCCGACGCCGCCCGTCTGGCCGCCACCGTCTAGCCGGACGAGAGCGAGAGCCGGCTCAGGCGGCGAGGACCTTGCCCGGGTTGAGCAACCCCGACGGGTCCAGCGCCGCCTTGATGGCGCGGTGCACGTCCACGCCGACCTCGCCGAGTTCGGTGGCGAGCCAGTCGCGTTTGAGCAGGCCGACGCCGTGCTCGCCGGTGCAGGTGCCGCCCAGCGCCAGGCCGCGCTCCATGATCTCGTCGAAGACGCGGCGGCCCGCGGCGACGCTGGCCGGGTCGGCCCGGTCGACCACGATGTTGGGGTGCATGTTCCCGTCCCCGGCGTGCCCGACGACCCCGACCGGCACGCCGTGGCGCGCGGAGATCTCGGCGACGTCGTCGAGCAGCTCGGCCAGCCGGGTACGCGGCACCGCCACGTCGTCGATGATCAGCCCGCCGTGCTCGTACAGCGACACGGCCAGCCGCTCCATCGCCGGGTGCGCCAGCCGTCGCGCCAGCAGCAGCTGCGCCGCCTCCTCGGCGTCGGTGGCCTGCCACACCTCGATCGCCCCGGCCGCGGTCGCCGCCTCGGCGATCCGCTCCAGATCGGCCGCCGCCCGCGATCCGGTGTCGGCCGAGGCCAGCAGCAGCGCGGCCGCTGTGGTGTCGAGGCCCATCGGCCGGTATGCCTCGATCGCCTCCAGGTGCACCCGGTCCAGCAGTTCCAGCAGGCTGGGCGACAGCCCGGCGGAGAAGATCCGGTTCACCGCGTCCCCGGCGGCGGCCGTGGTCGGGAACACCGCGACCAGGGTCAGCGACTCCTCGGCGGCCGGGCGCAGCGCCACGGTGATCTCGGTGATGATGCCGAGGGTGCCCTCGGAGCCGACGAACAGCCTGGTCAGGTCGTATCCGGCGACGCCCTTCGGGGTGCGGCGGCCGGTGCGCAGCACCCGCCCGTCGGCGAGCACGACCTCCAGGCCGAGCACGTACTCGGTGGTGACGCCGTACTTCACGCAGCACATGCCGCCCGCGTTGGTGGCGACGTTGCCGCCGATGGTGCTGGACTCCCACGAGCCCGGGTCGGGCGGGTAGCGCAGCCCCTCGGCGGCCACGGCGCGGGCCAGGGCGGCGTTGACGACGCCGGGCTGGACGACGGCGATCCGGTTGGCCGGGTCGAGGTGCAGGATGCGGTCCATACCGAGCATGGAGACCACCAGGCAGCCGTCGACGGCGTTGGCGCCGCCCGCCAGGCCGGTGCGCGCGCCCTGGGCCACGACCGGCACGCCGTGGCGCGCGGCGGCGGTGACGGCGGCGGCGACCTCCGCGGTGGACTGCGGGCGTACGACGGCCAGCGGCACCCCCGCCTCGACCAGATCCGCTTCGTCCCGCCGGTATGACGCGAGCAGGTCGGGATCGGTGATCACCCGATCGGGCCCCAGCGCGCCGCGCAGTTCATCGAGCAAGGTCACCCGAGCACGCTAGCGTGAACGGGTGATCTACGTCGACAACCCGGTCTGGCCCGCCCACAACCGCCTGTGGGCGCACCTGGTCAGCGACGTCTCCCGCGCCGAGCTGCACGCCTTCGCCGAGCTGCTGGGCGCCCCCCGCCGCGGCTTCGACCGCGACCACTACGACATCCCGTCCGAACTCGTCCCGGTGGCGATATGGCTCGGCGCCACCCACGTCACCGCCCGCGACATAGCCCGCCTCCTCCGCACCGCCAACCTCCGCCTCCCCAAACACCTGGCCACCGCCGCACGCCCCCCCGTGCGTTGATCATGAACTTGTGGCACGGTTCGACGGTGTGTCCCGTGCACAGCTTCCTGATCAACTGGCCTCGGGGTCGGCGGCGGGAGCCGGGGCGTGGAGGGCGGACAGTTCGCGGGTGAGGTTGGTGCGGGCTGCCACCTCCCAGGTGGGGTGGTGGTGGTACAGCTGGGGGAGGGACAGGAGGTTGCGGAGGACGGTGGCGCGGCCCACCTGCCAGAGCTCGTCGGGGACGTGGGCGTACTCGGCGCGTACGCCGGCGACGTAGGTGCAGTAGTCGGGCCACGGGACGGCCAGGATCGCCAGGTCGGCGTCGGCGAGCCGGGTGCCGGTGCGGTCGGCGGGGTCGACGGCGTGGCCGGCGGTGAGCCGTACCAGCCGGACCGCCTCCTCGACCACGGCGGCGGGCAGGCCGCACTCGGACAGCAACGCCGCGGTGAGCTCGGCGCTGCGCTCCTCGTTGTCGGCGGCGGTCGGGTCGTAGATCGCGTCGTGGCCCCACAGCGCCAGCTCGATCACCGGGTCGTCGACCAGGTCCAGGGTGGCGGCCAGGTGGGACAGGTCGTGGTAGAAGCGGTGCGGCTCGGACCAGCGGTTGACCAGCTCGGTCCCGACAGCGGTCAGGGTGTCGTCGGGGGCGGTCGCCCCGGCGGCGCGGGCGGTGGCGACGAAACGGGCTACCTCGGCCATGGCTGAATCTTGACGCATCGGCACGGCTCGCGATGCGGTCTGCGCCACAGTGGTGTCATGGACGCCGCTGAGCTCGGCCGACGCACCCGGGTCACCCTGGGCGACCGGGCGCGCCGGGTCCGGGCGGGCGCCCTGCTGGCGGCGCAGGCGGCGATCGCGGCGGGCGGGGCGTGGTGGGTCGCGCACGACCTGATCGGGCACCGCCAGCCGTACTTCGCGCCGATCGCGGCCGTGGTCACGCTGGCCATCTCGATGGGGCAGCGGATGCGCCGCGCGTTCGAGATCGTCGCGGGCAACGCGGTCGGCATCCTGCTCGGCGAGCTGCTGGTGCTGTACATCGGCCGGGGCGTGTGGCAGCTGGCCCTGGTCGTGTTCCTGGCCATGTCGCTGGCGGTGTTCCTGGGCGGCTCGGCGGCCCTGGTCAGCCAGTCCGCGTCCTCCGGCATCCTGGTGGCCACGCTGCTGCCGACCACCACCGACTACTTCCTGAGCCGGTTCGTCGACGCGGTCGTCGGCGGTGCGGTGGCGCTGGTGGTGATGGGCCTGCTGCTGCCGCTGAACCCGCTGACCGTGGTGAGCAGGGCGGTGGCCCCGCTGCTGGACAGCCTGTCGCGCGGGCTGCACGAGGGCGCCGACGCGCTGGAGCACCGCGACGCCGACGTGGCGCAGGCGGCGCTGGGGGACATGCGCCAGGCCGAGGCGCAGCTGCGGGCGTTCGGCGAGTCGCTGACCGCCGGGCGCGAGCTGTCCACGATCGCGCCGGTGCACTGGCGCAAGCGGGCGGCGCTCACCGAGTACATCGACGCCGCCGACCATCTGGCGCGGGCGCTGCGCAACAGCCGGGTGCTGGTACGCCGGATCACGTCGATCCTGCGCGACGGCGAGCAGGTGCCGCCGCCGCTGGTGGACGCGGTGCACCAGCTCGCCGACGCGGTCGACCTGCTGCGCCGGGACCTGGCCGCCGCCCGCGAACCCGAGGACAGCCGCGACGCGGGCGTACGCGCCGTACGCGCCGCCCGCGAGGCCCACACCGCCGGCCTGGACTTCTCCGGCCAGGTCGTCTACGCCCAGGTCCGCTCGACGGCGACCGACCTCCTCCGCGCCACCGGCCTGCCCCGCGAGGACGCCGAACGCCTCGTCCGCCGCGCCCACACCCGCCGCCCACCCGCCCCCGCCCCACCCGCCCCCGGCCCGTCGGCGGGCCCAGAGGCGGCTAGTTGATCAGGAAGCCGTGCACAAGACACGCCGTCGAACCGTGCCATAAGTTCATGATCGACGCCTAGAGGGCGGGCTAGAGGGCGGCGAGGGCGGCGACGAACGCGTCTACCTCGGGTTCGGTGGTGCCTAGGCCGATGCTGGCGCGGAGGGCGGTGGTGGGGGTGGTGGGCCAGCGGTGGCGGTCGGCGGCCTCCTGGAGCAGGCGGCGGGCCAGGGGGTGGGCGCAGAACAGGCCGTCGCGTACGCCGATGTTGTGCTCGCGGGCCAGGTAGGCCGCCACCTCGGACGAGTCCCGGCCGCGCACCGCGAACGACACCACCCCGATACGCGGGGCGGTGGGCTCGAAGGTGCGCAGTTCGGCGACGCCCGGGATGGTCGACAGCCCGGCCCGCAGCCGGGCCAGCAGCAGCTGCTCGCGCCGGTGCAGCGCGTCGCGGTCGGCCGCCTCCAGCGTCGCGCAGACCGCGGCCAGCGCCACCGCGCCGAACAGGTTCGGCGTGCCCGCCTCGTGCCGGGCCGGGCCGGTGTTCCAGCGCACGTCGTGCGTGGCGTCGCCGACGCCGCTGGTCGCCCCGCCTCCGGCCAGGTACGGCTCCGCCGCGTCGAGCCAGTCGCCCCGGCCGACGAGCACCCCCGCCCCGAACGGGGCGTAGAGCTTGTGCCCGGACAGGGCGAGGTAGTCCACGTCCAGCGTGCCCAGGTCGACCGGCACATGCGGGGCGAGCTGGGCGGCGTCCACGACGGTCCGGGCGCCGAACCGGCGCGCGATGTCGGCCAGCTCGCGCACCGGCCACAGCTCGCCGGTGACGTTGCTGGCCCCGGTGACCGCGACCAGCACCGGGCCGTCGGGGGAGTCCCGGCGGACCTGGGCCAGCGCGGCGGCCAGGTAGCGCACCGCGGCGGCGGCCGAGTCGGGCACGGGCAGGCGGATGGCACGGTGCCACGGCAGCAGGTTCGCGTGGTG